>CAKVBA010000006.1 GCA_934725305.1 uncultured Parabacteroides sp. | reverse complement strand
TAATAGAATGGGAGAATAAAGAGCTAAGCGGAACAGGAGGACGTAGCATAGATCCTATCTTCGGCTATGTCGAAAAGAATATTGTCTCCATCTATCTATATTAACTCATTACAATTGGGGATGAGGTGGAACTGAAGATGGCTACTATTATGAGCCCAAATATAAAAAGAATGTAAAACAATTAATATTATCTAAACCCTAATAGTCATATATGCTTTTAAAGCAAATTCACTATGTTTGTAGAATCTAAAATTATAGTAATATGAAAATGAGAATTTTAAGTTTATTATTGGCAGCTATGTCAATAATGTTTACAAGTTGCGACAATAACGATGAACCAGTGGTTTCTCCGATACTGTCATTTTATGTTGAATTGGTTGATGCAGATGGCAATCCTATTATTACCAATGAAGCAGAGGCCAAAGAGTTTCTCTTAGTACGAGCCATCCCGATGGAGCCTAAGGAAAATCTGAACAATTTCGCCGTATGGCCGACTCGCCCCGAAAAAGGAGAAGATGGACGATATTATCTGCGTCTTGTAAATAATTGTGCTTCAGCAAACAACTATACTTTCACATTGGATAGCCACGCTTTCAAAGCTCCATATTCATTTGAAATGACATGGGACAGCTCTGAACTGAAACAGATAACTATCAATGGAGAGAAACCTGCGGTTGGAACCGTTCCCGGTTCCCAAAAAGAACATTATACCGTAGCATTGAAAGTGAATCTGAGATAAAATCGGATAGGAAAAGAAAGTTACTTTCGGTGCCTATTAAAAGAAGGACTGCATCAAAACAATCTATGATGCAGCCCTTTTGTGGTTCGTCACGATTCGTAGAATGTAAGGTGGCGCTCCACAGCCCAGCGCCTTGGATAAAGTGAGTGTTACCATCTTTAAACACTGTTTAAACACTGTTTTAATGCTGTTAAAAAGACACATCGCCCGAGCTTTTCCACAGCACGACTCCTCCTTTCATCGGAATCGTCCAGCCAGAAAGACAACACTGATTCCGCCGACGGATAAAGACTATATATATGTATATAGGAAAAAACTCTTTTTATTAGAGAAAGATATTAAAAGACATCCTTGGAGTTTTCAGAAATAATATATTCTTTTGCCTATTGTTAAGGTTAAAAACAAATTGTAAAAGTAAGGCATGAAACAGTTTTTTAAAACAGTATTTGCATCCACACTGGGAGTGTTGATTGCATTAGGTATCGTTGTAGTGAGCTTTATCTTCATTGGGCTGGGAATGTTGGCCAGCGTAGGAAGCTCAACAGAATATACGCCCGAACCAAACACCGTGTTGAAAATAGCATTGAAGGGAACGTTGGTCGATCAGGCGGTGGAGAATCCTTTTGCCAAAATATTAGGTGAAAGCAATGAACAGCAGGGCATTTCTGATATGATCAAAGCCATTCGTCGTGCCAAGGAAAACGAGAATATTAAAGGTATCTATATGGAGGCAGGAGCCATGAATTCCGGTTTTGCCGGTCTCGAGGCTATCCGCCGCGAGTTGCTATCATTCAAGGAGAGTGGCAAGTTCATCGTTTCGTATGGCGACAGTTACACGCAAGGCGCCTACTATCTTTGTAGTGTGGCAGACTCTGTCTTCCTGAATCCGCAGGGTAGTGTAGCGCTGACCGGTTTGGTGTCACAAGGCCTTTTCTTTACCGGTTTGGCCGATAAGTTGGGCGTGGAGCACTATATATTTAAGGTAGGAACCTATAAGAGTGCGGTAGAACCTTTCTTCTTGAAGAAGTTTAGCGATGCCAATCGCGAACAGTTGACCTCGTTCTTGGGCAGTGTGTGGAAGAATGTGACTTCGTCTATCGCAGAAAGCCGTTCGGTGACAGCCGAAGAGCTTGACCGTTATTTGGACGAAGGCTTGGCTTTGGGACAGGCTTCCAATGCGATTGACTATAAATTGGCTGATGCTTTGCGCTATCGCTTCGAAGCCGAGAACAGTGTAAAGGCTATGGCCGGTCAGAAGATGGATGAGAAGATGAAGTGTGCCGGTGTAAGCAAAGTTTCTTCTATCAAGGTGACAGAAAAAGTAAGTAAAGATAAGATTGCCGTGCTGTATGCCGAGGGTGAGATTCGAGAAGATGCCTCTTCGCCCAATCCGTTGAATGCCGACGAGCAGTTGATTACCGAAGAGATGACTGCGAAGCTGCGCAAACTTAAGGATGATGATGACGTGAAGGCGGTTGTTTTCCGTGTAAACTCTCCGGGCGGCAGTGCCTATATCTCTGAACAGATCTGGAAAGAGGTGGTCGAGTTGAAGAGCAAGAAGCCGATTGTTGTATCTATGGGTAACTATGCCGCTTCCGGTGGTTATTACATCTCTTGTGCGGCCAATAAGATTATAGCAGAGCGCACCACATTGACCGGCTCAATCGGTGTGTTTGGAGTGGTTCGCAACTTGGCCGGAACCTTCGATAAGGTGGGAGTAACAACCGATGTGGTAAAGACCAATACCTTTGCCGATTTGGGAGATGTGAGCCGTCCGATGCGTGAAGACGAGAAGGCCTTGATTCAGCGTAGTGTAGAGCAGACCTATGACCTTTTCTTGACTCGCTGTGCCGAAGGTCGTGGCATGACAAAAGAGGCTATTGACAAGATTGGACAGGGTCGTGTGTGGACCGGTGAACAGGCTTTGGAAAGAGGTTTGGTCGATCAGCTGGGCGGTTTGGATGATGCTATCCAAGAGGCTGCTACTTTGGCTATGCTGCCCGATTATACCGTAACAGTGGCCGACGGCCCGAAAGACTTCCTGACTAAGTTGTTGGAAAAACAGCTGGATGAGGTTAAGGTTTCTATCGCAAAGTCTGTTTTGGGTAAGGACGCATTCCAGCTTTACTCAACGATCCGCAAGGCAGAGACAGAGTCCGGCATCGTGGCTCGTATGCCTTATCGTATTCAGGGAATGTAATTGATATAATAAATGTATATGAGAATACGGTGCGTCAAGATAACTGTTCTGGCGCACCGTATTCTTTGCGTAGAAGCGAGCTGTTTTAGGCATAGCCTCAATGAATGGGGAATGATATTTGTTAGAATGTTAAATAAGGCCTATCTGTTGACAAAATGCAATCATAGACTCGGAGTTTAGCTGGTTGTCTGTGTGATTACATGCCATTTTGGAAAGTGCGGATAAGAATATTTTATGATTGCTTTCTGAAATAGTGTTAATAACCCAAGCAGCACACCACTGTCGTTGTTGTTGTTTAGATTGTGATATACAATTAGTTATCCCGATAAATGCTTTATCCACCTGAAAAGCCGGTCTGATTTTAAGTTTAGAGCATTCTTATTATTTCAAAGATAATTGCTATATTTGCGCGCCTTGTTAAAGCAGACAAGGGGTAATAACCTTAAATAAAAGTAGAATATTTTTTGTACCATGAAGAAAACCATTGGTTTGCTGCTGGCTGTAGCTAGTCTCAGCAATGCGAATGCTCAAGAAAACAAATGGCTAGACCTACAGGGAGAAGTGCGTGTAGATTACCAGCGCGAATACCTTGATGGCGATGCGGTGAAGTCTAACTCAGGCTTCAAAGGCAAGTTTATCAATATCATCATGAATGGAAACATTTCTGATTCGTTCTCCTATTCCTATCGACAGCGTTTAAACAAAGCTCATGCCGATCAAAGTTTCTTTGATGCGACAGACTGGGTGTTCTTGACCTATAAGGCTACTGATAATTGGAGCTTCTCCGGTGGTAAGCAGGTGGTTGGTATTGGTGGTTATGAATATGACCGTGCACCGATTGACCTCTATTTCTGTTCGGAATATTGGAATAATATTCCTTGCTATCAGTTAGGTGTGAGCATGGCTTATACAACAAACAGCGGTAAAGACAAGTTCACGATGCAGGTCTGCGAAAGTCCGTTCCGCCAGAAGAGCGAGGATATGTATGCCTATAACTTGATGTGGAATGGATCACACGATTGGTTCAATAGCATCTATTCTGCCAATATGCAGGAATATCAGCCGGGCAAGTTTATCTATTATTTGGCTTTGGGTAATGAGTTCAAGATGGGCAATGTGCGTTTGCAGTTAGACTTTATGAACCGTGCCACCAATAAGCATGCCTTTTTCTTTAAAGACTGTTCAGTGATGGGCGAACTGTTATGTGCGGTAAGTCCGAAAGTGAATCTGTTTGGTAAGGTTACCTACGATGTGAACCGCACCGATACAGAGGGCGACTATTGCGTTTATACAGGTACTGAGCTGACACGTGTGGGCTGTGGTGTTGAATATTTCCCGCTGCGTGATGGCGACCGTAATCTTCGTATTCATGCTAATTTCTGTTATTCATGGGGAAGCAACGGCAATGAAGCCGGAACAACGCTGCCTAAACAATCCATCGTTGATGTGGGTGTAAAGTGGAAAGTAAACATTTTTTCGTATAGTCATAAATAATAAGTAAATAGCATGGAAAAGAAAAAAGTAGGGATTTGGGATTTTATTCCAACCGGCATTCCCTGTTTGGTAGTTGTATTTGCTCTGTTTAGTTACATCGGCTCTGTTATGGGCGTGCCTCAGATGTTGAATACAATTATGAAGACAGCACACGACCTGTTGCTGAATACAGTGTTTTATCTGATGGGTATCTGTGTAATTACAGGTGCTATCGGTCGTCTTTTTGTAGAGTTTGGAGTAGTTAAGCTGCTCGAAAAACTGCTTCGTCCGTTGATGCGTCCATTGTTTAATCTGCCGGGTGTGGCTTCATTAGGTGCTGTCATGACCTTCTTGTCAGATAACCCTGCTATCATTGCGTTGTCACAGGATAAACGTTTCTGTAGCTATTTCAAGAAATATCAGTATATCTCATTGACCAACTTCGGTACAGCATTCGGTATGGGTTTGCTTGTTATCGTGTTTATGGTGGGTCAGGGCTTCTATGCAGAACCGTTCATCGGTCTGTTTGGTGCTTTTTGTGGATGTATCGTCTCTACTCGTTTGATGCAGCGCTTTGTGGTGAAGGCTTATCCTGCTTATGCTGTTGAGGCAGCCAGTGATGAATCACTTTTGGCAGAAGAAGAGGTAAAGGAAGAGGAAAAGACTCTGTTCATCCGTATCTTGAACTCTTTGTTGGATGGTGGTCGCACAGGTGTGGATGTAGGTGTTGCTATTATCCCGGGTGTGTTGATTATCTCTACATTAGTGATGATTTTGACATTCGGTCCATCAGCAAGTGGTGAATATACAGGTGCCGCTTATGAAGGTGTTGAATTGTTGCCTTGGTTGGCTAATAAGATCGATATCGTGTTCCGTTGGATATTTGGTTTCAACGACCCGCATCTTGTTGCCTTCCCGATTACAGCTCTGGGTGCTGTAGGTGCAGCCTTGAGTTTGGTTCCGAGCTTCGTTTCTTCCGGCTGGGCTGATGGTAATGCAATCGCCGTATTTACAGCAATCGGTATGTGTTGGAGTGGTTTTTTGAGTACACATACAGCGATGCTTGACTCATTGGGATATCGTGAATTGACATCAAAGGCTATCTTGGCTCATACTTTTGGCGGTATTGTGGCAGCCATTGTAGCTCATTGGGTGTTCTTACTTTATAGCATTTTTTAAGGGAACAGTTTGGGTGCGGCCGAGATAGGGAGGAAAATATAGGCCGCACCCTCTGTTATTACAATAGCGGTGTGTCATAATTGCAAACTGCTACGTTGCTTTCGGAATTCGACCTCAGTCATTTACGATAGTAAACTCCTGTTGGCCTCATCCTCATCGCCTCGCATTTTACTAATTCTGACGCACCTTGAGGTTGTTTAAAACAGCCTTTTGACAGTTTCACAGTTATTACAATAGTATTCGGTTGCATCTCTCTGCAGAGGGATTGCAGCCGTTTTTTATATGTGGAAGAAACCTCAGAGCTTTGTATGTTACTGATTCTGACGCATCTTAATGGCGATATTAAAATATCCATTCTACACAACCCTTCTTTGAGGTTTCTGACATTTTGTTTTTTTATCTATAAAAAGTTGTTTTCTATTAAATAAGTTGTATCTTTGCCTCCGAATCGGTTCCACAATAGTATTCTGCTATTTTGGATTAAAAGGGAATCGGGTGAGAATCCCGGACAGTCCCGCTGCTGTGAAGCTCCGTTTCAACATTTTGCAATTCTTCATTAGCCACTGGTTGTTTTATGCGACTGGGAAGGCTGCAAGATGGGAGTAAGTCAGAAGACCTGCCGTTCGATATTTGCTGTTTTTGCTCGTGGGTTTAGGAAAGCAGTGAGAAAGAAGTTGAATCATTATAAAACTGGAGTTGAAAAAGTGTGGAGTCATCATTGTATCCATACGGTAGCATTCCTTGTGCAGGGTTGTTTGTGTCAATCAGGCCCATGGTGGTTGTTCTCTCCATGCTATAAGATTCCTTTATAAGATCTGTATGATTAGTATAATTAGTATAATTAAGTTTAGACACACCAGGTATTAGTAGATACTTAGGGTAAGAAGATGTTTGCTATGTGTGTATCTCTGCCGAAGTGATTCGCCAGAGATACTTTTAACTTGAGTATAAATAAAAAGTAATAATAATATGGATTGGATACAAGATTTATTGTGGGGACAGAATGTAGGGCACTCGATACTGTTGTTGTCGATAGTGATCGCTTTGGGTATTCAGTTGGGCAAAGTTAAGATCTTTGGCATATCACTGGGTATTACATTGGTGCTCTTTGTTGGTATATTCTTGGGGCATTTTGGATTTCGTATCCATCCGGAAGTTCTTCATTTCTTTCAGGAATTTGGATTGGTGCTGTTTGTCTATGCGGTAGGAATGCAGGTAGGTCCCGGATTTTTCTCCTCATTCAAGAAGGGAGGAATGAGATTGAATCTGTTGGCTTGCGGTATTGTGGGTCTGGGTGCATTAACGGCATTGGTGATACATTATATAACAGGCGTTCCTATTCCTACGATGGTTGGTATTCTTTCCGGAGCTGTCACCAACACGCCAGGATTGGGAGCTGCCCAGCAAGCCTATTTTGATATGCACGGAGTGGCAGATGAATCTATTGCATTGGGTTATGCCGTGGCCTATCCATTGGGTGTTGTGGGAATCATTTTATCCACGTTGCTTATTAAGTGGATCTTTGGCATCTCGTTGGAGAAGGAGGAAAAGCAGCTTGAAGCAGAAGTTGATGAGCATTTCGCCGGAGCTGTTCCCGTCTCTTTGGTGGTTCAGAATCCCGCCATTTTCGGTAAAACGGTCTATCGCATTGCCGTCTTGTTGGAGCACAGAGACTTTGTGGTGTCACGAATTTCAAAGGCTCATACAAGTAAGATAGAGATCGCCTCAGGCGAAACAGTCTTGAACGAAGGGGATAAGATATTCGTGGTTACGACCGAACAGGATGTCGAGGTAATAAAGACATTTATCGGTTCGGAGATTCAGATGGATCGCAAGCAATGGATTCCGGCAGAAAGTAAATTTGTCAGTCGCCGTATTCTGGTGACAAAGCCGGATATGAACGGTAAGCGTTTGGGCGAATTGCAACTTCGACGACTCTATGGCATTAATGTTACACGCGTGAATCGTGCCGGTGTAGAGCTGGTGGGAAAATCAGAATTAGTCCTTCAGATTGGAGACCGAATCACGGTTGTGGGCAGTGAGCTTGCAGTCGATAAAGTGGCTTCTTTGATGGGTAATTCGTTGAAGCGTTTGAACGAGCCTAACCTGATTACCATTTTTGTGGGTATTGCTTTGGGTGTTCTTTTGGGAAGTATTCCGTTGACATTCCCAGGCATTCCGCAGCCCGTTAAATTAGGTTTGGCCGGTGGACCTTTGGTTGTTTCCTTGTTGATCAGCCGTTTTGGCTACCGCTATAAACTGATTACCTACACCACACAGAGTGCCAACTTTATGTTGCGTGAAGTGGGTATAACTATATTCCTTGCCTGTGTCGGATTGAATGCCGGTACCGGTTTTGTCGATACGATAGTCAATCGCGGAGGCGTTGCCTGGATTGGTTATGGATTTATCATCACTATGCTTCCCTTGCTAATTGTGGGATGTATAGGTCGGTATATATACAAGCTCAACTATTTTACCTTGATGGGATTGCTGGCCGGAAGTACAACCGATCCGCCTGCATTAGCTTATGCTAATACTACGGCAGGCAATGATGTTCCGGCGGTAGGATATGCAACAGTCTATCCTTTGACAATGTTTCTCAGGGTGTTGACGGCTCAATTGATAATTCTATTTTTTTGTTTATAAAAGCTGGTTTTAGGGATGACTTTTTTGTTGTGTTAAGTTAATGTGAGTAATTTGTGTAGTCAATAGACCAAACAGAAAAGTTAATAATAAGTAGTTTTAGACACTAACGAGGGTTAATTTAAAATCCTAAAATGTTTGATTTGTGTGGTATCTCTGCCGAAGTGATTCGCCAGAGATATTTTTTTGCCCAGACTACGCGCCCGGCATTGCTATGGGAGTATGCTTTCAGCGTGGCATTTCGCCATTTTTGATACATGAAAAAAGAGCTGTATCAAATTAACTATTTTGATACAGCTCTTTAATTAGTTGCGGAGGCAAGACTCGAACTTACGACCTTTGGGTTATGAGCCCAACGAGCTACCACTGCTCCACTCCGCGATATAGTAGCAATCATTCCCGATTGCGAGTGCAAAGGTATATACTATTTTGGATAAAACAAATTTTTGGGCAACATTTTTACAAAATGAGGCTGTGAAGAGAAGGTGAAGAGAAGGTTATTTGATGTTTATTATGGTTTAAACATAGATAAAATCAATCAGGACTTTGTAAGTTATGTTTTTTTCGGTACTTTTGCGCACAGTTTTATTCAAAATGTGCAATGCGATGCCGATGACAGTTTCAAAAACACGTGATATGTTGGTTGATGTGGCCAGACAATTGTTTGCCCGCATGGGGGTGGACAATACGACAATGAATGATATTGCACAGGCCTCACAAAAGGGACGACGTACATTATATACGTATTTCAAAAGTAAGAATGAGATATATCTGGCTGTTGTCGAGTCGGAATTGGACCAGTTGTATAAAATGCTACTGGATGTGGCAGGAAAAGATCTGCCTGCAGATGAGAAATTGATGACCTTTGTCTATGCACGATTAGATGCCATCAAGGCATTGGTGTTTCGTAACGGAACGCTTCGTGCCAATTTCTTCAGAGATATTTGGCGAGTAGAGAAGGTGCGTAAGAGCTTTGACTTACGAGAGATCGAAATCATCAAAGGTATATTGGATGCCGGAGTAGAAGAGGGAGTTTTTAGTATGCCGGATACAGATATCACAGCCGTAGTGCTTCATCATGCGTTAAAGGGACTGGAAGTTCCTTATATCCGTGGAATTATGGGGGATAATATTAGTCAGCGTATCAAGCGGAGAGACAATGTGATGAATTTGATATTTAACGGTATAAAGATTAAGTAATTAGAAAATTACGTGAGGATGTTTATTAATACTACTGGGTATTATGTGCCTGAAGAGCGGGTAGATAACCAGCATTTTTTGGAGTTGAATGGACTTACGAGTGAGTGGATAGAACAGCGTACGGGAATACGTACTCGCTCTAAAGCAAAACCGGAAGAGAATATCAATACAATGAGTATGGAGGCTGTTCGTCAGGCTCTTCCGAAGTTGCCATATGATATTACTGAGGTGGATTTAATCGTTTTGGCGTCTTATTCACCCTATGACACCGTAGTTACTGCTGCACATATGGCTCAGCATGAATTTAATATCACGAATGCAAAAGCATTGTATCTGTCTTCGGCTTGTTCCTCTTTCATGAATGCCCTTGAGGTGGTGGAAGGCTATTTTGCTATGGGAAAGGCAACGAAGGCTTTGGTGTTGGGTGCAGATAAGAATTCGGCTTATAGTAATGAAACAGATCCGAAGTCGGGACATTTGTGGGGCGATGCTGCAGCAGCGTTCTTTGTTTCAAAAGACCGTGTGTCTGAAAAAGATGCCGAGATTGTTGAGGTCTATACTCAGGGATTAGGACATTTACCCAAAGCAATGTTGGGCGTTCACCTTTATCCGCGTGATGGCGGTATCATGATGCCCGAAGGACGTGATGTGTTTGTACAGGCTTGTACCTATATGCCGAAAAACGTTCTTGCTCTTTTGGATAAGAATGGATATACGTTGGATGACTTGAGTTATTTCATCGGCCATCAGGCCAATATGCGTATTATGATGAATATCGCCAAGCAATTGAACTTGCCGGAAGAGAAGTTCTTGCACAACATCGAAGAGTTGGGTAATACCGGTTCTGTAAGTTCGGCTTTGGTGTATGCTCAGTATGCCGATCGTTTTAAGAAGGGCGACTTGGTGGCTTTGACTGTCTTTGGCGGCGGTTATTCAACAGGTGCCTGTCTGATAAAGTGTTGATATATTTAATTAAAATATAGAATTATGAAATTGTTAGAAGGAAAAGTAGCCATTATAACAGGTGCTGCACGTGGCATCGGTAAGGCAATTGCATTGAAGTTTGCTTCAGAAGGTGCAAACATCGCGTTTACAGACTTGGTAATCGACGAGAACGGTCTGGCAACACAGAGTGAAATCGAAGCATTGGGCGTAAAGGCAAAAGGTTATGCTTCAAATGCTGCTAACTTTGAAGAGACTCATGCAGTAGTTGCTGAAGTTGTTAAAGACTTCGGTCGTGTGGATATCTTGGTAAACAATGCAGGTATCACTAAAGACGGTCTGATGATGCGTATGAGCGAAAGCCAGTGGGACGCTGTTTTGACAGTGAACTTGAAGTCTGCTTTCAACTTCGTACACGCTTGTACTCCGGTTATGATGAAGCAGCGTTCTGGTAGCATCATCAACATGGCTTCTGTTGTGGGTGTACACGGTAATGCTGGTCAGTGTAACTACTCTGCTTCTAAGGCAGGTATGATTGGTTTGGCCAAGTCTATTGCTCAGGAATTGGGTTCACGTGGTATCCGTGCCAACGCTATTGCTCCGGGCTTTATCATCACAGACATGACGGCTAAGTTGTCTGATGAGATTCGTGAAGAATGGTGCAAGAAGATTCCTTTGCGTCGTGGCGGTACACCGGAAGATGTGGCTAACATTGCTACTTTCTTGGCTTCTGATATGTCATCTTATGTATCTGGACAGGTAATCCAGGTAGATGGTGGTATGAATATGTAAGAATAATCATTTGAATTCAACCTCTTTTTAATCGCAAGCTGAAGAGTGGATGTTATTTATGAAGATAATCATATCATTGCAGTAAACAAGACCTGCAATGAGATTGTGCAAGGAGACAAAACGGGCGATATGCCTCTTTCCGACATGCTGAAGGCGTGGCTGAAGGAGAAGTATAACAAACCGGGTAATGTGTTTGTGGGTGTGACACATCGTTTGGACCGTCCGGTCAGTGGTGTGGTTCTGTTTGCCAAGACAAGCAAGGCGCTTTCACGCCTGAATGATATGTTTCGTTTGGGCGAGGTGAAGAAGACCTATTGGGCAATCGTAAAGAATTGTCCTCCTCATGAAGAGGGCGAACTTGTTCATTGGCTGGTGCGTAACGAGAAGCAGAACAAGAGTTATGCTTATGATACAGAGCGCCCTAATGCCAAGAAAGCGGTCTTGCGTTACCGATTGATTGCTCGCTCAGATAATTATTATCTGTTGGAGGTCGATTTGAAGACCGGTCGTCATCATCAGATACGTTGTCAGTTGGCCAAGATGGGATGTCCTATCAAGGGCGATTTGAAGTATGGCTTTGACCGGTCTAATAAAGATGGCGGCATCAGCCTGCATAGTCGCAAGGCCGAACTGATACATCCGGTATCGAAACAGTCGCTTAGCATTGTTGCTCCCGTTCCTTCCGATTCATTGTGGAGGGCGTTAGCTTCAACAGTGAGTGAATAAAAGTGGTTAATAGCGGTGCGTGATACTAGCAAACCGACCTCAGTGCCTTGTGTTTGCTGATTCTGACGCATCTTAAAAAGAGCTGCATCAAAACAATCGTGTTTTGGCGCAGCTCTTATTGTTTCTATACGTAGTCTTGTTTCTATTTTAGCTTTTATTCGGTTTTTACAGCGATTAGTTTTATATTTGCATGATAAGAGGTTGTTGTAATATTTCAATAGCTTCTTGTTAACCGCTAAAATAAGAGAAGTATGGAAAAAAAGAAAAGATTAATGCGTTCGAGCAATAAGATGATTGCAGGTATATGTGCCGGTTTGGCTGACTATTTGGGGCTTGATCCTACCATTGTACGTATTGCTTATGTATTGATGATCTTCTTTGGGGGATTTGGCATCTTGTTTTATCTGGTTTTGTGGCTGATTATGCCGAAGGGCGCTAATTGATGCTACTATGAATTTTGAACTTTCATCAACCTTTCGTCCAACCGGTGATCAGCCGGAGGCCATTGCTGCTCTGTCCGAAGGAATCAGAAGCGGTGTGCCTTTTCAGACGCTTTTAGGAGTTACCGGTTCGGGCAAAACCTTTACAATAGCAAATGTAATACAAGAGGTGAAGCGACCAACCTTGATCTTGAGTCATAACAAGACGTTGGCTGCTCAGCTCTATAGTGAATTTAAGGCATTTTTCCCCAATAATGCGGTGGAGTATTTTGTCTCTTACTATGATTACTATCAACCTGAAGCCTATTTGCCAAGTACGGATACCTACATAGAAAAGGACTTGGCCATCAATGAAGAGATTGATAAATTGAGACTGAGAGCAACGGCCTCGTTGCTTTCGGGACGTAAGGATGTGATTGTGGTATCATCGGTTTCCTGCCTTTATGGTATGGCCGATCCGCGTGCCTTTGCAGAAAAAGTGACACATCTGGAGCGTGGTATGCGCATCGATAGAGATAAATTGTTGCGCCGTTTCGTTGATGCGCTGTATGTTAACAACAAACTGGATTTTCATAGTGGTTGCTTCCGTGTGAATGGTGATACTGTGGATATATTTCCTGCCATCGAAACCTTTGACGGAGTGGCTTATCGTATTGAGTTCTGGGATGATGAGATAGACCGTATTTCTTCGTTTGACCCACAGACGGGGCAAGAGATTGATGAACAGGATGAATTGAATATTTATCCGACCAATCTGTTTGTGACGACACAAGAGCGTATCAATATGGCGATCGGTCAGATTGATGTGGATCTGGGCCGTCAGGTTGAATATCTACGCGAGATTGGCAAACCTTATGAGGCTAAACGTCTGTATGAACGTGTGACATTTGACCTGGAGATGATTCGTGAATTAGGTCACTGTTCCGGTATAGAGAATTATTCCCGTTACTTTGACGGGCGTGAGGCGGGTGAACGTCCCTTCTGTTTGCTCGACTATTTCCCGGATGATTTTCTGCTGGTTGTTGATGAGAGCCATGTGACGATTCCTCAGATCAGAGCGATGTATGGCGGTGATTTTGCCCGTAAGAAGAATTTGGTGGAATATGGATTCCGTCTGCCGGCAGCTATGGATAACCGTCCGCTTACCTTTGAAGAGTTTGAGTCATTGACACCTTTGGCCATTTATGTCAGTGCAACTCCGGCCGATTATGAACTGATTAAGAGTGAAGGCATCGTGGTGGATCAGGTGATTCGTCCGACAGGTCTGCTTGATCCTATTATTGAGGTGCGCCCAACCTTGAATCAGATTGATGATTTGATGGAGGAAATTACCCAGCGAGCTGCGGTGGATGAACGTGTACTGGTGACGACACTGACCAAACGAATGGCGGAAGAACTGACTTCTTATCTGAGTCGTATGGGCGTTCGTTGTAACTACATTCATAGTGATGTAGATACATTGGAACGTATTCAGATTATGGATGATCTGCGTAAAGGGTTGTTCGATGTGCTGATTGGTGTGAACTTGCTTCGTGAAGGTCTGGATCTTCCCGAAGTTTCTTTGGTGGCTATTCTGGATGCTGATAAGGAGGGCTTTTTGCGTTCGCACCGCTCGTTGACACAGACAGCCGGACGTGCTGCCCGAAATGTACATGGAAAGGTAATCTTCTATGCCGATAAGATTACGGACAGTATGCGTCAGACGATGGACGAGACCAACCGCCGTCGGGAGAAACAGTTGGCTTATAATGAGAAACATGGTATCACACCGAAGCAGGTGGTTAAGAATAGTGTCTCTCTGTTGGCAGAAAAACAGCCGGTGGCAGCAGAACCGAAGGCCTATATCGAGCCACAACCTGTTGGTGTGGTGGCAGATCCGGTAATCCAGTATATGAATCGCACTCAGCTTGAGAAGGCTATTGAGCGGACGCGCAAGCAGATGACCGAGGCGGCTAAGAAGCTCGACTTCATAGAGGCTGCTCAACTTCGTGATGAGCTATTGAAGTTGCAGGATTTGTTAGAGAAGAAAGAATAGGTCGGGCTGTCGGCCGATGGCTTGGAGTGGATAGAGAATGGAATTGGAATATGAAACGATTGGCTTTTTATCTGTTTTGTTTTGTTGGTGTTTCTTTGGGTAGTGGCGTACAATGTCAGCAGTCTTCATCTTCATCTTCGTTGACGGTGACTGTTGATGCCGGCGACCGGAGTGTTTATGACCGTTACCAGTGCGAGATGCAAGCAGAGAAGCAACTGTCTGTTGGCGATCGGATGGTCGAAAGTGCCCTCTTCTTTTTGGAAACGCCTTATGTGGGGGGCACTTTAGAAAAGGAACCGGAAGAGTTGGTCGTCAACCTGCGGGAGTTTGATTGTTCCACTTTGGTGGAGAATGTGCTGGCTCTCTCTCTGACGCAACAGATGGGCGAATGCTCGTTCGACTCTTTTTGCCGTCAGTTGCAGAAGATCCGTTATCGGGGTGAAGTGATTGAGGATTACACCGACCGATTGCATTACATGAGCGACTGGATCTATGAGAATGAACAAAAGGGGCGTGTGAAAGATATGACTCATGAGTTGGGTGGTGTTGCCTGGCCTTTGCACCTTTCGTTTGTATCGACTCATCCGGATAGTTACAAGCCGTTGAAGAATCATCCGCAACGGGTGAAACGGATGGCTCAGATTGAGCAGCAGATCAATGCTCGTCCGCATTACTACCTACCCAAACACTCCATCGATAGCTGTTCGGCTGGTATTCAGAATGGAGATATTGTCTGTTTTGTCACCTCTATCAAGGGGTTGGATGTGACACATGTGGGCATTGCCTATTGGCAGAAAGGCGAACTCACCTTCATTCATGCCTCGTCGGTTGCCAAGAAGGTGGTAGTGCAGAAGGGTTCACTCTGCGCCTATACCGAACAAAACAAAAGCTGTAAAGGTATCTTGGTGGTGCGTCCTTTACCCCAATTCGGTCATTAGATTATGATTCTTGTTGCTGCTTGTTTGGAGCAGATTGCAGTGGCTGCGTTGAAGTCCTGTTTATCAGCCATAAAAATACAATAAGTCAATAGGCAGACAAGAGATTGCTAATCCAGTCAAAAAGGAGTAGTTATTCCGTCAAAAATGGGTGCCTACCCAATCCGAACGGAGTGCCTACCCAATCCGAACGGAGTGCCTACTCAGTTTCAAAAAAGTCCTTACCCTTTTTTGAAAAAGTCTATATCCTTTTTTCAAAGACTCTATAAACTATTGAAAGATAGGCTGTAACTGCTTTTTTCAGGGTGTTTGGGCCGAGGCGGATTCGTCTGTCAAATCCGGTGAAGTTGCCCGTCGTTTCTGCCGAATCCGTTACCGTTTTTAGCAAATAATAATCTGGATAAAATACAATAACTATCTCTCGGCGTGTTACTTGAATAATTCGAAGGCTATTTTGAGTCCCATAGACTGATATTTCCAGCGATCGAAACCGGCAAATAGAGCAATGTTGAAGATATGATTGCCTACACCATATCCCACTTCGGTATAGCTGGGCAACACCGGAGTCCACAGCTGGCTCACGTAGAACCGTTCAGACAAGATGTATCTTGAGGTGTATTTAGTAGATAGAGGTTTAATCAGTTGTGACAGAATAAATGGACTTTGATACATGAAATGAGCCTGCACATAGCGGTTAGCCGCGTTGTACCAAATACTATTCAGTTGATTGAACACACCACCAATGCCATCCGCCCAAGTATCGGGGAAGTTTCGTTTGGCAAAATATTCAAATTCGGCAAAATAGGTGGATTTCAATCGGGTGTAGCATCCGCCACTCAGGTGATAATTTATTTTGCGCAGCAGTCCTAATGAGATGGTCTGATGAATATCCGCTTCGAGACGAGTATAGTTGCCACTACTGTTTCCGATACCAGGTATTCCGCGGGCTATATGGAGTGAGATGGTGGGATAACGAGAATAGATATACTCTTTTCGGTGTCCGTCCATGCGGTAATATTGGCGTGGAGTATAAGAGAATCCCATATCAATGAGGAAGTCGCAATACTTTTTATTGATAATCTGATCGACCTGATTGCCCAGAATCAGATTAGATTGATTCTTCACCGGATTTCGGTGATGGTATGAGATACCATTGGTAATCTGAAAACCGTGAAACAGTTCGATGCTGTGGTGCAGATCCACATAATAATGCTTGAAAAAGCGGAGGTTCAAGTTCTCAATCTGAAAGGCAGAATCCTTGATATGAGTAGTTATTTCCTTTAGAATCCCCAAAGGATAGCTCAGGTTTCCGTTAGCAATCAGCAAACTGAAGGTTCCCATTTTTTCCGGTTTATACTCCCAGTCTGTACCCACTTTGAAGAACACCTCTTTCCGTTTGAATACATAACCCATCTCAGGGTAGAAGCGGAGCTGGCGGTCTTTGTCGAAGGTCTTGCTGAAACGGAATAGCTGTTTATAGGTGATGCCGTTGCGTGCCGAGTAACCCAGCTGAAAGGGATTCAAGATACCCGAATACTTGATACGGGTCGTCTTATTATAACTCCTGTTTACCGTATTGGTCAGTTGTTCCGTTAGTTTCAGATACTTGATAGCTGTACTATCCATGTCATTCTCCTTTGATAGCTCTTTTATCTTTTGCAGTTGGCTTTGCAGCAGTTGCCGTTCATCAGTAGTGAGAGGCACATCCCGTTTCTCTTCCCAATACAAGCTGTCGCGTACAATCGCCACTGTGTCAGACGAAAGAAGGTAATAACTGGTTAAGTCAAGCGAAGAATTGTCTTTTTTCTCAAAGTCTTTTTCCATCCATTCCACTTCCTTATATTTAAAGGTAGAGTGATAAGTGGTTGCAATGCAGTTTCCCAAGGTGCGATAGCGCAGAAAGAGGTTTGCCTTTTCGGGCATCAGAAAGCGGCGGAAGTTACGGCTATAGCTCATCTCCAGGTTAAACTCCGCAAAGTCATACCGTCCGTGCAGGTCTATTTTATCAATGGTCCATGCTTTGTCAATTACATATAAATCTCCACAGATCAGTCTTTGGCTATGTTGGCGTGGCGTGAAACGTATCTTGAAGATTGTCATATTGTTGTCCGTTGTTTGATCTTCCAGGTTGAATCTATAATATTTGAAGGCATCTTTAGCCAGCGGCATCAAGATGCCATCGTTATAGGCCGTCGGAGAATAGACGTTGAGGTTTAGGTAAGTCATCATCTCCTGCTGTTTGGCCGAGTTGGGAATACTGTTCCCGTTGATAGCCTCAAAATCATGCAGATAAGTATTAGGCGCATTGAATTTAGATTGGCTCACCATTTCGAAAAACATATCTTTGTTTTTCCAATCCACCGGATAGAGATGATGAGCAAAGCGCATCAGGAAGTTTTTCTTCAGAATCTCGGTTCTTCCTTTGACATAGATTTCAGCCTCATATCTCGACACTATATTTTTATACTCTTCAGCGCGATCGATTACTTGCAGCATAATGGAATCAGCAAAGATTTCAGTGGAAGACATTCTCTTTTTGAAGTAGGAAGAATGGTTGTCATGAAGAACCTTGCTCGAAGCAAAGACACTGATAAAACAGTAGAAAAAGACAAGTGTAAGATAAACTTTTTTCAATATAAAACGGACTAAGCTCTTTATTTCATACAAACATAAGGAATAATTTTAAGAATTGATGTGAAAGAAATTAAAATAGTATCTTTGTGATATATTAAAAGCAGAAAAACTGTTTTCTTTTTAAAAGAAACATTGTATATTTGTGCTTCATAAGTATGTTATATAGCAGTCGTGGTTAAGCATCAAAAAGAAGAGGTCGATATATCGGCCAGTTTAGCAGAGGTATGGAGAGTCCTGACCGAAAAAGAGAGGGACGTGCTCCGGAATAATTCGACGATCCAGCATTTCAAACGTAATGAGTTGATCTATTGCGAGGGCGACGAACCAAGAGACATGATGTGCTTATTGAAAGGCAAAGTGAAAATCTACAAAGATGGAGTAGGTGGACGTAGCCAGATTATCAGAATGATCAAGCCGGTACAGTATTTTGGTTATCGCGCCAGTTTTGCTCAGGAAGATTATCTGACAAATGCTTCGGCATTTGAGGCATCTACAGTTTGCATGATTCCTATGACGATCGTGTATGATCTGTTGATGGGTAATCCCAATTTAGCCATGTTTTTTATTCGCCAGCTTTCTATTGACTTAGGTATTGCAGATGAGCGTACAGTCAATCTGACACAAAAGCATATCCGAGGTCGTTTAGCTGAGTCTCTGTTATTCCTGAAAGATAGTTATGGTTTGGAGGAAGATGGAGCTACATTGAGTATTTATTTGGCTCGTGAAGATTTGGCAAACTTGTCAAATATGACAACGTCAAATGCTATCCGTACATTGTCAACTTTTGTGGCAGAACATATTATCGCATTAGACGGTAGAAAGATCAAATTGATAGATGAAGACCGTTTGAAGAAGATCAGTAAGATGGGATAATAACCGAATTATCATGTTCGTATAAAATCCATTGGGAAGATGTCTTTTCTGCATTTTCCTAATGGATTTTTTTATTTCAGTTCGGTCATGAGATTTCAGCGGATTTTTAGTAATATCTTCGGGAATATATAGAAGAAGATTAATGTACAACAGATGGCAGCTGTCGCATCTGAAATGGCTTCGGCTATGTAAACACCTTGTACGCCTATATATCTGTGTAGTATCAGAGCTAATGGAATCAGAAGGAATATTTTGCGTAGGAAAGCAATGAAGATAGAAATCTTTGCCTGACCCAAGGCCACAAACATATTCTGACAAGCCCGCTGCAATCCAAAGATGGTCATGCCGGCTAAGAATAATGGCATATAACGGTCCACTGTTGCAATAAGCTGGAGGTCGTCGGTGAATAGACTTGCTGTTTTTGCCGGAAGCAGTATCATCGCCAAGGTGAAGATACAGTTGAAAGATGCCATAAAGATGAGTGAAATCTTGAAGCAAGACTTCACACGTGCTACATTGCCATGGCCGAAGTTATAGCTGGCAATGGGTACGAATCCTTGAGCAAAACCAACCAAGGGCGTACTGATCAGCAGGGCTGCACTCTGCATGATAGTTAGTGAACTGACATAAATATCTCCATACAAGCTGAGAGTGCCATTCAGAACGAAACTGATGAGGCTTTCGGTGCTGGTCATTACGAATGGCGAAAGTCCCAAACCTATGATAGACAAAATAATAGGAAGATGCAGCCTTAGGCGGTTTCGTTTGAGCTGTAGGGTGGCTTTGTTTGATGTGAGGAAGCGAAGCACCCATAAAGCACTGCATAGAACCGAAAGAACTGTGGCTATGGCGGCTCCTTTTACACCCATATCCAATACAAAGATAAAGATGGGATCGAGAATGATGTTGATGGTGGCTCCGATTAGGATAGACCACATAGCTATGCCCGGACGTCCTTGCACATTGATGAATGAGTTGAGTCCGGTTGATATGAGTATGAAAAAGGTTCCATAGAGATAGATCTGCAGGTAATCAATGGCATAGGGCATCGTTTCGGGAGAGGCTCCTGCCATCTGCAGAATGGGTTTCATGAAAAGATAGGTGATGAGAAGGATGACTATGGCAAAGATCATCAGCAGGCTAAAGCCATTGCCTAAGATTTGTTCGGAATGTTCACGGTCTCCTTGTCCCAATGCGATGGAGGCCAAAGGCGCAGCTCCTGAGCCGACAATAGCTGCAAAGGCTGTGATTAGAATGGTTATGGCTGTTGTCAGTCCTACGCCGGCCAAAGCCTGTGTGCCAATTTGGGGAATGTGTCCGATGTAGATACGGTCTATAATATTATAAAGCAAGTTGACGATTTGGGCGGCAATAGCTGGCAGAGACATTTTAAAGATCAATGGCAACATCGGTTCGGTTGCCAGACGATTTTCATATTTATTGTCTTTTTGCATCGATTATATGTTTTGTTTACCCGAGCGACGAATAAATCTGTTTGCTCTTCTTATTCATTTGAAAGCGGTGTGTCATAATAGCAAATTGCCGTGTTGCTTTCGGATTCGACTTCGATCATTTGCACGATAAACGCCAGTCGGTCTCATCCTTTGCGCCTTGCACTTTACTAATTCTGGCAAACCTATTATGAAGCTGCATCAAAATAGTTGTTTTGACATATTCAGCCTCATAATAGGTTCTCTGTTTGCACTATTATTACGTTTCTTTGTTTTTAGCGGATGGCTTCGCGAATGCGGATTAGGCGCTGCAATAGTGGCTCCAACAGATCAAGCTGAAGCATATTGGCTCCATCTGATTTGGCCTTTGAAGGTTCTGGATGAGTCTCGATGAACAAACCATCCGCACCAACGGCAATAGCCGCTTTGGCAACAGTCTCGATTAAAGAAGGAAGACCGCCGGTAACACCACTTGTCTGGTTTGGTTGCTGCAATGAGTGAGTTACGTCCATCACCACCGGATAGCCGAACTGTTGCATCTGAGGAATTCCACGGTAGTCAACCACAAGGTCTGTATAGCCAAAAGTAGTGCCACGTTCTGTAATCATAACATTGCGGTTGCCAGCATCAGCTACTTTCTGAGCCGCAAATTGCATAGCACCCGGAGACAAGAACTGTCCTTTCTTTATATTGACAATCTTACCAGTTTGAGCCGCTGCCACCAACAAATCTGTCTGTCTGCACAAGAACGCAGGTATCTGCAGGATATCAACATATTCAGCTGCGATGGCTGCTTCTGTCGTTTCGTGGATATCTGTAACGGTCGGAATCTGGAATGTTTCACCCACTTTGCGTAAAATCTTCAGTGCCTTCTCATCACCGATTCCGGTAAAAGAGTCGATGCGAGAGCGGTTTGCCTTGCGGTAAGAACCTTTAAACACGTAGGGAATATTCAGCCGCTGTGTAATCTCTGTGATTCGTTCTGCGATACGTAATGCCATATCTTCTCCTTCAATCGCACAAGGACCAGCCAGCAGGAAGAAGTTCTTTTGGTTTGTTAGATCATTTATTGTCATCATGCCTGTTTGTTATCTATTTAATAATTCCAATGTTTCTGCTATTTTGTCTTCTGTAGGCAGCGTTGCATCTAACCAGTGAATGTGGCTGCCACGTCTTTCCATTCCTCTGAACCATGTCATCTGTCTTTTGGCAAACTGGTGGATGGCAATCTCTAATTGTGAAACCATCTCATTATATGTCAGTTCGCCTATAATGTAGAGCGTAAGGAATTTATATTCCAATCCGTAGTAGATCAGATCTTCCGGTTTTACTCCCGAATCAATGATTTTTCTCACCTCATCGACCATGCCTTCGTCTAATCGGCTGCGTAGGCGTTTGCTGATTTTTTCGCGGCGCAGTTCACGTTCAATATCGATGCCGATAATCAGACTGTTGAGAGGTTCATATTCGTTGATATCAGGAGCCTCGTTTTGGTAATACTCTTCAATTTCAATCGCGCGAATGGCCCGTTGAGCACTATCCACATCAGTTTTGTTGTGCAGTGTTTTATATCCGGCCAGAATCTGTTCCAATTCAGATAGAGATTTACCTTGCAGAGAGGCTCTTAGTTCGGGATTGGGAGGAACATCCAAGAGTTTGTATCCTTTCAATACGGCTTCGATATACATGCCTGTTCCGCCACATAAGATGGGTAACTTGCCTCGTTGACGAATCTCTTCATAGGCGCGGAAGAAGTCATGTTGGTATTCGAATACATTATATTTATAACCAGGTTCGCAGATGTCAATCAGATGGTAGGGAACAGGCTTGCCATTAACCACATAGTCTGCCAAGTCTTTGCCTGTACCGATATCCATCGAACGGTAGATTTGTCGGGAATCGGCACTGATGATTTCCGTATCTAAATGGTTTGCCAAAGCAGCTGCAAAGGTGGTTTTGCCAGACGCTGTTGGCCCTAATATTGTTATCAGTTCATATTTATTCATGTATGCAAACATACAAAAATTTATGGACCTCTTAATAACCTAGATCAGGAAAACTCTCTTTTAGAATCTGCCGTGCTTTCTCATACTGATCTTCCGGAACCTCGATTTCAATTTGTAATCCAGGGTTGTATATAGTAGCCATGGCTTCATTCTTTATTATTACTTTAATTCCTTCGTTTTCCAGCAAATCTTTCAATAAGAATCCTCGCTGGTAGTCTCCATAGTGACTAAATGTAGAAATCTCATAATTGTCGTGTTTTAGCATTCGTTTATAAGGAACAGATTCGCTTGGGAAATAGTTTTATGTAGGTAGATGGAAAAGGCGGTTTGTCATAATTGTAAACAGCCTTGTTGTTTTCGGTTCTGATTCCGATAAATCTTAAAGGGGCTGCATCAAAAACGTTATTTTGACACAGCCCCTTAAACTATTTAATCAGAGAATTGATTAGCAGTTTACAGATGCCATATGAGCGATCAAGTCAAGAACCTTGTTAGAATAACCGATTTCGTTATCGTACCAAGAAACGATCTTAACAAATGTATCAGTCAAAGCGATACCAGCCTTAGCATCGAAGATAGAAGTGTGAGTGTTACCTAAGAAGTCAGAAGAAACAACTGCATCTTCAGTGTAACCCAGGATACCCTTCAATTCGCCTTCTGAAGCTTCCTTCATAGCAGCACAGATTTCATCATATTTAGCCGGCTTAGCCAAATTAACTGTCAAGTCAACAACTGAAACGTCCAAAGTCGGAACACGCATTGACATACCTGTCAATTTACCGTTCAATTCAGGAATAACTTTACCTACAGCCTTAGCAGCACCAGTTGAAGAAGGGATGATGTTACCAGCAGCAGCACGACCACCTCTCCAGTCTTTCATAGACGGACCGTCAACTGTCTTCTGAGTAGCAGTTGAAGAGTGAACTGTTGTCATCAAACCATCAACAAGACCCCACTTGTCGTTCAAAACCTTAGCAACAGGAGCCAAACAGTTTGTTGTACAAGAAGCGTTAGATACAATCTGAGTACCCTTTACATATGTTTTTTCATTAACACCACATACGAACATCGGAGTAGCATCCTTTGACGGAGCAGACATAACTACATACTTAGCACCAGCTTCGATGTGAGCTTGAGCCTTTTCCTGAGTCAGGAACAGACCTGTAGATTCAACTACATATTCTGCACCAATAGCATCCCATTTCAAATCAGCAGGATTTCTTTCAGCTGTAACGCGGATTACATTACCGTTTACAATTAATTTGCTGTTTTCTACGTCAGCTTCGATAGTACCTTCGAACTGTCCGTGCATTGTGTCATATTTCAACATATATGCCAAGTAATCAACCGGGCAAAGGTCATTGATACCTACAATCTGAATGTCGCTTCTCTTCTGAGCAGCACGGAATACGAAACGTCCGATACGGCCGAAACCGTTAATACCTACTTTAATCATTGTAATAAAACTTTTTATGGGTTTATTAAAAATACTGTTTAGTTTCGAATTTAGTTTAACAGCCACAAGGAGTAGCACATGCTACAAGTGTCATCAGCATCACAGAAAATGCTATAATAAACTTAATTCTATGTTTTATCATACTTCCTTGTACCTTTACAAATGCAAAGGTAGCTATGTTTTTTGTATGTTGAAACGAAAATAGTAAGAAAATGTATGTTTTATAACATAAATTAATTATTGCGGACTATTTCTTTTTTTTGCGAAAAGATTTAAAATCCATTTTCTTGCTTTTTTGATGCTCCAACTTACAATTAGAGGCTGAACAACGTCCCACAATATAGGAGTCATACCTTTTACTATAGACAAATAGTCGGATATGCCTAATGGTTGACTAGGCTGTACAGCGGTTGACTCTTGTGTGTTAGAGGCTTGTTGCTTGTCTGATTTCTTTGAACCTGAAAAGAGTAACGACGATATACAAGAGATAAATATACTACTCGCATTTTCTTGGATGTAGTTGAGGTCGTTGTTGAGTTTGTCGGCCTGTTGTTGACAAGCTATTTGCAAGCGTTGTTTGTCAGCTTGCAGCTTCTCCAGTGGAGTCAATGGATTGTCCTTTATCTGTTGTGGTGTCATTCTTTTCGTCATTTGCTGTCAGAGCAGCTATTATTATGTTGGTTATCTTTAAGCTGATCTTGCTCTTGTTGGCAACAATGATAGCAATCAGCAATAAATATAATATGGCAACAATACCGAAGCCCATTCCTTGTGATCCGAACAGATCTCCTAAGAAGAGTCCTAATGACAGAAACAGAAATAGGATGGCAAAGAAAATTAAGAACAACAAAATCAGATCGTATGAGAGAATGGAGATAATTTTCCCGGTTCTCTCATACGTGCTCAGTTTAAGAAGTTCCAGTTTTAATTCCGCATAGGCTGAAACGTCATTTTTCAGCTCTTGGAATATTTGTCCCGAATCTTTCTCCATAAGCAGGTTTATTCAGCAACTTCAGTAGGAGCAGCTTCACCTGCAGCTTTATTCTTTACAGAATTGATTGCTTCGCTACCTTTGGCTATGGCAGTATTGAAACCGTCTTTTACTTTATTGGCAACATCTTTCAGATCTTCCAGTAATTCTTCTCTCTTATCACTTGCAGCCAAATAACCTACAGCAGCACCTACAGCAGCACCTACAACGAGGCCTAGCAATAATTTAGAATCTACATTTTTCATAATCTTTCTGTTTTAAAATGTTTCTACTAAGATAACGATTTTCTCTGTATAATTGTTCTTTTTTCGCCTTTATTTATAAATAAATGTCCATTTTACAGGAATTTCTTATTCTGCTTGGCATTTCACTGCTACCCAGTTGTTCTTTTCGGCG
The DNA here is from genome assembly GCA_934725305.1 of uncultured Parabacteroides sp. Lineage (GTDB taxonomy): Bacteria > Bacteroidota > Bacteroidia > Bacteroidales > Tannerellaceae > Parabacteroides. The sequence continues at coordinate 60,885 of CAKVBA010000006.1, read as the reverse complement.
TATGAAAGCAGTTTGATTCCGTTTTGTTGGCATTCTGCTTCGATAGCCGGAATGTCTTCTGTGTAGAATCCGCTCATGAAAAGAAGGGCGCCTGGCTTCATACAGCTCTTGTAATGACGGATGTCATTCAACAGAATGTTACGGTTGATATTGGCAAAGACAATATCGAAGCTGCCGAAGTTGGGAATCTGTTCTGCTCCACCCAATGCCAACTGAATATCATTGGCATTATTCAGACGCATGTTCTCTTGGGCATTGTTGTAGGCCCATTCATCGATATCGATAGCTGCTACTCGTTTTGCTCCTTTCATATAGGCCAGAATAGCTAATACAGCTGTGCCACATCCCATATCGAGCAACTCTTTTCCTGATAAGTCGAGTTGAAGCATCTCGTTGATCATAAGATAGGTTGTCTCGTGGTTGCCTGTTCCAAAAGCCATCTTCGGATCAATGATGATGTCATAGGTGTAATTGGGTTCCGTTTTATGGAATGAGGCTCTGATGATGCACTCATTACCTATATGGATAGGTTGGAAATAGTTCTTTTCCCACTCTTCGTTCCAATCTTTACTTTCAACCAGTTGAACGGTATAATGGATGGAAACACCTTCCAGGGGGAAACGAGCCAATTGCTCTTTCAGAGTCTCTTCATTATATAATGTTTCAGAAATGTATCCCTGAAGTCCCTCTTCGCAGGTTGTGAAACTTTCAAATCCAATTTCGCCTAATTCGGCCGCCAAAATATCGTTGATGATCTCTATTTCGATCGTCGAATCATACGTGAATATCAGTTCGTAATAATTCATTCGTTGTAACGGTTATAAATTTGTCTTATCGCAAATATAAGAGATTCTTTGTAAACAACCATTCAGAAGCTGTCTAAATTTTCCGGTAGCTTTGAAAAAGTGGCTTAACCTGCTATTTGTGTAGCTTGTCGGATGCGATCCGCCATGCCGATGCCGCCTTTGATATTACCGGCTAAAATCAGTCCTGGATAGCGGGCTTCGATCTGTTCAATGGCCTTGAATCGTTCTCCACTCTCGATACCATATTGAGGAATTGCCCGAGTATGACGGAAGATATGAATCAAATCTGGCTCTTTGTCGGCGGGAAATTTCAGCATCTGATGAAAGGCCTTCTTGACTAGATCGGTCAGCTGTGCATCGCTCCATTGTACCTTTTCGGACTGTTTTACGCCGCCAATGAAGAACGAGAATAGTGCACCCTGCTCTGGGGCGCGGTAATCGAAGCAGGCTGAGGGATAGAGAATGCCTAACACCTCTTTCTTTTCGCACGATGGAACTAATCCGCCAAAGGCATTGAATCGGAGTCCTTTGGTCTCTTTAACACCTACACTGATCTGCACGACTGGGGCGTAGAAGAGTGAGCTGATCTTCTCCATTAGGACTTTATCGACAAAGGGAAGCAGTGACGGTAGGGCATAGGCTCCTACGGTCGTGATGACTTGGTGACTTTCTATCTGAATGCTACCATCCGGTGTCGTACAACCGACTTGCCACAAACCAGATTGGGAGGGCGGAGTGATTTGGATATCTTTTGCAGATAGGATGATTTGCTGTTTGCCGATAGCCTCTTCAAGTGCCTGTGTCAGTCGGCTTAAGCCTCCTACGGCAGAGAATACCTGCTTGGTGGCTAATCGGTCGCGGTCGGTCTTAGGCTGTTTGGCCTTAGCGATGGTTCCTCGGATGAAACTGCCATGTTCCTGCTCCAGCCGATAGAGTTTGGGCAGCGCATAGCGGGTGATCAGTTTCATCGGATCTCCGGCATAGACTCCCGACAAGAATGGATCAACAGCATAGTCCAAGAAGGATTTGCCTAAACGTCGTCGGGCTAAAGCGCCAACCGGTTCATCCGGATCGGTTCCTTTGGCACGGAAAGGTTCACCCAAGATGCGGAATTTATCTTTCAGTGTGAAAAGAGGCGTTGTGATGGCACTGATGGGGCCGGAAGGGAGTTCAACAAAGCGGCTTCCTTTCCAAATCAGACGTCGTTTGGCCTCTTCGTGAGCTGTCTCTAACTGGCAACCATTACCTAATGCCTGAAACAGTTCTGCAACTTCCGGATAGGAAATCACACCAGTATTCGGACCACTTTCAAAGGTGAATCCGTCTTCCTGAAAAGTATGGATTTGTCCGCCAACTCTGTCTTTCTGTTCCAGTAATAGAACTTTCTTTCCTTTTCTGACGAAATGAAAGGCGGCGGTCAAGCCGGTCAACCCGGCTCCTATGATAACTATATCTGTTTGCATGATCACACAGGTTTAGAGAATGATTTAGAGGAATGAAGCATCAGTTTGTCGAGAGACGCGGCTACGTTGCGGACAAACAGAGCTCCTTCTGTAGTTATCTGCAATCCATTTGTATCGAAGGTGATGATTCCGTCATGAGCCATCTCTTCCAGTAAGGTCTTGTTGTAGGCTGTTGCCTGTTGGATGGTCTCGATCGACAGATTCAATCGGGCTGCCAAGTCGTTCCAGTTGATGCGGTAGTTACACATCAGTGTTTCGATGACTTCACGGGTAATCTGTTCATCCCGGTTCAAAGCATATCCTTTGCAGACGGCAAAATGTCCCTGCTCTATCTGTTCCATATAGTGCTCGATATCCTTGCTGTTTTGGGCATAACCATCACTCAGTTGACTGATGCCGGTAACGCCAAAGGCATACACTTGTCCGGTTGTCCGGCGGGTACAATAACCCTGGAAGTTGCGGTGCAGTTGATGGGAGTTGACGGCTTGATAAAGCTCGTCTTCTTCACGTACAAAATGGTCCATGCCGATCGCCTTATAGCCTGCTTCGTGTAATAGGTCTGCCGCGTCACTGTACATCTGGCTTTTCTCTTCGTTGCTGGGCAATCCGGCTTTTTCCAGGATTAGCTGTCGCTTGTTTACCCAAGGAACATGTGCATAAGAGAAGGTGACCAGACGATCGGGAGCCAAGGTGACGGCTTGCTCGATGGTGTGAGCAAATGAGGCCGGTGTTTGGAAAGGCAAACCGTAGATAAAGTCCATGTTGATGCCGGCACCGGCTGAGCGCAAGATTTGGAAGATCTCCTCCAAGGGCAACAATGCCGGACGGCGGTTTACCGTTTTCAGCACCTTCTCGTTCATATCCTGTATGCCTAAACTGAAGCGTGTGAATCCGGCTTCAGTCAGAGCGGTCCAATCCTTTTCATCCAGATAACCCGGATGGCACTCAATGGCTATCTCCGGCTTTTCGATGGTCTTGAACCCGGAAAGCAGATGTTCATTCAGCTCCTTGATATAGTGGACGGGAATGGCTGTCGGGCTGCCGCCTCCATAATGAATTTGAGCAATGCAACGTGATGGGTCAAGCAGTTGAATGGTCTTGTCTATCTCGGTGTGCAGTGCTGCTATATAGCGTTTTACCACATCCTCCTTCATCATCGGGAATGAGTTACAGCCACAATAGTGGCACAGATGACGACAGAAAGGAATGTGCAGATAAAAGGAGATATGACGCGGTGTGGACTGGTTCGAAGCCACTATAGCCGATTCATATTCTTTCTCCGTGTAATTCTCGTGGAAATAGTTGGCCGGTGGATAGCTGGTATAACGAGGCACCGGCACATTGTATTTAGTTAATAGATTTTCTCTCATGCTGTTTCTTTCTCTTTTTTAAACATGATCCAAATATAGAGGAGCGACGTTGCCGCTAAGATACTCTCGAAGATAAACAGGCCATGATAGCCCAAGTGGTCAGCCAGTTTGCCACTAAAGATGGCAACACACATGCCGCTGAGGTGGGTGATAACTGTCTGTAAGGTGAAATCTGTGCCCTCTTTTCCCGATCGCACACAGTCCATGGCAGTCGTGTAAACCACGATAGTCGCCATACCATAAGCACCCCAAAGCAAGAATATTCCGCCATAGAGTATGGCCGTTGAGGGATGATTTAAGTAGGAAATACCCACAAAATAGAGGGTCGCAAGCCATACGTTGAAGGCAAAGAGTAACCGGGCGCGGTATCTGCCTATTCGGCGAACAATGAATCCTCCTGCAAAGGAAGAGAGGAAGCCGACAAATGTTCCGGCCACGCCGCTCATCACTCCAATCTCTTTCACGCTGTAGCCCAAGTCCACCAAGAAGGGTTTGAGCATGGCTAATGTGCCGATCAGTCCGGAATAGTAGAGGAAAAGAAAACCAATCTGTTTCCATATTCCCTTTTGGGTGAAGAAATAGATCAGATCTCTCTTTTGGGCTCTTTGGCGCGGTTGTTTACTGGTAATCTTCAGTTTCCTGTTGAGTGCCAGTGGTATCAAGGCGAGGCAGACGAATAGTGCTACACAGGGCAATAGTAGATTCCATCCAATCTGTTTGAAGAGCAGTAGCAATACACCACTGCCGATGAGTGAACCACCAAAGCTGCCCATCGACTGCATACTGTTGACCAGACTCTTCTCTTTGCGGTCGAAGGTCAATACGGCCAGAGCATCGGTTGCAATATCCTGCGTAGCAGAAGCAATAAAGGAGGCTATGATCAGCACCAGTATCGTGTAGAAGTTTAGCTGAAAGTCGAGAAATGCCACCATAAAGATCAGGATGGCATAGACCAGTTCGGAGCTGAAGATCCACCGTTTGTAGTCTCCCACACTGTTGGCATGTCGGTCCACGATAGGCGACCATAAGAATTTAATGATCCAAGGTAGTTTGATCAGTTGTAACATTCCGATGGCCGATAGCGAGAAGTCTGCTTGGCGCATCATCACCGGGATGACGGTCGAGAAAAAACTCATCGGAATGGCTTGAGCTATATAGAGACAAAAGAAAGTGACCAGATTGATCGCCTTCCCGTCCGATTGTCTGAGTGTTTTGTTGGGTGTTGTCATGTGTTATCCGTTATACTCATCATCTTACAAAGATACAGAAATATTACCACCGATAGTGAAAGGGCGTCCTTTTTGTGCCAACCCTTTGCCGCCACTTTCAAAATAGAAGGCCGTATAGTGGGTATTAGTGATGTTTTTGCCCCATATTCCCAAAGTGAGTATTCCTTTGGTGGCAACAATCTGAGCATTGAGCAGTCCATAGAAAGGTTGCTTCACGCGGTTGTCTTCTTTCCAATGGATTTTGCCATTACCTGTAAAGTTGAGGCCGATGGTGAAACGGTCGATTTGAGTGCAGGCAGGCGAGAAGGAGTAATCGATGCCGGTGGCAAAGGTATGCATTGGCACCATGGGAAGATAGTTTCCGTTATAGTTGATCTCTATGTCTCCCTTCTTGTCGGTGAATGACCGGAATGTAGCTTGGGTGTAACCATAGTTCAGCTGAAGCATCAATCCATTGACAGGATTTCCTTGCAGACTCAGTTCAATACCTTTGCTTTCGCTTCGTCCGGCATTCTTCAACATCGATCCTTGTCCCGACGGCAGAGTCTGTGAGATCTGCTGGTTTTTCCAGTCAATCCAAAAGAGCGCCACTTCGGCGTTTAATCGTTTGTCCAGGAAAGGATGCTTGCTACCAATTTCATAATTCCAGCTGCTTTCGGGGCGGAAAGTACGGTCTTTCTCCTCTCCGAAAGAGGTGTTGAAACCACCAGTCTTGTATCCTTTGGTCACCGTGGCATAGATAATGCCTGTTGAGGGAAAGGTATATTGCAGGGCCACTTTCGGAGTCACCTGGTCGAAATGCAGTCGGCTATTAATGGCATCCACCGGAGTTACGGATGTTTGTGTCTCTTTAAAATATTGGTAGTCGTTTTTGGCCCGTTCGTAGTCGTAGCGTATGCCCAAAGTCAGAGAAAGCCCGTTGATCGGCCAGTTGTCCAGTGTAGATTGGTGATAGAGCGCGAAGCCATAGGTTGGAGTGTCATACAGTTTACGGGTGCTGTATTCCTTGGAAAGGAAGTTTAATATCACGGTATTGTCGATGCCTTGCCAGAAACCGAAGGTGCCAAACAACCATTTGTAGTGAGTGTCTTTATTTGACTTCAGACTAATCTCTTCGGAAAACATCTTCTGTGTTTGGTCTTGATAGGCAAAGTAGATACTCTTGGGTGTGAAATCTTGGTCGATTCCTTGGTGATCCGACAGATATTGGAATGAAGTCTGACTGTTCAGATCAAATCCGTTGCCCGTGTAGGTGACAGTTGCTCCTGTTGTAGAAAGACTACGGCGATAAAAGCTGTAATCGTTATAGTTTACCGCTCCTGGAGTATGTGTAGCAGAGTCGCATACGGCATAGGGATAACCGCCCTGCAGAGAACGGTCGAAAGTACTCGATAGCGTCAGTTTCAAGCGAGGATCAACCTGCCATTCCATGCGAAGGCGAGCGAAGCCGCTCTTCTGGTCGTCTGCCTTTTGGTTGGTGTACTGGTTGGTGAAGAACCCATCTCTGCGGTCATAGTTGGCCGAGAGCGTATAGCCAAAACGGTCGCCACACTTGCCATAGTGAGAGAGTATATAGCTGCGTTCTCCATAGGTGCCGTTAGACAGAGAGGCCTTTGTCCCTTGATGGCGAAGAGGTGATTTTGTATAGACATTGATGATTCCGCCCATGGTGTTTCGTCCATAGAGTGTACTTTGCGGACCTCGCAACACTTCGAAGCGTTCGATTTCGGTAAAGTTGATGTCGAAGGCCGATTTCTCAAAGTAGGGAATTCCATCTACATAAAGTCCCACCGAAGGTGAGTTGATTTTGGAACCGATACCACGTATATAGACGGGAGAGGTCAGTTTTGATCCATAGTCAGGCATAAACAGGTTGGGAATAAAGGCACTGAACTCTTTTATGTGGGTGATGTTGCGGTTGCGGATGGCTGTTCCTGTTACAGCTGAGGCGGCCATTGGGGTCAGACGGAACTGTTTCTCTTGTTTGAACGATTGGATAACAATCTCTTCCAAAGCAATCTGCCGGCTTGTCAGCGTGTCTTTTTCTTGAGCCCAAAGTGGGATAATTAGGAAGAGCGTGGCAACCAGTGCGAATATTTTATGCATACAATTATTATATCTCTGTTTATATTTTATTGAGTGTACAAAGTAACGATAAATAGAGACGAGAAGCAATCACTATAATTAGTGATTTTATCCAGGGCGTTGCTGTCCGCTCTATCGCACAAGGCGAATATAAACCCAAATCGGTCAATCTGTATCTGCGAAGCCAGCAGAGTGTAGGCCTCCACGGCTCCCTGTGCGCCCAGTCCCGTCTCGCGTCCCACCTTGCGCGCCGAATCGGCCAGCGTATCAAAGTCTTTTCCCGCAATGCCGGTAATGGCTTTCAGGTCGGCCATGGCCTGCTGGAAGCCCATGCCCAAGCTTGCATTGGAAATGCCATTGATAGCCTTAAACATCCCCTTTAGGTTAGAAGTAATCGATACCAAATTCACACTCGAAAGCCGGGAGAAAGCGGAGCCCATTTCTCTGAATTTACCGGTTGCGCTCTTCACGGAGCCGGTTACTCTATCCATCTGCTGCTTCACAATCTTCAGCTCAGGAATCAGTTTCCCTTTTGCATTCAGTTCTATTGTATATTTCAGATTATTCATATATATTTGTATGATTAATTATTATACATTATGCTTGAGTGTTTCGTCAGAGTTTTATTAAAGATTCTTGCATACGGATTCTTGGTTGCTATTTTCGTGGGCACGCTGATGGAGGTCTATCGGGGAGCCATCCAATACATGGAAGACCGCAGTTACGACAAACGGAATCCGCCCAACGCTCCAAAAGGGCTCACCAAGAAAGAGCGGAAGCGCATCGAGAAAGCGATTGACGATGCCTACAAACGCATGCGCTGATCAGCCTTCTCCAAACCTTGCCATGATGCGCGCGATGTCGCCATCCGTGGCACGCTGAGCCGGGGATCGTCTTGCCTTTTTCCCTTCCCATGGGAAATGGACCACATCCTCGGGCCTTAGCTTTTTCTTTGAGTAGGGAGTCAGCGCACAGAGCGCGAGAAAGCGGGTCTGCTCCCAGGCTGTGCGCCGATCCGTCTCTTCCCGTTCCGCCCAAGCCTCGTAGATCGCCAGCAGCTCTTCTACCATCAGGGAATAGACATCGCCGAGCGACATCCCCATGTGGCCGACAGCCAGCGCAACCAGGCGGGCGACGGTCAGTTTTTTTCAGACTCTCCCGATGCCGGCTGCGATTCTATATTCAGAATGTCCGGCACTATCGACAGATCGATGCTGTCAACAATCTCCTCAGGGCCGTCATAGGGGAAGGCAACGCCATCGGCCTTGCACGCGCTGCGTGTGGCACAGAAGGCGATCACGCCCAACTTCTCCATAGAACGAAAAAGGTAAAACAGCTGACTATTTTTATTCTTTTCAACTCTTGTCAGCACTTCTTTTGACATCTTGCTTCCGCCTGCGTTTCGACATAGCCCGCTATGCCTTCAATGTAGCCATTGCAATCTGCTCAAAACAAGTACTAACAGGAATTGTAATCTAATGACCGAATTGGGATAAAGAGGCGCGTTCGATGCGATGCCAATATTGGTTTTGCGTTATTTGCGTAGTGGGAAACAAAAAAAGGAGCTGCATCAAAACAATCTTTTGATGCAACTTCAAAAGGTGTGTCAGCATTTTTTACTAAATGCTGACACACTGTCCTTTATTGAGACTGCATCAAAATACTTGTTCTGACGCAGTTTCTGAATTGTTTAATAATTAATGTTTAGGATGAATATTCAGTTTAACAGGACGAATCATGTTTTCCGGGCTTAAGATAGTATCCAAGTCTTCTTTGCTTAAGATATCATGTTCAAGCACCAAGTCATAAACGCTGCGGCCTGTTTCCATAGCTTCCTTAGCAATCTTAGTTGAGTTCTTGTAGCCGATAACCGGATTCAAAGCAGTAACAACACCGATACTGTTATGAACGTGAGATCTACAGTGGTCTTCGTTTGCAATAATACCGTCAACGCAACGAGTGCGCAATGTATCCATACCGTTAATCATCAAGTCGATAGATTCGAAGCAGCACTGAGCCATAACCGGTTCCATAGCGTTCAGCTCCATCTGAGCAGCTTCGCCAGCCATAGTTACGCACAATTCATTACCGATTACTTTGTAGCAGATCTGGTTCATCACTTCAGGGATAACAGGGTTAACCTTACCCGGCATGATTGAAGAACCCGGCTGCATAGCAGGCAAATTGAATTCGCCCAAACCACAGCGAGGACCACTAGCCAACAGACGCAAGTCGTTACAGATCTTGTTCATCTTAACAGCTACACGTTTCAAAGCAGCAGCATAACCTACCATGCAAGAAGTATCAGAAGTAGCACCTACCAAGTCGCCAGACAAAACGAACGGCAAGTTAGTGATCTTAGCCAATGCGCTGACACATTTTTCAGCATAACCCGGTTCTGCACAGATACCAGTACCGATAGCAGTAGCACCCATGTTAACAGTCAGGAAGTCGGCAGCAGCTTCGTTCAAATGTTTGATTTCATCGCGCAAGATGCTGGCGAAACCATGGAATGTCTGTCCTAATGTCATAGGAACAGCATCTTCCAACTGAGTACGACCCATCTTGATAACGTTAGCAAATTCGTCGCCTTTCTTATTGAAAGAGTCGATCAACATCTGCAGATGAGGAATCAGGTTCTGATGAGAATAGTATAGTCCAATATGGATAGCAGTAGGATATGCGTCATTTGTAGATTGTGCACAGTTTACGTGGTCGTTAGGAGAACAATATTGATATTCGCCACGATTGTGTCCCATGATTTCCAAAGCACGGTTTGCAATTACTTCGTTGGCATTCATGTTGGTAGTAGTACCAGCACCACCTTGAATCATGTCAACAGGGAAGTTTTCATGGTGTTTTCCGTCAAGGATTTCTTGACATGCAACGATGATACCGTTTGCCTGTTCATCTGTCAGCAGACCTAATTCATGATTAGCCTGAGCTGCAGCCATTTTTGTAATGGCAAGACCATTGATGAAGAGTGGATATTCATTAAGGTGGAACTTACTGATCGGGAAGTTCTCAATACCTCTAAGAGTTTGTACACCATATAATGCACTTGCAGGAATTTCACGAGCGCCTAATAGATCGCTTTCCACACGTGTTGCTTCTGTTTTCATAAATAACTTTTTTAAGTTGTAATTTTCTTTTGTCAAAGATACGGACTATCATTTTGAAAACAAAATATATTGCAAAGAATATTTTTATGTGTTGTGAAGCATTATTATTGGGCATAATTTAGGCCTATTTGTGATAAATTGACAGAGTTCGGCTGCTGATGCGGGCAGGCGTAAGTATTTAAAATTGCTTAAACAGGTTGGGCGTCAAGATTAATTTCATTTATTTGCACAGAGATAGCGAGGATGGTTTCCGGTTGGTGTTTTGATAATCATAAATCGGCCAGGCTATTTCCTTGAGCATTTGTAACAGGCAAAGCAGCGAACAGATTAATTGACTTAAAATAATAGAATATCATGGATTACGATTGGGCTAAAGAGCTAAACTGTGCAGTAACAGTGTGCGACACAGAGGGTGTTATATTATATATGAATGAAAAGTCTAAGGCGACCTTCTCGGGCCGTGGCGAATTGATCGGTAAAAACCTGAAAGATTGCCATAAGCCGGAGTCGTGGGCGCATATCCAGCGAATGATTGCCACGGGCGGTTCTAATAGTTATACCATCTTGAAGAACGGACAGAAGAAGATGATTTACCAGACACCTTGGTATAAAGAGGGCGTAGTGGCTGGCATGGTTGAGTTCTCGATTGTCATTCCGGAAGAGATGCCTCATTTTATTCGGTAATACAAGGCGGCCTCAAAATAGTTGTTTGGGCAGCTTTCCGAGGGAAAAATGAAGTCGTGACTTCAAATTATAATACCGATCAATATAAGGCAAAATATCAGTGGAAAGATTGATAATATAGCTTCGTCACATCTTGAGCGTTACCTTCTCGCATAATGTGACGAAGCTATCTGTTTTTATTAATGGACCTATGTAGGGGAAAATGCCTTACAGCCTCAAATAGGTTTTAAGAGTCTTGACATATTCTTCCATTGCCTGCTTGCCTTCTTCGGTGAGGCGGCAAGTAGTACGTGTCTTTTTCCCTACAAACTCTTTGGTTATCTGAATATAGCCAGCATTACTCAACTTGTCTAATTGAACGCTGATGTTTCCGGATGTGGCATTCGTCTGCTCTTTTAAGTAGCTGAAATCCGCTTCCTCTACCGAGACTAACAGTGTCATGATAGCTAATCTTAGTTGAGAATGAATGATTGGATTCAATTCTTTCAGCATGACTCTTTTATTTTATGATTGAGCAAGTGCCCGGGAATTATTGTCATTATAAGATATGAAACACCAAACAGCAAGTTCCACCAATCAGCTACAACTGTATTTGTGGTCATAGAAACCAACATATAAGTGGCTACGGCAAAAGCTATTAATGGAGTATAGACCATCCATTTAAAGTCGGTAATAATACCTGTTATAGCAACACCGATACCAGCATACAGTAAGGACAAAGGCAGCATAAGTGCAAAATTGTAGTTCCCGGTAAAATAGCCAAAGATGGCAATGCCCAAGGTGGTGAAAAAAAACAGCTGTCCTAAAATGCACCAGGTGCTGTTGATCGCTTTATCCATATGCGTGACTACGCAAACTTCAGATTTCTTTTTGTTTATTCCTATCCAAATAGCGGGAACAAACATCAAGAACCATAAGGCAGACCAAATAGGATTGTCTGTCAAGTGTACAAGCAGATAGATTGCAACCGATAGCAGAAGAGCCGAATAACCATAATATAGCAGAATATTACCACTGCCAACTTGCAGATTTTTTTTACTCTGGCGAATCATTTGAGCGATCAATTCTAAACTGTCTTGCTCTGAAAAAGTATTCTCTTTCATATTGCATCATTTAGGCGGGTTGTTTTCTTTCTGACTTCTCTTTTGAATATCAACCAATTCAATATTGAATGTTTGGTTGTCTGCTGTTATGTCTATTTCGTGGATGGCACAATGTTCAATGGGAGTGTTATCGGCAGACTTGTCAAGCTGCCAATTACCGTTGGCATCATGATACACATAGATCTTGTATCTTCCATAAGGAATATCATTCAATTTGATTTTTACGGTTGAATCGGTAGCCTCTGTCATTCCGTAGTGTTTATTATTTTCTGTACTAAGCAATACTTTTCCTTGTTTAGTTGGCACATTCATAATTTGGAAAGAAACAGATTTTGCGACTTGAGCAAGAAGAGGCTGTGTTTCTAACATAGAGAACAATATAGCCAGCATAGCGATTGTTGTTTTCATAAGCTTACTAATTTAATTGGTTTATAATATAAACTATAGATTGAATAAAAAATGAAGATTAACTCCTCATTCCTTCGAGGGTAAAGATAAACAAGTTTATTTTATAAACCAAGAATAACGAAAGAAAAGTTGAGCCGTTTTTATATAAATGTTGTAAATGGAGAAGCTCTGCAAGTCGGCAGGATTTACGCAGAAGATGATAGACGTACTTTTGGCAAAGAGAGAGCCAATCGTGTGCAGCGGTAAATTGTATTCAGTACAGCACAGACGGTCATTCGAAATAAAGGATGCGGTCTGCAAGATTGAGGACGATTTGACCGAGCAACATAAGTTGGTGCTGACTATAAATCAACAGCCAATCAGTGAATGGTTCAAAGAACAGTTTAATAAGTTACGGCAAAGTGTACGAAAATCAGCAGAAGAGCCAAGAAAAAATAGGGGATTTAGGATGTAATTCGATGATATTTGATTGGATTTCAATAAAATTCTGTATTTTTGCAGATGGATAGAGGCAACTCTTTCCAAGACATAAGAGAAAACGGTTGGTAGAAAAGCAGACCATGCATGTTAATTAACGGGATAATTATGAGACAGTTCATCGGCTACTTTCTTGGATTTACTATTTTTATTATAGGTCTACCTACGCTCATGTGGCTTTGCAGTGACTTAATCATCCCGACCTTCTGGCAATGGGTAGTGGGTGGGATGTTGGCTGTTGCAGGGTTAGCATTGGTCATATGGAGTGTTGTGTATATGAAAATTCATGGTAAAGGCAATCCGTTTGATGCGATGGGGCACGAGATTGCCCCACGAACTCAATACCTAATGACCAATGGTCCATATCGTTATAGTCGCAATCCGATGCTCAGTGGGACATTAGTTTATTATCTCGGCATTATCACGATATTGTGTTCTTGGCAGGCAGTCCTCATCTTCGTAGTTGTAGTATTCATTATGATGGTTCAAGTCCACAACGAGGAACAGCGTCTTGAGCGTGATTTCGGTGATGAGTATCGAAACTACAAACATAAAGTGGGAAAATTTTTCCCAAAGCTATGATCTTTTGATTACATGGTCGTTATCCAAGCACGCTTCACTGTGCCGGAAGAGCATCTTCCTTGAAAAGGGGCGCCATTATTGTATAGTGTCCTGTTAATAAGAGACCTTTGGTTTTAATGTTAATTCGTATTGTCCCAACTTTGCAACAGCACCCATTCCTGAACACATTCTGAATTGATAATAACAGATTAAGCAGATAAACCTGCATATCATATTTTTATCTGCTACCACAAAGATGATTCATTAAATAATACAAAAGCACCCAACTTTACATTCTTGGGTGCATAAAAAAGGAGTAAATCTCGTAATTACTTGATTTGCTCCTTTTCAGCGGAGAGACAGGGATTCGAACCCCGGGAACCTCTCAGTTCAACGGTTTTCAAGACCGCCGCAATCGACCACTCTGCCACCTCTCCAATATGTCAAATTTGTTTCGAAACTTGGTTGTTAACCGTTGTTGTTTCGATTACGGGTGCAAAGGTAGGCATTTTTTTTATATCTCCAAATATTTGGACGTTTTTTTCGTGCTTTCTTGTTCTTTTTTCTTTTAAGAACTTTAAATAGTAGCTGCAATGGTTTTATTGTTATTTTTGTGTGGAATATTAATTAATGTAGCAAATACGTTTGTATGAGAAAGTTAAAAGATTTATTGATGGTGTTTGGGGTTCTTTTTCTTGTGAGCTGCTCCATGTCTGCCAAATCAGGAGAAAACAAAGCTCCGGAAGCAAAAACAGCAGTAGAATCATCCGCTCCAGGAGAAGTGATATCATTGGATAAGGCAACATTCCTAACTAAAGTGTTCAATTACGAGAAGAGTCCTACCAAATGGGTATATGAAGGAGATAAACCTTGTATTATTGATTTTTATGCAGATTGGTGTGGGCCTTGCAAAAAGCTGGCTCCGGTGTTGGCTGAGCTTGCCAAGACTTATAGCGGTAAGGTAATTATCTATAAGATTAATGTAGATAAGGAGCGCGAACTGGCAGCAACATTTGGTATTCAGAGTATTCCTTTTCTCTTGTTTGTGCCTAAGACAGGACAGCCTCAGGCGGCTCAGGGTGCTTTGCCTAAAGAGGAGTTTGTAAAGCAGATAGATAGTTTCTTGTTGGGGGAGAAATAAAGATCATATCATTTGCCCGTGGCGAGTGTTGTGGAGTAAGTCATAGTCTGAAAAATACAATAAGTAAACGGGCTGCCAAGAGGCCATAAACCCTGCCAAAATGGAGTAGTCTATTTGGGGAAATTGGGTGCCTACTCAATCCGAACGGAGTAGGCACCCAATCCGAACGGAGTGCCTACCCATTTTCAAAAAAGTCCCTAGACTTTTTCCGAATAGTCTATACCCTTTTTTCAAAAACTCTATAGACCCTTGAAAGACAGCTAAAACCCTCTTTTAAAAGGTGGTTTAGGCAGAAACGAACTTGTCAGCCAAACCTAACAAACTTGCCAGTCTTTTCAGGCGGATTCATCAGCCGTTTTTAGCGAGTAGTTACCTGTTTAAAATACAATAACACGGTCGCCCAAGGCAACGCCTTAGGCACTAATAGCACACCACAAAAAAAGAGGCTGTGTCAAAACAACCGATTTGACGCAGCCTCGTTATAAATAAAAACACCTCTCGATTACTTCATAATCTTGATAGATTTCTTAGCACCGTTTTCTACTATAGTAACGATGTAGATCTGTCCTCTTTGCATGTATGGAGTAGCGATGAAAGCACCATTGCCAGAGATGATACCATTAGCAATCACCTTACCGCTCATAGAAACGATAGAGTAAGTAGCGTTTTCGCAGTTGTTGATGTACAAGCCATTTTCAGCCGGAGTGATAGTAACATTCAATTCCGGAGTGATTGTCTCATTACCTACAGCAGACAGCAAGTTTGATGTGGTAAACATTGTTGCAGCAGCCTTTGTGTTTTTAACGCCATCGTTATACTTAAAGAAGTCAATCTTTATAGTCTGACCTTTCTTCGGGATTCTAATAACGATGTCCAACTCGTTTTCGCCTTTTTCTTTAGTTGTGATTGTAGCAATTATTGCCTCATCATCCATAGATGGAGTTACGTTCAAACTGAAAATCTCTTTTTCAACAGCTTCTGTTTCAGCTTCTTTTTCTTTTACATTCATTGAGAAAGAAGATTCTTTACCAGTAATCATATCTTTCAAGATGCCGCCAACAATAGAAGCAACCAAGTTGTTCGGGTTGATCATGTTGTCGTTGGCATTTGTCAATGTAGTAGTGGTAGTAGATTCCAATGTCCAATCTTCTTCTTTTTCAGGAAGAGTTTCAGCTTCGTAGTTGGTGCTGATGATTGACGCAGACATGCCGTTTACGGTTGGAGCCGCAATAACTGTGCGATCATAGTCTTCTACATTGCCATCTTCATAGTTTGTAGTGATAATCTCTTTAGAACCGTCTTTGTTAATCATGATCTTAATGTCGTTCAGCGGCAGAACGGCAGCATCTTTCACAGCTTGTAGATTTGCATTGATAATGCCCTCTTTCTTCTGAGTCATATCGGCTACTACGCGATAGTCGGGAGACGCAAGAAGTTCCTTGATAATCTTTTTCACGGTAGCAATACTGGGATCAGATGTTAACATCAAAGTTCTATTGAGGAACTCTAAAGCTGCACGGAAATCGTTTGTTAAAGCGATGTCATAAGTAAACACACCCTCTTTCATGCTCTCTTTCAGAGTCAGGATATCTTTGGCACTAGACCAGTTGAGGACAAAATTGAATTCTCCAAGATCCAAGCCAATATTTAATGTGTTGAAAGGAAGCAAGCCGTTCTTTTCACCCGTTTTGATGGTGATTCCAGCTTGAAAAATATTCAAAATCTTAGAAGTTGTAATCTGTTCCGGGAAATTCAATGTCACAGGAACACCCTGTATATTGGTCAGATTGAATGTCTTGTAGTTGCTGAAATACAATTTCAAAGGCTTTTCGTTTATATCCATAATCACACTATCCGGTTGGATAGAAAGAGTAGTTGCTGCTGCATCAGCACGCAATAGGTTCTGAGTACCAAACAACGGAGATTCCAATACGGTCTTCACAGAAGGCTTAGCCAATTGCAAAATGTCGATACCGCTGATCTGTTTCACTTGATCAAAGACAGCTGGTATAACGGTTGCAATCGCTTCTGCTTTTTGTTCGTCGGTCAAACGTTGTTCTTGCGCCATGCCTGGCATTGTGGTCATAAAGGTCATGGCAGCCAAACTAATAGATGTAAAAATTTTCTTCATATAAAAACATTTAGATATTTAAGATTTAGCAAATATATAGGATAAAAAGAAAAGCACCAATCTTTATAACAATAAAAAATAGGTGCTTTTAAGAAAATATATATTCCGTTTTGCAATCTAAACATACCTGTTACTTAGGTTGTTTGGCATTACGGGCCAACTCGAAGAGCTTGGGATTGATGTGGCAATAGCCATCTACGTTTTTGTCCAAGTAGTCTTGATGATACTCTTCGGCGGTGTAGAAGTTTTCAATCGGTTTCACTTCGATGGCAATCGGGTCTTGATATTCCTTTGCCAGTTCGTCAATCTTCTGTTGGATGATAGGCAGATCAGCATCATTGGTATAATAGATTCCGGTGCGATATTGAGTGCCGGAATCTTCGCCTTGCTTGTTGACGCTGGTCGGGTCGATGGTCTGGAAATAGAGTTTGAGCAAGAAGCCCAAGCCAACCACTTCGGGATGATAAATAACTTCTACGGTTTCGGCCGCCTTGGTATTGCCAGAGCGAACCTCTTGATAACTGGGATTCTCCTGGATGCTGTTGGCATAGCCCACTTGAGTAGATTCAACGCCGTGAATCTGTTTCAGGAAATGTTCGGTTCCCCAAAAGCAGCCACCGGCCAGATAGATTTTTGCTGTTGTTTCCATATAATATATGTATATAACGTTATTTGTTTAGCCCCAAATATGGAGCATCTCTGTGTAATGTCTCCATGGCTGTCTGATATTGAGCGACCAGCTCATCCATGACCTCAGCAACAGACTGCTGTTTGTGAAAGAGAGAGGCGATTTGTCCAATCTCCAGTTCGCCCTCTTGCAGGTCACCTTCAAAGATACCCTTCTTGGCGCGTCCTCTGCCCAGCAGTTCACGCAGCTCTTCGGCAGAAGCTCCACGCGCTTCGGCCTCTTCAACAGCCGATGTAAAGTCACCTTTGACCAGACGAGTAGGAGAGAGCTTCTTCAGCAGAAGCTTGGTATCGCCCTCTTTCAGACCGAGACACAACTGCTTGAAGTTATCGTGTGCCGAGCTCTCTTCGGTCAAGGCAAAACGAGTGCCCATCTGAACACCATCCGCTCCGAGTGCAAAGGTAGCTAAAATAGCTTCACCTGTGCCAATACCTCCGGCCGCAATTAATGGTAATTGAGTGACGCGTCTCACGGCCGGTATCAGACAGAGCGTAGTGGTTTCTTCTCTTCCGTTATGTCCGCCCGCTTCAAAACCCTCCGCAACGATAGCATCCACGCCGGCCTCTTCACATTTGAGGGCAAACTTGGAACTGCTCACTACATGCGCGACTGTGAGGCCATGCTCTTTCAAGAAAGGAGTCCAGCTCTTCGGGTTACCGGCAGAGGTAAACACAATCTTCACCTCCTCTTCGACAAGAATCTGCATCAGTTTGTCAATTTCCGGATACATCAGCGGCACATTCACACCAAACGGGTTACTTGTGGCTGCTTTGCACTTGCGGATATGTTCGCGAAGAGTTTCAGGATGCATCGAGCCTGCACCTAAAAGACCTAATCCACCGGCTTGGCTGACGGCTGCTGCCAGTCTCCATCCGCTACACCACACCATTCCACCTTGAATGATGGGATATTTAATATCAAAAAGGCTACATATTTTATTCATACCATAAACTTTAACATTTCATTTGTATTGATTTGCTAAAGTAAGACAAATCTTCGTTATATTTGTTGCACACATATAAATTAATTAAACAAACTAGTATGAATAAAACACTTATGGCCGCCGGACTTGCTGTGATTCTGGCAGCTTGCACACAGTCGCCGAAGAATGGTGCCGCTGATGGCGCAAACCCATTCTTCTCAGAGTACGCAACACCTTTTGGCGTACCGCCTTTTGATCAGATTCAGATAGCCGATTATAAGCCGGCTCTTTTGAAAGGTCTGGAAGAACAGAGGGCAGAAGTTGAGGCTATTATCAACAATACCGAAGCTCCAACTTTTGAAAACACTATTGTGGCATTAGATCAGAGTGGACGTTTGTTGTCTAAGGTTTCTCATGCATTCTCTGGCCGTTCAAGTGTGAACACCACTGATGAAATTCAGAAATTGGAACAGGAATTCTCTCCGTTGTTGTCAAAACACCGTGATGATATCAATCTGAATCCGGAATTGTTTGCCCGTGTTAAAGCCGTATATGACCAACGTGAGTCGTTGAATCTTGATAAAGAACAGGCCCGATTGTTGGAATTGACATATAAAGGTTTTGTAAGAGGCGGTGCCAACCTGGATGCCGACAAGCAGGCACGTTTGCGTGAGTTGAACGAAAAGATTGCTATGCTTGAACTTACATTTGGACAGCATTCATTGAAAGAGACAAACGGATTCAAACTGATTATTGACAAGCAGGAAGATTTGGCCGGTCTGCCCGAAACTGTGATTGCTGCCGCTGCTGCTACTGCTAAAGCAGCCGGACAAGAGGGTAAATGGATCTTTACATTGCACAACCCGAGTGTGATTCCTTTCTTGCAGTATGCCGAGAACCGTGAATTGCGTGAAAAGATTTTCAATGCCTATATTAGCCGTGGTAACAATGGCAACGAAAATGATAATAAGGAAGTAGTAAAAGAGTTGGTTGCTGCCCGTTTGGAAAAGGCACATGTAATGGGTCATGAAGACTACGCTTCTTTCGCATTGGAAGATGAGATGGCTAAGAACGAAAAGGCTGTTTACAATCTGTTGGATCAGATCTGGAAACCGGCTTTGGATAAGGCAAAGATTGAATTGGCCGATATCAATGCCGAAATCAAGAAAGAGGGTGGAAACTTCCAGGCTGAAGGTTGGGACTGGCGTTACTATTTCGAGAAGGCAAAGAAGGCTAAGTTCGATTTGGATGAAAACGAGGTTCGTCCTTATCTGGAACTGAACAACGTTCGTGAAGGTGCATTCTATGTAGCCAATAGATTATATGGTATCACTTTTACCGAGATCAAAGACATTCCGAAGCCGGATCCGGATGCATTCGCTTTTGAATGTAAAGACAAAGATGGCACTCATCTGGGCGTATTGTATATGGACTTCTTTACTCGTCCGGGCAAGAGCAGTGGTGCATGGTGTGGTGGCTATCGTTCACAGACCTATAAAGATGGCAAACGCTTGGCTCCGGTTGTAACTACTGTATTCAACTTCAGTAAGCCTGCAGAAGGACAGCCGGCTTTGTTGAGCTCAAACGAAGCAGAGACTGTCTTCCATGAATTTGGTCACGCATTGCATTCTTTGTTTGGTGATGTTCATTATTATGGTGTATCCGACGTTCCTTGCGATTTCGTTGAGTTGCCTTCTCAGGTAATGGAACATTGGGCATTCGAACCGGAAGTATTGAAGGTGTATGCTAAGCACTATCAGACTGGTGAAGTTATGCCTCAGTCATTGGTTGACCGTATGGTTAAGTGTGGTAAATATGGTCAGGGTTTTGCCACTACAGAATATTTGGCAGCCTCTTTGTTGGATATGGACTATCATGTATTGAAAGAAATCCCGAAGGATTTGGACATCAACGAATTTGAGGCTCAGAACTTGAATAAGAGACGTGGATTGCTTTCACAGATTCCTCCTCGCTATCGCTCAACTTATTTCGGTCACACAATGGAAGGTGGCTACACAGCAGGTTACTATAGCTATATCTGGGCAGAGGTGCTGGATTGTGATGCATTTGAAGCATATGTGGAAACAGGCGACTTGTTCAATCAGGAAGTGGCATCTAAGTTCCGTAACTATGTATTGACACCGGGCGGTATCGACGATGCTATGGTAATGTATAAGAACTTCCGCGGTAAAGAGCCGGGTATCGATCCTTTATTGAAGAACAGAGGTTTAAAATAATCCAAATATTAAGTATATGAAACAATTTATTATGGCCGCTGGTTTGGCCGTTGCTTTAACAGCATGTAGCTCATCCGGACAGAAGTCTGATGCGGAAGGAGGAAATCCTTTCTTGAGTGAATACACAACTCCGTTTGGAGTGCCTCCTTTTGATCAGATTAAGTTTGCTGATTACAAGCCTGCATTCCTTCAGGGTATTGAAGAAGAGAGCCGTGAAATTGAGGCTATCTGTAATAATACAGAAGAGCCTACATTCGAGAATACCATTGCTGCGATGGATCAGGCGGGTCCGCTGTTGCGTAAGGTAAGCTCTGTGTTTTATGGTTTGAACAGTGCAAATACAACTGATGAAATTCAGGAATTGAGCCGTGAATTATCTCCCATCTTGTCAAAGCATGGTGATGATATCAACCTGAATCCGACATTGTTTGCACGTGTAAAAGCTGTGTATGACAAACGTGAGTCTCTGAACTTGGACAAGGAGCAGGCTAAACTGTTGGAAGATACCTATAAAAACTTCGTGCGTGGCGGTGCAAACTTGCCGGCAGACAAGCAGGAGCAGTTGCGTAAACTGAATGCTGAAATCTCTATGTTGCAGTTGACTTTTGGTCAGAATATGTTGAAAGAGACCAATGCTTTCCAGCTGGTTATCGACAAGCAGGAAGATTTGGCCGGTTTGCCAGAAAGCCTGATTGCCAATGCAGCTGAAGCTGCTAAGGGCGCTGGTATGGAAGGTAAGTGGTTGTTTACTTTGCAGAATCCGAGCGTGATGCCGTTCTTGCAGTATGCCGATAACCGTGCATTGCGTGAAAAGATCTTCAAAGGATACATCAACCGTTGTAATAATGGCAACGAAAGCGACAATAAAGAGGTGGTAAGAACTCTGATCACTAAACGTCTTGAAAAGGCTCGCTTGATGGGTTATGATACTTACGCAGACTTCGTATTGGAAGAACGTATGTCAAAGAATCCTGCTGCTGTGTATAAACTGTTAGACCAGTTGTGGAAGCCGACTATCGTGAAGGCTAAACAGGAATTGGCTGACATTCAGGCAGAGATCAAGAAAGAAGGTGGAAACTTCGAAGCTGAAGGTTGGGACTGGCGTTACTATTTCGAGAAGGCTAAGAAGGCTAAGTTCGATTTGGATGAAAACGAAGTTCGTCCTTATCTGGAGCTGAGCAACGTTCGTGAAGGTGCATTCTATGTGGCTAACAAGCTGTATGGTATCACATTCACTCCGATCAAAGAGATTCCGTTGCCTCATCCGGATGCTATGGCATTTGAATGTAAGGATAAAGACGGCACTCATCTGGGTGTGTTGTATATGGACTTCTTCCCACGTGCCAGCAAACGTGGTGGTGCATGGTGTGGCACTTATCGCTCACAGACTTACAAAGATGGCAAGCGTCTGGGCCCGGTTGTTACAATCGTATGCAACTTCTCTCAGCCTGCTCCGGGCAAACCGGCTTTGTTGAGCGCAGATGAAGCTACTACTTTGTTCCATGAATTTGGTCATGGTTTGCACAACCTGTTTAAAGATGTTCACTATTATGGCGTATCTGGTGTGCCTCGCGACTTCGTTGAGTTGCCTTCTCAGGTAATGGAACATTGGGTATTCGAACCGGAAGTATTGAAAGTGTATGCTAAGCATTATGAAACAGGTGAAGTGATGCCGGCTGCTTTGATCGAGAAATTGGATAAGAGCGGTAAGTATGGTCAGGGATTTGTTACAGCTGAATATCTGGCTGCTTCTTTGTTGGATATGGACTATCACGTATTGAAAGAGGTTGATCCGAATATGGATGTGATGAAGTTCGAAGCAGATAAGTTGGGCAAACGTGGTCTGTTGAAACAGATTCCTTCTCGTTATCGTACAACTTACTTCAGCCACACAATGGGCGGTGGTTATACAGCAGGTTATTATAGCTACATTTGGGCGGAAGTGTTGGATTGTGATGCTTTCCAGGCATACAAAGAAGCTGGTAACATCTTCGATCAGGAGGTTGCTTCTAAGTTCCGTAACTATATATTGACACCGGGTGGTATCGATGATGCTATGGTAATGTATAAGAACTTCCGTGGTCACGAACCAGAAGTTGGTCCACTGTTGGAAAATAGAGGTCTGAAGTAATAGATATTCATACCATAAAGTTAATAGGGCTGCATCGAAATGGTTGTTTTGATGCAGCCCTTTTTAGGTAATGTCGTTCCTATTGTCATTTAACCCTGAATTGTATCTTCTTCTGGTTGCCCTGTTCATCCATCAATGTCAGCAGATGAAGACCTTTGTCGGCCCGGCAAGCCATCTGATGCAGGTCGGTTGTCTCTCCTAAATAGTGATCGTCCAAATGCCAATAAAGCGTAGCTTCCGGATCTTGATGTACCGCCTTGAAGATAAACATCTCTTGTTCTCCTGAGAATCCTTTCGGTAGATAGAGTATAGCTTCGTGCTCGGGATAGATCACATTAATCAGAGAAGAACGGCTGCTGCTCTCTTCGCATCCGGGTTTAAAAGGCGGAAGCGGATTGTAATCGACATGATAGTTCCGGTAGTAATAGGCTTGCGCCGGAGGTAAAACAAACCAAGCTTTCGTAATCATGCGGTTGGGCGATTCACAAGAACTATTGACCCGAAAACGTCCGTCTGCCGACAGATGAATCAATTTATGATAGGGACAGAGCGTTGTCTGTTGTCCGGAAACAGGCATATACAGAGTGTCCACCTCTTCACAGATAGCAGAGGCTTTATGTCCGCTTTTTCGGCAGATCGGCATCTGTTCCAGCTCATCAAAAGGCTGATCAAACCAAGGACTATCCGGAAGCAGAGCAAAGAGGTCGAATAAGACTGGAGCCGCATTTCCCACACCGGTCAGTCCGGCTCGTCCTTCTCCGGAGGCATTCCCAACCCATACGCCTACAACATATCGTCGTGTCGTGCCAATGGCCCAAGCATCTCGTCCGCCATAGCTGGTGCCAGTCTTCCAGGCAATCTGTTTCATCGAGTCGAACTGTTGCCAGTCAGACTCTTCTTCCGGACGGTTCACGGCCGACATAGCATCCAGCATAAACCAGATAGAGGCATAGGATAGAAGGCCTTGATCGCTCAGTCTCGGATCGTTCAGACGCTGAATCTCCTCTTTGGGCGAGGCGGATGGAATAAAAGTCAGAGGATGAATGTCGCCAGCATCATATCGTCCGTTATAGCGGTGATAATGTGAAAGAGAGCGAGCCAAAGAGGCGTACATGCCACACAGATCCCAAAGATTTCCCTCGGCTCCGCCCAATATCAGAGAAGCACCGTAATGTTGTTCCGAAAAGCGTAGAGTTGTCATACCTAACTTTTTAAGTAGCGACATGAAGCGCCCGGTGTTGTATTGAGTAAGCATTCTGACCAGAGGCACATTTAAGGAGCGTTCGATGGCCACATGAGCCGGCACTGCTCCGTGAAAGCTCTTGTTGTAGTTTTGCGGCGTGAAGCCATTGATGTTGAGTGGAACATCCGATATCAGTGTTGAGGGAAGAATCAGCCCGTCGTGTAGCATGGCTGCATACAGAAAGGGCTTGAGAATACTGCCCGTGCTACGAGGAGCTGTAATCACATTCACTTCGCCTCCGCGCTGTTTGTCCGTCAGATTATCTACATTGCCTACATACGCCAGGACTTCGCCACTTTCCACATCCGCAATCAGTGCTGCTGTATTATAGATGTGGTTCGACTGGTATTGAGCCGCATATTGGTTGACAATGTTTTGGGCCTGTCGTTGCAGATTATAATGAATAGAAGAGGAAATCTGCTGACCGGGTTTTGATGCCGCAATTTGTTCCAATAGATGAGAGGCATCATGCGGCAGAGGAACGGGAGCATCGGGCAGAGGCTCCATGCAGGCCAGCTCATATTCAATCTGGTCAATCTTTCCAATCTGCCAAAGCTGTTTCAATAATCGGTCTCTTTTTTCCTTAAGCAGCTTGCGGTTTCGTCCCGGATGAATCAGCGCCGGAGAATTGGGCAAGACCGCTAAAGTGGCGCTTTCTGCCCAGGAAAGATTGGAGGCACTGCGACCGAAATAGCGCCAAGCCGCTGTCTCTACGCCTATTACATTTCCGCCAAAAGGCGCATGAGAGGCATAGAGCTGTAAGATCTTCTCTTTGCTGTAGATAGTTTCCAGATAGAGAGCCCAGCTTACTTCTATAAGCTTTTGTCTAAGTGTGCGAGGCTGGTTCTTTCGGGCCAGTCGAGCTAATTGCATAGTCAGTGTGCTGCCACCACTAACAACCTTGCCCGCTTGTAGATTAAGCTGAAAGGCTCGTGCAAAGGCAAATAGATCGATGCCCATGTGATAGTTGAAACGTTTATCTTCGAAGGTGGTGAGACAGGTTCTGAACTTTTTAGGAACCTGCTGAGTCATGGGGAAACGCCATTGTCCATCCGGAGCAATACGCGCTCCCAACAGTTCGCCTTCCGATGAATACAGAAGAGTAGAGTAGCCTTCTTGAAAGAGGTTACGAGGAATACAGATGAAGAGCCATAGCCAGCAGATGGCTCCTGATATAAGTAAAAAGATCAGTCTCTGTTTCAGTTTCCAACGTTTTTTAGGTCGATGCATAGCCTTGTTTTTTACAAAAATAGGAAAAAGATATAGAAGAATCAAAGAGACATTTCCAATACGTTCCATCGCATTCTTTATTTATGAGGCTGTATCAAAATAACTATTTAGATGTAGCCTCAAAAGAATATTTTACAAAATACATCAATCCGATTTTTATGCTCTTCAATATATGTAGCCGTTTGGAGTTTAATAATCTTTCTGTAATCAAAGATGGTTATTGTAATTTTATCATGGTCGTTTTTGCTGCAATAGGTGACAAATCTGTCTGAAATGGCGAGCGACTTCATAGAAATTGATAGGCGAATCCGGCTCGCTTTAAACCTTTTCTTAATATGTGTTATGTGTTGTTTTTCAATGGTTTATAGACTTTTTTGAATTAGTCTATAGACTCTCTTGAATTAGTCTATAGACTTTCCGGAAAAAGGGTAGGGACTTTTTTGAAAATGGGTAGGCACTCCGTCGGAAAGGAGTAGGCACTCCGTTGGAAATGGATAGGCACCCAATTCCCAGAAATAGCCTATCCCTTTTTGATAGGGTTAATGACTTCTCGGATTTCTGTTGGGTTATTGTACTTTTTAGGTTGTATATAAAACATGTGCCAAACAAAATCTACTCTTCTAAAAGCTCAAATCCGAGCAAACCCTAATGACGATTGGAGTTGAATCAGAATTAGATCTTATCTCTTCTTTATCTTGTCTTTAAGCGGACATCCTTGGCAGTTGTCACAACAAGATTTAGGAGGCTGTTTGATCATACGATAGATTTTTAATCCAACGTAGCCAACAACTCCTATACCAATGAAGAATACGGCTATCTCTTGCCACATATCAATAACAGGATTAATGGATTATGCCTGTTATCAGGCTTCCGGTTTGATAGACTACAAATGATACAATCCAAGCCAAAAGGCAGGTGTATGTAATTACAAATAGTCCCCATTTCCAGGAATGAGATTCATTGATGATAGCCGAAATAGTGGCTATACAGGGGAAATAGAGCAACACAAAGAGCATCAGACTAAGAGCAATCAAAGGCGTGAATGTTGGATTGCCATCAGCATCTCTATCCTCTTTTAACCGTTCGGATAGAGCCAGATTGTTATCATCTTTTCCCGTGTGCAATACACTGAGAGTGCTGACTACAACCTCTTTTGCTGCCATGCCGGTTACCAGACTTACGCTGATGCGCCAATCAAAGCCTAATGGAGCTAAAACGGGCTGAATAGTCTGTCCTATCTTGCCAATGTAGCTGTTGCGCTGATGATCGATGGCCTTGAGACGCTCTTGTTCAGCGATGGCAGACTCTTTCTCATTGGGCGTGAGATCAGATTGTTCAATCTCTGCAATCTGTTTGTCAAACAGCTCGCTATTGACCGTTTCTCGTGGGAAATATCCCAGGAACCAAATGATGATGGAGGCAACCAATATGACGCCGCCCATCTTATGCAGGTATTGTTTTGATTTTTCCCACATGTGAAGAAGGATGGACTTAGCCGTCGGCATACGGTAGGGCGGAAGCTCCATGACAAACGGAACATCTTCTTCCTTGAATAAGAAGCGTTTGAACAGACGCGCCATCACAACAGCCAAAAGAATGCCCGTGACATACAGCCCCAAGAGAACGAGGCTGGCGTTTTGCGGAAAGAAGGCACTTGTCAGCAATACATAGACCGGCAGACGGGCACTACAGCTCATCAAGGGATTGACCAACATCGTAATCATACGACTGTTACGGCTTTCGATAGTTCGTGAGGCCATGATGGCCGGAACATTACATCCAAATCCCATCACCAATGGGATGAATGATTTGCCATGAAGTCCCATCTTGTGCATAATCTTATCCATGATGAAGGCTGCACGAGCCATATATCCTGAATCTTCCATAAAGGAGATGAATGCATATAAGATTAATATGTTGGGCAGGAATACAATAACGCCACCGACACCACCGATGATGCCATCGACAATCAAATCTTTCAACGGACCTTCGGCCATGTGGCTACGCATGAAACTGCCGAATATCTTAACCAAAGAGTCGATCCATTCCTGCGGATAGTTGCCTATGCGGAAGGTTGTTTCAAACATGATCCACATAAACAGGATGAAGATGGGAAATCCCAATACCTTGTGCGTCACGAATAGGTCGATAATCTGAGTGCTGGTTGCCTCTTTGATCTTGTTCTGTTCAAAGGTCTCGCGTAATGCTCCGGAGATGAATCCATAACGTGCATCGGTAAAGGCGGTCTCACAATCTTCTTGAAGCAGGGTTTCAATCAAGGCCTTGTTTCTGTCTCGTTCCTGCATGATAGCCTCGGCATTGGGCAGCGTGTTGCGGACGAATGATTCAATCTCGGAGTCTCCTTCAAGTAGCTTGATTGATAAGTATCGTTTGGAAACACTTTTTCCAATCTGCTCATTATTATGCAGCGTCTGTCTCAGATTGGAGATGCCCTTTTCAAGAGATTCTCCATAGTTGATATGGATATGACGGATCACCGGATCTTGCTCTTCATAGACTTTGATAACGCGGTTGAACAGATCTTCAATGCCAAAACCTGTGCGGCTGATTGTCGGAATGATAGGAGCGCCAATCATGCGGGCCAGACTTTCATAGTCGAACTTATTGCCTTGCCGTTGCATCTCGTCATACATATTGAGGGCAATCACCATGCGCTGGTCCATATCAATCAGCTGAGTGGTCAGATAGAGGTTTCGCTCAAGATTTGAGGCATCTATAACGTTGATGACCACATCCGGATGCGCTTCGTTCAGATGCTTGCGTACATATAATTCCTCTGGGGTATAGGCTGATAATGAGTAGGTTCCGGGAAGATCCACGATGCGGAAGGTGTATCCGTTTTGATGAAATACGCCCTCTTTGGCATCTACGGTTACTCCACTATAGTTACCGACATGTTCATGTGCTCCGGAGGCATAGTTGAACAGTGACGTCTTGCCACAGTTGGGATTGCCAACAAGTGCAACATTGATAGTTTTACCTTTATGAAGAGCCATCGCCTGTAACTCTTCGCCCGAAGGAAGGATATAAGAATCAGCCGAACGAGGAGAAAGTCCTGATTGATTATACTCTTTTTCAAATTCAGCTTCACTAATTACTTCTATTAAGGCGGCATCATTGCGTCGGAGAGACACATCGTATCCCATCACCTTATAGTGTATCGGATCTTTTAGAGGGGCATTTTGAACAACTACAACCTCTTTTCCTCGAATGAACCCCATTTCTATGATGCGTTTGCGGAAAGCTCCGCGTCCCATCACTTTTACAATAACACCTTTTTCACCTGTGTGAAGTTCAGATAATCTCATCTCTTTTTACAAAATAGTTGTACAAAAGTACACTGAATTATTGGTATCATCAATACCGAACTATAGGTATTTTCTGTATCTGTTTGCAGATTTAACAGGGCGTAACTTATCAAAAAGGAAAGATGAAATAATCAAAATAGTTTCATTAGTTTTGCAGAATGAAACAGAGATGACGGGTCATGGAGAAAAATAAGAATAGAATGGTGTTGGGTTTGGGGTCGAACTATCACAAGGAGGCAAATATGGCTGAGGCCAAACGTTTGCTGATTGATAGTTTTCCCTCTTTGTGTTTTTCGGAAGATGAACTGACCGAACCGATAGGTTGTTCCATTCCAATGGATGACTTTCTGAATTGTGTAGCTATAGGAACTACACAGGAAGATTTGTCAGAAGTGCAGCGTAGTCTGAAGGCGATGGAGCATTCGCTGGGACGTTGTCCCGAGGAGAAAGCCCTGGGACATATTGCCGTAGATATTGATCTGTTGCAGTGGAACGACCAGCCTTTAAAGCCCCAAGACCTTGCCCGTGATTACATTGTCCGGGGTTTATCGTTTCTGTTGCCTGATGAGGCATAGATATCCCAACTTATAGAAAGCAAACAGATTAAGTGAAGGATGAGCACTGGTCAGATTAGCTTCCAGCTGTTTGCGGCTGAGCTGGAACAGACGGGCCACAAATCCGGTGAGATTGTAGCGAACCAGTTTTCCATACCAATGCAACAGGCGTATGTGCTCTTGCTGCTTATCGATATGGCAAGAAAGATTATGAATCGAATTGCGGATCTTAATCAGATACTCTTTAGAGGTATCAGTATGCATGTGGACAACCGGATTGTCGATGTATTTGATAGGAATATGAGCTTGTTGTAGCAAGTATCCAAAGTAGGCATCTTCATATCCGAAATGCATCTGTTCGTCGAAGCGAACCCGCTTGAACACCTCTTTATCCGTCAGAAAGCTCATGCCAATGAAGCAGGCATAAGGCTGTTTGCTGCGTTCCTCCACACTTTTCTCTTCTGTATGAATGCCATAGTAGTAGCGGAGCGCACAGCGTGGATCGGGCTTTTTGCGCTGATAGTGGAAACCGCCACACACAACAGTTCCTGGCATAATCTCTTGCAGATAGTTCTTAAGGAAATGAGTGCTGCCGGGCAATGTGTCGGCATCCAGAAAGAGTAAATTGTCATATTGTGCATGATCGGCCAGATAATTACGAATACGTGCCGGTCCTATATTATGACTTAGTGCCAGATATCTGCAATGTTTCCATTGAGAGATCAGACTGTTTTGACTACTTATCTCCGAATCAGACGCATCGTCGGCCACAACGATCTCAAAGGGAATATGCAAAGTGATCGCTTCATCATGTAGTTGTCTAACCAACTCTAAGCAAAGAGTGTTATATGTTGGAATCAGTATAGATAGCATAATTAATCCTTTATCACCGTGTCAAAGATATGAATAAATTGTTGTGCTTGTCCTTGACGAGAGTAGTTTCTTAATACATTCTTATCAATGGCAGAAGTTGTGTAGCCCTTCTCTTTCCATTCTTGATAGTATTCTTCGATAAACCGAGCCGTTTCTTCAACGGTGCAAGCGGCCAAGCCGGCATTCGACTCTTTCAGGGCTTCGGCCAGGCATCCTTCGTCACTGCGTACACACAAGATCGGTTTCTCAATCGCCAGAGATTCGAAGAACTTTGTGGTCATGACTCCTTTGGGGCCATCGCCTGTTGATCGGTTGGTCAAGAGCAACAATATAGAGCTATGATTGAGGATGTCCGGAACTTGAGAGGCCGGAACATATCCTTTGTAGTCCATAAAGTGGGAGACGCCAGCTTTGGCGGCCTCGGCCTCAATGATTGCTTTAGACTGAGGATCGACATACCATTGAACACGACAGTCATTGGCAGAAAGTTTGCCCTTCTTTTGCAGCCAAGCTAATGCCTGCAACAATAAGCTGGGATCGCGCATGGCTGTGCTCAACAAACGTCCGGTATAGGTGATGATGAATTGCGGCGTTTTGTATCTCTCAGCCTTGAACAGTTCGGGGTCAAATCCATTATAGATAAGATGTGTGTTCGGGTTGTAGCTCTTTAACGTCTCGACATGCCAAGGCGATACAGTGGTGATACAGGCCGCCTCTTTCAATACGCGGTTTCTGCATTCAAGACTCTTCTTCTTGAAGCTGTTGGCAATGATCTTTTCCAATCCGCCCAATGAGGGAAGTGCATGAGAGATAAATTCCGTGCCGGTATATTGCTCTATGATGTCACGCAGATCGGCTACGAGAGGCAATCCTTTCTCTTTGGCAAGACGTGCGGCTACGGTGAGAGGAAAAGTTCGGTAGGTGCTGCATAAGACCAGATCGAATGATTGGCCTTCGATTCGTTTACTGATCTCTTTATACATCTTTCGCTCTTTTCTGCCCGACAAGAAGGTCCATAGCCATTGGATACGTTGCATGAAAGAAAATCGTGCATCATAGAAATTGACATAGGTGACAGGACAGTTTCCTTCCAGAAAAGAAAAGGTCTGATCGTTGATCTGTTCCGTGAAGACTGTAGCTTGCCATTCAGTTCCTTTAAGATATTTGCATAGATAGCCCATGCGAGGGCCAAAAGCAGGTGGAAACAGATCGCAGATAAGTAGAATGTTTTTCTTTTTCATATTCGTGTTTGCCCTCTTTCATTTGTTTTTGTTAGGACAAAGGTAAATATAAACGGTTGATGTTGGTTTGGTATGTCCCATAAAAAAGAAGGCGATGTAGCGTAATAGCGAACGGCTGCGTTGTATGTTGCTAATTCATACTACCGGAAAAGGGCTGCATCAAAACAACCATTTTGACACAACCCTTTTTATTAGTCAGCATTTGTATAATCCTATTCTTATTTGAAGTAGCGATTGTATAGACCTTCAAAGCCTTTACCGTGACGAGCTTCGTCTTTACACATTTCGTGTACGGTGTCGTGGATAGCATCCAGGTTCTGCTGTTTAGCCAAAGTAGCAATACGCTTTTTGTCTTCGCAAGCACCAGCTTCTGCTTCCATACGTTTCTTCAAGTTTGTCTTAGTATCCCAAACTACATCACCCAACAGTTCAGCGAACTTAGCAGCGTGTTCTGCTTCTTCCCAAGCGTAGCGTTTGAAAGCTTCAGCTACTTCAGGATAGCCTTCGCGATCAGCCTGACGGCTCATGGCCAAATACATACCAACTTCAGTACATTCACCCATGAAGTGTGCGTTCAAACCTTCCAAGATAACAGGGTCAACACCTTTAGCAACGCCTAAAACATGTTCGTCAACAAATTTCAGTGCACCTTCAGCTTCTACTAATTCTTTGAACTTACTTTTAGGTTGTTTACATTGTGGGCAGAATTCAGGAGCTTCTTCACCTTCGTGTACATAACCGCAAACTGTGCAAATCCCTTTCTTTTTCATGTCGATAAAATTTATTAAGTGTATAATCGTTTTGTTTTTTGTTTCTGAAGCGAAGGTAAGTAAAGGTTTTGACTTGCTGAAAAAAACTTCGATAAAATATATTTATGATGTTATTGATAAAACCTATGAAAGGATAGTTCTGGTGGTTTTCCGGTCTATATAAAAGGGGAAAGTTGGTGTGTCAGAATTCGTGAAAAGTAGCGATGCTGTTTGCCGTTCCGACACACCGTCTTTCTATTTAAGCTTACTTCTTCAACCACTTGTCTAACCAGTTAAAGAATGTGCGCTGCCACAAGATGCTGTTCTGTGGTTTCAATACCCAGTGGTTTTCATCCGGGTAGATCAGCAATTCAGCAGGAACACCGCGCAACTTAGCCGCATTGAATGCTGCCATGGCATGGTTGGCCAAGATACGATAGTCCTTTTCTCCGTGGATACACAAGATTGGAGTATCCCATTTGTCAACGAACAGGTGAGGAGAGTTGGCAAATGTGCGCTGAGCTGTTGCGTTGTTCTTTTCCCAATAGGCTCCGCCCATATCCCAGTTGGCAAACCACATCTCTTCTGTTTCGAGATATTGCATTTCCATATTGAAGATACCATCGTGAGCGATGAATGCTTTGAAGCGTTTGTTGTGGTGACCGGCCATCCAATAGACTGAAAAACCACCGAAGCTTGCGCCTACACAGCCCAGATGATCTTTGTCCACGAACGGTTCTTTGGCCATCTCGTCGATTGCAGTGAAATAGTCCTTCATACACTGTCCACCATAATCACCGCTGATAGCTTCGTTCCATTCCAAGCCAAAGCCCGGAAGACCGCGGCGGTTAGGAGCAACTACAATATAATCATTGGCTGCCATCATCTGGAAGTTCCAGCGATAAGACCAGTATTGGCTGATTGGACTCTGCGG
Source organism: uncultured Parabacteroides sp. (assembly GCA_934725305.1). GTDB lineage: Bacteria > Bacteroidota > Bacteroidia > Bacteroidales > Tannerellaceae > Parabacteroides. Next base: position 28,174 of record CAKVBA010000006.1, on the reverse strand, counting down.
ACCACCTTGGCAGAACAACAGGGTCGGATATTTCTTGTTCGGATCGAAGTGAGGCGGATAGATAACCCAAGTAAGCATCTGTTTACCATCGGTTGTTTTCATCCAGCGAGCCTCTACTTTTCCCATTTCCAGTTTGTCAAAGATAGCCTTGTTTTCAGCAGTCAGCTGAGTAATCTGATGGTCACCTTCCAATGCAACGGCGAAGATATCATCGCTCTCGCTCATAGAGTGGCGTTTGGCCAACAGGTTTCCTTCTGTGCCCAAAGAAACGCTTGCATAGTCATAAACACCCTTGGTCAGCTGTGTCATGGTATTGTTGTTCTTCAGATCGATTTGGTGGATGTGAGATTCACCGTGCCATACGCCGGTGAAATAAAGCATGCCGGCATCTTGGCTCCAGCAGAAGTCGATAACGCTTGACTCAAAAGTCTTGCTGGCAAAAGTCTTTTCTCCACTTTCCAGATTCATCACCATCAAACGGTTCTGGTCGGATTCATAGCCATCATGTTCCATGCTCAGCCAAGCGATGCTTTTGCCGTCGGGTGAATACTGAGGATTGGTGTCGTAACCCATCATGCCTTCGCTGATATTGGTGGTTTCACCGCTCTTCAAATCATAGATGTAGATATCGCTATTCGTTGAGATAGCATATTCCAGACCGGTCTTTTTGCGGCTTGTATAGGCAATCTGGTCTGAAGCCGGGCTCCATGCCAGCTGTTCGATGCCGCCAAAGGGCTTCATCGGACTTTCATACGGTTCGCCTTCCATGATGTCCACCGGATTGCTTACGGTGTTGCCATCAAAATCAGCTACGAAAGGATGAGGAATAGTAGTTACCCATTCGTCCCAATGTTTATACATCAGGTCATCGACAATGATGCCGGTTGTCTTGGGCAGATCCGGATTCTTGTCAATGGCAGTTTCTCCGGATTTGATCTGAGCGATAAACACCACCTTCTTTTCGTCGGGAGAGAATGCAAAGCCTTCAATGTTGCCATTGTATTCTGATAGTTTTCTGCGGTCTGTGCCGTCCGGGTTCATTTCCCAAACTTGGCTGCTGCCGCCTTCGCCGCAAAGGAATGCAATTTTACTGCCACCTTTGATCCAGGCAACACCACTTTCCGAGAAAGGAGTATGAGTGATCTGCTGATTGTCGCTTCCGTCTGCGTTCATCACAAACACCTCGCTGTTGCCTTTGTCCTGTTCAACACTATAGTAAGAAACAGTATATACAATCTTCTTCCCGTCGGGAGAAAGACTGTAACCACCAATACGACCCATAGCCCAAAGAGCCTCTGGAGTCATGCGTCCGTCTGTGACCTGTATCTCAGAGCGGCCGATAAGATTCTCATCGGTACTGTTCTTTACTGTACCATTTTCGCAAGCACCTAATAATACGGTTGTTGCCATAATCATTGTTCCGATTGTCTTATTCATGGTATAATTTATAATATATTTGGTTTCGGTGCGAAAGTACTAAATAATATTTATATCTTTGCATGTCTAATTTAAGAACTGAACAAGTATGAATAAGATTTGGTTATTTGGAGCCTCTATTTGTATGATATTATCATTTGGCTCATGTAAACCCAAACAGAGCGCTTATAAGGCTGCTTACGAACAGGCCAAGGAAAAAGAAACAACAGCTCCTGTTGAGGTAGTGGAAGAAGAAGTGGTAGAAGAACCGGCTCCAGTATCGAAGCCTCGTTATTCAAATGCAACAACTCGTGCAGAAAGAATCAATGCTGCTCAGGGTGAAGATGCAAGCCGCTTGAAACGCTATAGCGTTGTTATCGGTAGCTTCAAGAACAAAACAAACGCCTATTCTTTGAAAGAACGTATGCAGAATGCCGGTTATAATGCTGTGTTGGGTGAAAACGAACAAGGTATGTTGCGTGTAATCGTTGCCAGCTTCGACAGTAAGGCTGATGCTGCTGATAGCCGCGATGCAATCAAAGCTAAATATGCACCCGATTTCCAGGATGCATGGTTGCTTGAAAAAGCTTACTAATAAAGGGTATATAATTAGCGTATAATATAAAAGGGCTGTGTCAGAACGATGGTTTTGATGCAGCCCTTTTTAGATAGTATGAAGTGGCAAAAGGCAACGGCAACGCAGCAATTTCACGATTATGACGCCCTTGCCGAGGCTGTATCAAAATAGTTGTTTGGACAAACTTGTCTGCTTTGATTATTTACTCAAGATCAGAGTTGACGGCATACGTTGCAGCGCATTCTTGCGGTGCTCTGAGATCAGATTCCAAGTGTTGTAGCTGACCAGCATAAAGTTGAAGCCATTAAACAGCTCTTGTGTCAGGTCTTTCTGAGGCAGCAGCGTTGACTGTGGGCTTGATTGGATAAACTGATCAATCTGATCCGTGAGGCTCTGACTTGGATTTGCAACAGTATTCAAGACGGATACAGAACCGTGTGTTGCCTTTATCAATGTGTCGGCATAGTGGAACAGGAACAGATCCTCTTCATTGCCTATGATTGTAATCACATTAGAAGCCTTCGCAAAGTTGCGGTTCACGAATACACCCACCGGACAATGGCTCTGTTCAATAAACATCTTGGTCTTATCTTTCAGCAGGGCACTTGGATAGAACCAAGCCGGAGCTTTCAGCTTATGCAGGTAGCTGTTGTAGAAAGAGGAACGATATTTGGTAACAGCCACGTCACTTGGCAAGTCGCTCCATGAGATGGCCGCACCTACCAGCAAGAAGTCATATCCTTCGTTGTTCACAATGTTACAGATGTCTTGACCAGCATCCTTTGAAATCTCGTAGCGTGTCTGGATTGGCATACCCAGTTTCTTGGCACCATGAAGAATCGGTCCAAAGCTAACCTCCTCAAAGTTGTCAATATGTAGCGGGTTTACATCTGTGCCAACGGTTAGGTGAAGAGCTGTAACTTCCAGTTGGTTTTTGCTCTGTGAGAACATCTGATGAGCCACATCCAACATAACCGGTCCATTGCCTGCACGTCCGAATGACAACAATACTTTGAAGATTCCTTCAACCGGATGTGGCAGTTTAGCCTCTCTCAGCTTGTCGCGTGTCTTGAAGCAGAACTTGATGAACGACACAAACGGAGTGGTCATGAAGGTGGTTACCAACGTCATCAACACCAGCATAACAAAGATAGGAGGAGGAAGGATTTTCATCTCGTAACCGATGGTCAGAATCACCAACTCCATCAATCCGCGGGTATTCATCAAAGCACCTATATACAGACTGTCTCTCCAGCTTTCGCCCACGAAGCGGGCCGATAGAAAAGCTCCACCAAACTTGCCGACAATAGCAACTAAGGTGAAGATGGCGCAAGTCCACCACAGTTCCGGGCTGTTCAGCAGGCCGATCTCTGTGCGCAAACCGGTAGATACAAAGAATAGAGGCAGGAAGAGAGCCAATGACACATCTTCTACCTTTTCTGTCATAATCTTGCGGAACTTGATGTTATCAGGCATCACCACGCCGGCAATGAAGGCACCGAACAGGGCGTGCAGACCCAATATCTCGGTCATATAGGCCGAGGTAATCAGAATCAGAAAGATGAAAGCAACCAGTCCTTTGTCGATAACCTCTTTGTTGTGATAGACATGGCCAATCATCCGAAGGAATGGACGGACCACAACAAACATAAAGGTAATATAGAGGAACGAGAAAAGGATGTTATAGATAGCACTTAGCATGCTTCCGGCTTGCGCAATGGCAATAACCACGGCCAACAGACACCAGGCTGTGATGTCTCCGTTGGCGGCACTGGCCAGGGTGATCGTTCCTAAATGACTCTTGGTTAATCCTTTCTCCTGAATGATACGAGCCAAAACGGGAAAGGCCGTAATACTCATGGCGATGCCGATGAAGAGGGCAAACGACAGGAATGGCGTCCCTTTATCGGCATAGGTCGAATAGACACAATAGGCCGTCAGCATACCGCAGAAGAAGGGCACAACCGTGCTGGTATGGCTGATTAATATGGTCTCTTTCAGTTTTTTGCGCACTTCGATAATATCAAGCTCCATGCCGATGGCAAACATAAAGAGGATTAAGCCGAATTGACTTAATATATTAATGTTTGCAAGCGATTCAAGTGGAAATAGAAATTGGGAAATATTCGGTGCCAGATGGCCTAAGATAGACGGACCCAATACGATACCGGCTATAATTTCACCAATTACCGTGGGCTGCCCTATCTTCATGAACAGCCAGCCGAACAGACGGCAGGTGAGCAGGATGGTGATGATCTGTAGCAACAGGATGCCGATAGATGATTCAATATGCGATTGCAACAACTTCATAAACAACGTAAATCCCTCTCCCAGGTCTTTAGGAGCTTCGTACATAGAAGTTGCAGTATCTGTTATTTGTTGACTTTCACCCTCTTTGGCTATGAAATACATCAGCGAGCCAAAGATTAAAATCATCAAAAGGTAAAAGGCTAAACTTTTTGTTCCTTTATTCATCATCATACCTATCGCTTTGCTGCAAATATAAGAAATATACCATTAATATTATCTAAGAGTATGGTTTTTTATTTTATCTTTGCAAAATAACCAATTAATAAAGTTCATGGAGTCTCTAAATCTGATTAAAAATGACCCTTGGTTAGCCCCGTATGAGGCAGCTATTGTAGGACGGTATCAATATGTAATTGACAAAGAGAAAAGTTTGACAAACAATGGTAAACAAACGCTATCAGACTTGGCTTCTGGATACCTCTACTTTGGGTTACACAAAACCACAAAAGGATGGGTGTTCCGCGAATGGGCACCAAACGCCACCGCTATCTATTTGATTGGTACATTTAATGGATGGCAAAAAGACGAACGCTATAGAATGACCCGTCAGGGCAATGGTGTATGGGAGATTGTCTTGGCTGATGATCAGCTCCATCACGAAGATCTTTTCAAGTTATGGATTGAATGGGAAGGTGGTGCCGGCGAACGTATTCCTGCCTGGATTCGCCGTGTTGTGCAGGACGAAGAGTCAAAGATCTTTAGTGCTCAGGTGTGGAATCCGGAGAAACCGTATAAGTTCAAGAATAAACGTTTCAAACCGAATACGGCTCCTTTGTTGATTTACGAGTGCCACATTGGTATGAGTACAAACGAAGAGAAAGTTGGTACATACACCGAGTTCCGCGAAAATGTGTTGCCGCGTATAGTAAAAGATGGATACAATGCAATCCAGATTATGGCTATTCAGGAGCATCCTTACTACGGTTCTTTTGGTTATCATGTAAGTAGTTTCTTCGCAGCCTCTTCGCGTTTTGGTACGCCTGAAGAGTTGAAGCAGCTGATCGACGAGGCTCACGGCATGGGCATTGCTGTGATTATGGACATCGTACACAGCCATGCTGTCAAGAATGAAGTGGAAGGTTTGGGCTGCTTCGATGGTTCTTACGATCAGTATTTCCATAGCGGAGAACGCCGCGAACATCCGGCTTGGGATTCTCTCTGCTTCGATTATGGAAAGAACGAAGTGCTTCATTTCTTGCTTTCAAACTGTAAGTTCTGGTTAGAAGAGTATAAGTTCGACGGTTTCCGTTTCGATGGTGTAACGTCTATGCTTTATTATAGTCATGGTTTGGGCGAAGCCTTCTGTAACTATGGCGACTATTTCAACGGTCATCAAGATGGTGATGCCATCGCTTATCTGACATTGGCCAATAAGTTGATTCATGAGGTGAATAAGAATGCCATCACCATTGCAGAAGAGGTGAGCGGTATGCCGGGTTTGGCGGCCAAGTTTGAAGATGGCGGCTATGGATTCGACTATCGTATGGCCATGAATATTCCCGACTATTGGATCAAGATGATCAAGGAAAAGAAGGACGAAGACTGGCATCCCTCTTCCATTTGGTGGGAAACAACCAACCGACGTGCCGACGAAAAGACAATCAGCTATGCTGAAAGTCACGACCAGGCATTGGTGGGAGACAAGACCATCATCTTCCGTCTGATTGATGCTGATATGTATTGGCACATGCAGAAAGACGACCACAACTTCATGGTTGAGCGTGGCATTGCTTTGCATAAGATGATCCGTTTGGTGACGGCTTCGACTATCAATGGCGGTTATCTGAACTTTATGGGTAATGAGTTTGGTCATCCGGAATGGATCGACTTCCCGCGCGAAGGCAATGGCTGGTCTCATAAATATGCACGTCGTCAGTGGGATCTGGTCGATAATATGGATCTGAAGTATCACTTCTTGGGCGACTTCGATAAGGAGATGTTGTCTGTGATTTCAAGCGTGAAGAATTTCCAGGACACACCGATTCTGAAGGTTTGGGACAATGACGGCGATCAGATCTTGGCTTATATGCGTAAAGACTTGGTGTTCGTCTATAACTTCAGTCCGAACCAGTCGTTTGCAGACTATGGCTTCCTGGTTCCGAAGGGCGAATATGAGGTGATATTGAATACAGATGCTACTCGCTTCGGCGGCTTTGGCTTGGCCGACGATAATGTCCGTCATTTCACGCAGTTCGATCCGCTATATAAGAAGGAGAAGAAAGAGTGGCTGAAGCTTTATATTCCGGCTCGTTCGGCCGTGGTGTTGCGTAAGGTAAAGGCAGTGGCTGCCAAGAAGACAACGACGACAACTAAAAAGGCGGTTGCCAAAACGAAGAAAACAAATAAATCAACTAAATAATTACGTATAATAATGTTGTATCCATTTACATTTGAACCGATTCTGAAGAAGATTATCTGGGGCGGTTCTGATATTTGTCCGTTCAAAGGCATAACTCCGGTAGAAGAAGGTATCGGTGAAAGCTGGGAACTTTCTCATGTAGAAGGTAACTATTCTGTAGTAGCTAATGGCGACTTGAAAGGTTGTTCATTGGATGAACTGATCAAACGCTATGGCAAGCAGCTGCTGGGAGGAAAGGTGATGGACCGGTTTGGTTCGACATTCCCATTGCTGATTAAGTTTATTGATGCTCGCGACAACTTGTCTATCCAGGTTCATCCCGATGATGAGTTGGCAAAGAAACGTCACAACTCATTCGGCAAGACTGAAATGTGGTATGTGATCAAGGCTGCCAAGGATGCTGCTCTTTATTCGGGCTTCTCTCAGCAGATTGATGCAGACGAATATGTAAAGCGTGTCGAAGACAATACCATCATGGATGTATTGCAGCGCTATAACGTGAATGCAGGTGATGTATTCTTCTTGCCGGCAGGTCGTGTACATGCTATTGGCGCAGGTTGCTTCATCGCTGAGATTCAGCAGACAAGTAATATCACTTATCGTATCTACGATTATAACCGCAAAGATGCCAGCGGTAAGGGTCGTGAATTGCATACAGAGTTGGCTAAGGATGCAATCGACTATACATTGTATCCCGACTATCGCACTCACTACAAAGGTCACACAAACGCAACGGTTGAGTTGGCCAACTGCAAATATTTCACAACAAACCTGATCGACCTTGATACAATCATGGTTCGTGACTTCTCTGAACTGGATTCATTTGTTGTGTATATCTGTATGGAAGGTAAGGCTTCTATTCGTGATAACAAGGGTAACGAAATCTTTGTTCATCAGGGTCAGACCGTTTTGATTCCGGCTGATACAGATGTGGTGACAATTTCTCCGGTTCCGGGTGCTAAATTTATGGAAACTTATATCGGACAGTAATTGCTCTGATCGTTGGAATAATGAAAGCGGTATGTCTAATGGGGTTTATATCCTCTCGGACATACCGCTGTTTTTTTATCGATGTTTGCAAACAAGGCACGCCGACCGGATAACTATTAATTCTATAAACCCAATTCGGTCATTAGATTACAATTCTTGTTGATACTTGTTTCGAGCAGATTGCAAGGCTCTACGTTGAAGGCATAGCGGGCTATGTTGAAACGCAGGCGGAAGCAAGATGCCGAAAGAAGTGCTGACAAGAGTTGGAAAGAATAGAAATAGTCAGCTGTTTTACTTTTTCGTTCTAATGACCGATTTGGGTTAAAATACAATAAGCCAACAGGCAGACAAGAGACTATTAATCCTTTCGAAATGGAGTCGTTTATCTGCGGAAATTGAATGCCTACTCAATCCGAACGGAGTGCCTATCCATTTCCAACGGAGTGCCTACCCATTTTTAGAAAAGTCCCTACTCTTTTCCCGGAAAGTCTATACCCTTTTTTTCGAAACTCTATAGACCTCTGAATAACAGCCTATAATCTCTTTTTGAGGATGTTTGGATTGAGGCAGATTTGCCTGTCGATTCCAACGGAGAAGCCAATCTGTCCGAAGGGATTTATCACTCGTTTTTAGCCAAAACGAACCCGTATAAAATACAATAACATTTGAAACCAATGCGCTGTTCTGAGCTATGGACTTCTGTTTCATAAAGGGGCGCCTGATTATTCATGCTATTGGCGGAATGGATAACGGAGCCATTTATCAGATATCTGTTGGCAAGCTGGGCAGAAAGAGAAGCATATAATGTCTATTCGTTTATATTATTGGAAAGATGTGGCCTTTTTGACCTGTTATATAGACGAAACGTCAGCATAAATGCTCCATAACGGAACTATTGTAAGACAAAATGTCATATTTGTGTTTTGGTATCTGTTTTGTATAAAGATAGTCGAATATTAATCATAAGAAAAAGTTAGAGAGGAGATATAAATATATGAATTTAAACAATTTTACAATCAAATCACAAGAAGCAGTACAACAGGCTGTGCAGCTGGTAACCCAACAGGGCCAGCAAGCTATTGAAGCTGTACATTTGCTGAAAGGTGTCATTATGACGGGTGAAAGTGTGACTAATTTCCTTTTCCAGAAGCTGGGCGTCAATGCACAGAATCTGAATCGGGTGTTGGATGCACAGATCCAGTCGTTGCCGAAGGTTTCCGGAGGCGAACCCTATCTTTCAAGCGAAGCCAATGCGGTATTGCAGAAGGCCATTGATTACTCATCCAAGATGGGTGACCAGTATGTCTCCCTTGAGCCGATTATTTTGGCTTTGTTTACAGAAAAGAGTTCTGCTTCGCAGATGCTGAAAGATGCCGGTGTAACTGAAAAAGAGTTGCGTCTTGCCATTGAAGAGCTGCGTAAGGGCAATAAAGTAACCAGCCAGTCGGCCGAGGATACTTATGATGCTCTGAGCAAGTATGCCATCAATCTGAATGAGCGTGCCCGCAGTGGTAAGTTGGATCCGGTGATCGGACGAGATGACGAGATTCGTCGTGTCTTGCAGATTTTGAGCCGTCGAACCAAGAACAACCCGATCTTGATTGGTGAGCCGGGTGTTGGTAAGACAGCGATTGCTGAAGGTTTGGCCCATCGTATTGTGCGCGGTGATGTTCCTGAAAATCTGAAGTCTAAACAGATCTTTTCGTTGGATATGGGTGCCTTGATTGCCGGTGCCAAATATAAGGGTGAATTTGAAGAGAGACTGAAGGCTGTTGTTAACGAAGTGACAAAGTCTGATGGCGAGATAATCCTTTTTATCGATGAGATCCACACCTTGGTAGGAGCCGGTAAGAGCGAGGGTGCAATGGATGCCGCAAATATCTTGAAGCCTGCTTTGGCACGTGGTGAGTTGCGTTCTATTGGTGCAACAACTTTGGACGAGTATCAGAAATACTTCGAGAAAGATAAAGCCTTGGAACGTCGATTCCAGACGGTGATGGTTGATGAACCGGACGAACTGGATGCAATTTCTATTTTGCGTGGTCTGAAGGAGAAATATGAGAATCATCATAAGGTACGTATTAAAGATGATGCCATTATTGCTGCCGTACAGCTGTCTAGTCGTTATATTACCGACCGTTTCTTGCCCGATAAGGCCATTGACCTGATGGATGAGGCTGCCGCTCGTTTGCGTATCCAGATTGACTCTGTGCCGGAATCTTTGGATGAAGTGTCTCGTCGTATCAAACAGCTCGAGATTGAGCGTGAGGCCATAAAGCGTGAAGATGATCAGCAGAAGTTGGAACAGCTCAATAAAGAGATTGCCGACTTAAAGGACGAAGAGACCAAGCAGAAGGCTAAATGGCAGAGCGAGAAGGAGCAGATCAATAAGATCCAGCAGAACAAGATTGACATTGAGAACTTGAAGTTCGAGGCTGAAAAGGCTGAACGTGAAGGCGATTATGGTCGTGTGGCAGAGATACGTTATGGCAAGATCAAGCAGAAAGAGACAGAGATCAAAGAGCTGCAAGAACGCTTGAAGAACATGCAGGGCGCCGAAGCCATGATTAAAGAGGAGGTTGATAGCGAAGATATCGCCGACGTTGTGTCTCGTTGGACGGGTATTCCGGTCAATAAGATGCTGCAGAGCGAGAAGACGAAGTTGCTGAATCTTGAGGCTGAATTGCATAAACGTGTTGTTGGTCAGGACGAGGCTATCAGTGCAATTGCTGATGCTGTGCGTCGTAGCAGAGCCGGATTGCAAGATCCGAAACGTCCGATCGGTTCATTTATCTTCTTGGGTACAACCGGTGTTGGTAAGACTGAGTTGGCAAAGGCGTTGGCCGACTATCTGTTTGATGATGAGAATATGATGACGCGTATTGATATGAGTGAATATCAAGAGAAGTTCAGTGCTACTCGTCTGATCGGTGCGCCTCCGGGATATGTAGGCTATGATGAAGGTGGTCAGTTGACCGAAGCAATCCGTCGTAAACCCTATTCTGTGGTGCTGTTTGATGAGATTGAGAAGGCTCATCCCGATGTGTTCAACATCTTGTTGCAGGTATTGGATGATGGACGTTTGACCGACAATAAAGGACGTACGGTCAACTTTAAGAACACCATCATTATCATGACCAGCAATATGGGTTCTTCTTTGATCCGCGAGAACTTTGAGAAGATTACGGCCGCCAATCACGATCGTGTGGTAGAGGAAACCAAGGCTCAGGTATTGGAACTCCTGAAGAAGTCAATCCGTCCTGAATTCCTGAACCGTATTGATGAGATCATCATGTTTACTCCGTTGAACGAAGAGGAGATTCGTCAGATTGTCTCTTTGCAGTTGAATGGTGTGAAAAAGATGTTGGCCGAGAATGGTATCACACTTGCGTTTACCGATGCTGCTTTGGACTTCATCAGCCACGAAGGATATGATCCGCAGTTTGGTGCTCGTCCGGTTAAGCGTGTCATCCAACGTTATGTCTTGAACGAACTCTCTAAGGAGATTTTGAGCGGACATGTAAATCGTGAGAATGCCATTACGATCGACCGTGAAGGCGACAAACTGGTCTTTAAGAATTGATAAATTGATAGTCTAATTCTGACATACTGTATAGGAGAGGCTGTGCTGAAATGAGTGTTTCGGTGCAGCCTTCTTTGTATTTGGATAGAACAGATAGGAGCAAGTGGCAATAGAAGAAGAACCATGATTCCGGGTAGAATGGCAGCCAGTGGGCCGAAGAAAAGAGCCTCTTTATCTGTCAATCTCTCTTTTTATGCTATATTTTGATTGAATTGATAGGGAAATAGCAGAATTTTATCTATGTTTGTGTATTCAAAAACAAACTAAATTTATATTGTATGGGCAAAGAGAATGACGATTTCTTTTATGACGAAGAGGCTTCTGTAAAATTTATACAGAATTATCTACCGCAGGAATACAAGGGAAAATTCAGTGATGATGATATCAACTACATTGTAGATTTGATTTATGAATTCTATGAATCTAAAGGATATTTAGATGATTCAAAAGCCGGCGATGACGAAGAAGTTGATATCGACGAAGATGAATTGGTAGAATTTGTCGTGAAAAATGCACAGAAAGATGGTGTGGGTAAATTTGAACCCGAAGCGATTGCCTTTGTTGTGCAGGGCGAGTTGGAATATTGCGATTCAATCAATATGTTTGATTGATGAAGGTTCTATTTTATGTGTATAGACAAGAGGAAAAGTTTTTAGAAAAGAAAATTGAGATGAGAAATTTGAAGTTATTATCAGTGATGCTGCTTTGTTTTGCAGTTGTTTTTACAAGTTGTGGAACATGGAATAACACAGCAAAAGGTACTGCTATTGGTGTTGGTGGTGGCGCTGCTGCCGGAGCTGGTATCGGTGCTTTGGCCGGTAACACCGCTTTGGGCGCGGTTATTGGTGCTGCAGTGGGTGGAACAGCCGGTGCTTTGATCGGTAAGAAGATGGATAAGCAGAAAAAGGAATTGGAAGCAACTCTTCCCGAACAGACAACGGTTGAGACAATCAATGACGGTGAAGCATTGAAGGTTACATTCGATTCTGGTATTCTGTTTGCAACCAATTCAAGCACAGTGAGTGCAGCTTCTAAGAGTGCATTACGCGATTTGGCGGTCAGCTTGAATTCAAATCCGGATACGGATATCAAGATTATTGGCCACACCGATAGCACCGGTAAGGTTGATTATAACCAGACTTTGTCTGAGAAGCGTGCAAAGAGTGTGTTCGATTATTTGATGGAAGATCAGGGTGTAAGCAGCAAGCGTATGACTTACGAAGGCAAGGGCGTTCACGAACCGGTTGCCGACAACAGCACAGCCGAAGGCCGTGCCTTGAATCGCCGTGTTGAAATCATCATCTTGCCGAATGCAAAGATGGTTCAGGAGGCAAAAGATGGTACTTTGAAGTAATGGATTGCTAATTGAGGCGCGCTCCTTACGAGTCTTGTGTCAAAAGCGATTAAAGTAATAATAAATTGAATCCTCTGACTTGTGTTATGCAGGCCGGAGGATTTCTTTTTATAGGAACGGCACAATATTTTGCGTGCAGAAGGGTTTTATATACATGATGAGAAAAGGTAAATCTAAATCTAAAAAGCAGAAGAGTCGGATCAAATATGTATTTCAGATCGTATTAGGAGTGCTAATCCTGCTGACTGCGTTGATGGCTGTGGCCGGATTCTTGTCCGGTTATATTCATCCGTCGGGTCGTGAGTGGGTTTCATTCCCCGGATTGCTGTTGTTGCCGGTGTTGGCTGTTGACATGGTCTTGTTGGGCCTCTGTTGCGTGGTGCGCAGTCATTGGGGTTGGGTTTCATTAAGTGCACTGTTATTGAATACATCCTTTCTGCTCTCGGTGTTTCAGGTGCGCCTGTTCGGTTGTTCGTCCGATGGTAGCGGCACACCCGTCAAGATGATTACCTACAATGTCAATAACTTTCACACCAGCGGCCGTTCTCAGTTGGACGATATTGTCCGTTGGGTTCAAGACGAGCAGCCCGATATCGTCTGTTTTCAGGAATGTCTTATAAGTGCGCGGTTTACATTGGATAGCTTGCGTCAGACCTTCCAGCAATTTCCCTATGTCTGTTCTACCTATCAGGCCGGTGGCGAAGGCTCTTCGTTGGCTGTCTTGAGCCAATTTCCCATTGTCTCGTCTGAAGTTATCCTCTTTCCGGGTTCGAAAAACAAGAGTATGAAGGCTTCTCTCTTGATCGGACAAGATACCGTCAGCCTCTATGTCAACCATTTGCAGACAACCAGTGTGAACAGCGTGAAGCCACGTTTATATCAGGCCAAAGCCAGTGGTGACACGCAAGAGGGAAAAGAGGCTGCCTTTCAGATGGCTTTTCAGATGAAGGAGAACTTTGTACTTCGTGCCAGGCAGGCCGATTTTATGCGTCAGCTGATGGATGGAGAGAGCACTTGTCCCATGTTGGTGTGTGGAGATTTCAATGACACACCGGCTTCATACACCTATCGCCGCATGAAGGGCGACTTGACCGATGGATTCCGGGATTGTGGCTCCGGCTTTGGCGTTACTTTCCGCGAGTTGAGACGCCTGTTCCGTATCGACTACATCTTCTATTCGTCTCACTTCCGTGGCTTTTGCTATGAAGCGCCCAATGTTCCTTTCAGTGATCATAATCCGGTTGTGTGGAGCGGTTGCCTGAAGTAGCCGCTATCACTCTTCTTTACAGAATCTGCATTTTGAGGCCGAAAGAGAGACTCAAGTAATCTTTGGGCTTCAGATAATGGTTGCCGATCGCATTGATCAGGTAAAGGTCACAGGTGCTCAGTTCATAGAAGAAGCTGATCGATTTGTGCCAGCTCTTGTTGGGATTCAGCTGCAGGGTGAACCGTTCGCCAACGAAGGCATGAAAGCGCACACGTGTGGAAAACCAGTAATAGCCTTGTGGATACTTGTCGGGCTGCTTTCCCCAGAAGTCTTTATCCAATAGCGTGTTGATATAGACACCACAGCTGAGCGGCTCAAAAGACAGATTCTTTCTCAGCTGAAGATTCCACGGATAATAATTCTGTTTAAGGGTAAAGGTAACCATTGCATGGCGGTCGGCATTGCGAGGGACAAGACCCAGCAGCAGGTCTGTTTCCCAATGGTTGCGGTAATAGTTCCAACCCGTGCCCAGTGACAACATGCCCATTGAGCCGGCAAATTGCAATTTCGTATAGCGGGGAATGACTCTCTGCCAAGTTGATGTATATCGCTCCACCCGTTTCTCATATTTATCTTGGGCCATTAGTCCGCAAGGAATCAGCAGCAGACAAATCAGGTATTTAAAAATAGACAACTTCATGATTGTAACTGTCGGGAGTGATTGTAAATAGCGTGAAATTACGTTTGGCCACATTACTGCAACCATAATAGATGATGCCGTCGCCAAAGAGATCCACTTCGCTTACTTGGTGAGTATGCGCATGCAGACAGAACATCAGTGAAGGAAACTGTTTGATGTAGAGCTGGAATACATCCTTGACATTGTTGTCGAACTGCTCATTGCCCGGAGGTGCATGCATAACCACCACGGTGCGTTTAAAGTTGGTTGTGTCCTGAAATTCACCTTTGATAAAGTTGAAGTCGGGCACCGGATGCGAGTAATCATATTCGATGGCATTGGTGTTGAGGCAGACAAATTTCACATCTCTGGCGATGAAAGAGAAGTTCTCATTCCCAAAGATCTTGGCAAAGGTCTGATCGCCATTGCCTAACACATCATGGTTGCCAATGAGCCCCACATAGGGAACATTCAGTTGGGATAGAATACGCACGGCCCATTCAAACTCTTTACTCATGCCAAACTCACTGTAGTCGCCTCCGTGAATGACAAAGTCGATGTCGTCGCGGGCATTCACGGCCTTGACGAACTTTTGCGTCTCGTCATAGCTTCGTTGGGTATCGCCCGTCAGGATAAAGCGGATGGTGTCTTTTTGGGAGCAAGCCGCTTCGATGCGGGCCCTGTTCTTTTCGTTGATGCCCGTTTCGATATTCGAGTCGATTCGTCCGTCGTAGGGATGATAATCTATCAAGTCGCAGGCCGACAAGAGCAGACAGAGAATGAATGTGACCTCTTTCTTAAACATATTGCTTCAGTTCTTGGAAGTCAGAAAGAATGACATCCGCTGTTTCGTCACCTTTATAAGCACTCCATCCGATGCTCTTCAGCCAGATTGTCTGGCATCCGATGCTACGGGCCGGAACGATGTCTTTGTCATACGAATCGCCCACCACAACAATGTTGCCGGTCGGAAGTTGCATACGTTCTGTTCCCAACCGGAAGATAGCGGGGTCGGGCTTGCGGATGCCCACAACAGCCGATTCAACGATAGAACCAAACAGCATGTCCAGTCCAAAGTCTTTCAACACAGACTCAATGTTGCCATAGAAGTTCGACACAAGCACCAAGGGATATTCTTGGGCCAATCGCTCCAAGATGGGGCGGGCTGCATCGATCGATCTCTTGGCATAGTTGTAACACCAGTTGGCAATGCCCGATTTAACTTCGGGTGTGGCCCAGTCTGCCGGGATAAAACCTGCCTCTTTGAGCCATTCTATCTGCAGGTCTGCCTTGATCTGTAGCATATCGCCAAAGGTGTGATGCGGCTTCACGATGGGATTCTTTCCCAAGGTGCGTTCGCCATAGACATAGGCTTCGCGGAAATGTTCCTTTTCTACCGGAACATTCATGGCTTCGTAGGCCTGCCAGATAACTTCGGCCCAATGCATGCCGTTGCTGTCAATCGTTCCTCCGTAATCGAAGATAATACCTTTTACTTGTGTCTTATCAAACATATTATAGGTTGCTTTCAGAGTTTAACTTGTGGGTAAAATAGGCACAGATGCGTTCGTGCGTCACAATCATATAGAGAAGCATGATGTTCAAGACCGTGATCTCAAACACGAAATAGAGCCAGGGCTCATTGATGAAGAGGCTCACAAACAGGGCGATAACACGTGTGTTGAATGAGAGCATGTTGGTGTATTTCATCAGCGGCAGACTCTTGGTGCGGAATTCTGTGCGAAGCCATTCCGGTGCCTGATCGTTATATTGGCTCTGCAACACGGCACGCATACGCTGGAATTTGGGAGTCAATGTCTCTTGTCCCATGGTGTAATTGATGTAGAAGGTCTCAAACAGCTTGTAGATAAAGTCTTTCTTCCAGCTCAGCTTCTTATAGTTTTCCTTCAGCTGCACGGAATGAGACAGTTCACTGCCGGCTTTTCCCTTCAGGAAGAGCAGGTGGATGTTGCGGTAATAGTCGGCCATAGCCGCCTGTTTGCTGTGGAAAAATCCGGTAGTGGCGGCAAACAGCCAGATCCAAATGCCCCACTGCGGAGTGAGGCGTAGGCAGATAGCAGCATAGATAGAGATAAACCAAAGGTCGCCGGCTGTGCCATCCAGAATGCGTCCTAATGGCGTCTTCTGTCCGGTCAGGCGAGCCAGCTGTCCGTCTGCACTGTCGTATGAGTTGGCCCAGATCAGCAGCAGCATACCGATGATGTTGATTGTCAGATCTTGCGGATAGAAGCAGATGCCCGAAGCAATGCCGATAAAGATACTGGCAATCGTAACGGTGTTGGGCGAGATGCCCAGCTTTTGGAAAAGCAAAGCCCATCGGTAACCAATGGGACGATAGAAGTGAATATCTATAAATTCTTCTGTATCCAGCGATTTCAGTGTGGATTCCAGATTCGGTGATACATTCTTATGGCTCATGAAAATAGATGTTTATTAATTAGTGTGCATAAACTTGGAACAGATCCCAGATGCGCTGAGCGATATGCTGTGCGGCTTCGTCGCGGCAAGGCGCAAAACTTGGCCAGTCATTAAAGTCAATCAGTTTCATTTGTCCATCTTCCGACACGATGCAATCTCCGCCATAGATATGCACATTCAAGACGTTGGCTGCGTCGTTGCAGATCGACTGTAAGGTTTCTACATCAAAAGGAATACCTTTGGCTGTTCCGTTTATAACCTCCAGGCCAAACTTGCTATGATGCTGGTTCGAGGGATAGAACCAATAGAAGAAGTCGGTGCCGGTAACGCCATAAAACTTGACCAGGTCGCCCACCAAGTGTTCATTGATGACGGCTCTTTGGATGCCACGGATGGCATATTCCTTCAAGATACTTTTGGCTTCGTCGTAGTTGCGCACATACGTTACATCTTCGCGATGGATGGCATGAAAGTCTCCACGCTTGATCCAGCATGTGTGGAATCCGGCCTGTTCCAATGCCTCTGTCGGGTCGCTATTCGTCTCCAGGATCAGGCTGTTCGGATGAGAGATGTTATTATCCATCAACAGACGGGTCATCTTCTCGCGTGTACAGTTCTCGATGCCGTAGCCCGAATTGACAACATGATACCCTTTGTCTTCCAGCTCTTGTAGCTTATGGATAGAGTTCCAGTCTCGGGCCATATTAAAGATAAAAGACTCTTTGGGATCGGCCAGCAAAAGGTCTGATTCGATGTATTCATTGACGACACAGCCTTTGTTGCGCAAGTGTTCGGCTGTTTGGGCAAAGATGGCAGCGTCGTTTCCGATATGATTCGGAGAAAATTGGTTTCCTCTGCGGATACCAGCAATCGTTAATCTATTCATTGTTTTTTGTTCGTACTTTTTTTAGGACTTCAAGAATGATTCTGCCTTTTCTATATCTTCGGCATGATCCACGTCGATAATCTTAGTGAAAGGATAGGCCTTCAGCAGCAAGCCTTCGGCAATCAGCTGACGCTGGAAGTTTCTCATGCGAGACATGCCCTGCATGATACAGTTGTTCAACACATTCAAGGCCGTACGCTTCAGGCAGTAGATGCCGCCCGAGATATATTGGCAGTCGTCCGATTGGTCGAGGAAGTTTTTGATGGTCATCTGTTCGTCCGTCTCTACATACAGAGGCTTTTCGTCGTCGATATAATCCGTCACCGCCATCATGCCATCAATCTGATGGATATTTTCCCGAAAGGCCTGGATATAACCACTAAACTCTTCCTCACGGAAAATAGTGTCAACAGTGGTCAGGCAGATAGATTCTCCGTCTAAGTGATGGCTCAATTCATAAAAGCTATGCATTGAACTTGGAGTCGATTTGACCAGTAGATAAAAGGGGACAGGCAACTGCAAGTTCTTCAGATGTTCTTGTACTTCCGTCATCTCTTCGTTGACGATGATACTGATAGAGGTTGCGTTGTTTTTCAAGAAGACATTAATCAAACGGTCTATCAGTGTTATTCCGTTGAGTCGCACCAATGGTTTCGGCCATTTAACGCCCTCTTGGGCCAAACGTGAGCCTTCGCCTGCGGCAATTATTGCATAATCCATAACTTTTATTTGTTTTTGATTGGCACGAAAAAACTCCCGAGCCGCTGGTGAGGAAAAAGACTGATGGCCTTTTGGTTATCAACAGCTCTATGCCATTTATTCTTTTATTTATGTTATTGAGTTTACATATAATCATGCAAAAATAGTCTATTTAAACGACTTTAGCCTCTTTTGGAGTGAATAATATTTGGTTTGTTTAGCGAAAAAGGTTGTCTTTATTCGTCTAATCCGGTTAAACCCCAATCGGTCATTAGGGCTTGCTTGTATTTTATCTTTTTAGAAGAGTGGATTTTGTTTGGCTTTTAATGAGTAATAGCGAGCTATTGCGAATTAAAAACAGGCAAAAGACGACTTGTAAAAAAACAAAAGACTGCAAGCAGTTCTAAAAATATACATCAAACGGCCTAATGACCGTTTTGGGTTAAAATCACAATAGGAGGCTTCGTCGGTAACTATATTTTTTTTACGTTTGTATCGTTTTTTAAGGAGGAAGAAAAATGGAAACTTGTATATATATGCGACGTGTATTAATCGTTTTGATGGTGTTGTTGGCAGGAATAGGCAAACCCTTACATGCTCAGTTGGCCGATCGAGTGTATAAGACCAACTATCAGATTGCTCCCGACAGCAAGGGCGACTTGCGGGTCGAGGTTGACAACATCAGCTTCTTCCGTGATAATGAGTTCTCCACCACATCGATGGATGGTTATACATTGCCGGGCTTGTGGGTGCAGCCCAAAGCTGTTTATTATCCGCTGGACAACATTAAGCTGGAAGCCGGTGTGCACATGCTCCGTTATTGGGGCGCTGATAAATATCCCAATATGGCCTATCGGGATATTGCCTATTGGAAAGGAAGTCATCAGGATGGCCTGCACATCTTGCCCTTTTTCCGGGCACAAGTGGCGCTGTCAGACCATGTCGATATTGTCTTAGGCCATCTCTATGGCGGCGCCAATCACAATCTGATTGCTCCACTCTACTGTTCCGAATTGAATATGACGGCCGATCCCGAAGCGGGTCTTCAGGTGCTGTATCGTTCAAAACCCTTCGATCTGGATGCGTGGGTCAATTGGGAAAGCTTTATCTTTCGCAACGATGTGCATCAAGAGGCTTTTATCGTGGGGCTTTCCAGCCGGCTGAAGCTCAATGACGAGCAGTCCACTTGGCATTTTTCTCTGCCTTTGCAGGCGGTGATACAGCATCGTGGCGGAGAGATTGATACCATTTGTTCCAACTCGGTGCAGACCTTGATGAATGGAGCTTTGGGATTGGGCGTCACGTGGAATATCAATCACTCGTTGGTTAGGCAGGCCCATTTTGAGCTGGATGGATTAGGCTATTATCAGCAAGCCGGCATGTTGTGGCCTTTCGATAAGGGAGCAGCGTTGTATGCACACGCCTATGTCGATCTGAGTGATTTCCGCGTCAAGGGCGGCTATTTCTTGGGTCATAAGTTTATCTCTCTATTAGGCTATCCCATGTATGGCTGTGTCTCTACGAAAGAGGAGGGAATGACTTATAACACGATGAAGACCGGCTATTTAGGTGTTGAATATTCTCATACGTTTGCTCCCGGATATGCGTTGGGCATCGATTTAGATCTGTTCTGTCAAGGCAAATGCACTTCGGTGGATGCAGCCGGCACTCGCGCTCGCACCAGCCTGGCAACCAGCTTTGCAGCCGGCATCTATCTGCGCGTCAACCCCTCGTTTCTGATCAATAGGAAAAAGATATGAAAAGAAGATATATATCCATTGCCGCCTTGTTGTTGTGTGCCCGGCTGATGACGGGGCAGGTAGCGACAGATCATGCGGCTCAATCGGTCTCTGTGGAGGTGTTGGCACAGATGTCGGCACTGCAGCAGGATCACTATAATCAGCTAGTCAACGATTTGAAAAGTGGCAGTGAAGAGAGCGTGTCGAGACTGATCAACCGGATTAATGCACTTGGCAAAGACAGTGATGCGCAGGGCGATTGGGCGTTGAGTGGCTTGACCCACTTTGTGGTGGCAAAGGGCGAAGAGTCTGCCCGCATGGTGGTTGCAAAGGCCTATCTCAAAGCGTTGGATAGGGTAGAAGAGCTTGACAAGAAAGAGTTTATCATCCGTCAGCTACAGCTGATAGGCCGTGACGAATCGGTGGAGGCGTTGAGCGTTTATCTGACCGATGAGCGTCTGAGTGCTTCGGCTGCACAGGCCTTGGCCGCCATCAAGAGTGAGGCTGCCATCAGGGCGTTAAAGGCGGCGTTGATGAAGCGTAGAGGCACTCCAAAAACGCAGCGAGATGTGATCAAGGCACTGGGCGACGCCGAGGCAGCGGATGCCGAAGAGCAGCTGACTGTGTTTCTGGGGTCGGCGGATGAAGAGTTGCAACAGGTAACTTTATATGCGCTGAGTCGTGTAGGTACGAAGGCTTCGCTGAAGCTCTTGGGCGAAGCGGCTGAAAAGGTTGGTTATGCGCACGATAAGAGCAGGGCCACGGAAGCCTATTGCACGCTGCTCAGGCGTCTGGCTTTGTTGGATGATGCGAAAGTGGTAGCGAAGGCGGCAGCCGATCTGATGAAGCGAGCCACTGAAGCGGGACAAGAGTCCACGCGTGAGGCTGCTTTGCAGATTCTGTTGTCTGTCAAAGCCGAAGATCGTGTCAAGCTGTTGCAGGGTGCCATGAAGGATCCCGGTAGAAGCTATCGTAGTGCAGCCCTGACTTTTGCTTCAGACTATGCCGATGCCTCTTTGTATATCGAATTGATGAAGACAATGGCAAAGGCCAAACCGGAGGTGAAGGTCGATCTGCTCAACTGGCTGAGTCGCGAATGTAAGACTTCGGCAAAACAAAATCTGTTGAAGACATTAGAGATCCGTTTTGACCTGACATTGCAGCAGCTGTTGATCGATCAGCTGAAGAATCCCGATTTTGAGGTGAAGCAGGCCGCAGTCTGGGCGCTGACCCGGATCGGCAACCGATCGGTTATTCCGGTCTTGTCCAATCTGTTGGCAGTCGAAGACGAGCGGACCGTGTTGTTGGCTCGTGAAGCCTTGTCCGTTTTCCCCGGAGATATCGATCACGCCGTGTCTCGCATGATACCGCAGGCCAAGAGTGATGCCGGCAAGGTGGCCGGATTGGAGCTGTTGGCGATGCGCAAGGCCAATGGCAGTGTCAATACGGTGATCAGTCAGACTCGTTCGGACCGGCCCGAAGTGAAAGCAGCTGCCTATAAAGCCCTGAAAGATGTGGTGACAGAGAAAGATCTGACCATGATGTGTGGCATGTTGGAGACGGCCGAAGCCACAACCATTGAGCCATTGCAACAGGCCGTGGTTACGGCTATCAGCCAGATGGATCCGGCGCAGCAGGTGGTCACCATTTCGCATCGTATGATTCAGGCCGGTGAAAGCAAGAAACATTTATACTACAATGTGTTGGCCACTACCGGCGAGCAGAGTGCCCTTGATCTGATTGTTGAGGGATGCAGGCAGAGCCAATCGACCGTGAAGGAGGCTGCCGTGGCGGCTTTGCTGAAGTGGGAAGACCCTCGTGCCGCCGATTGTCTCTATCAGGTGGCCAAAGACAGCAGTGATGCCCAAATGAGCCTCAAGGCTCTGAGACGATATGTCACATGGGTCTCATCATCCGATAGGAGCGACGAGAACCGTTTGACCGATCTGCGCAAGGCGATGGAGATTGCATCGACCGGCGAGATGCAGATGTTGGTTTTGCAACGGCTCCGGCAGGTCGAAACCCTCGCCTCAATGCTGTATGCCGCCGAGTTCTTAGAGTCAAAAGATCCGGCCGTGTGTCGTGCTGCGGCGAATGCGGTTTGGAGCATTGCCCATAATCATCCGGAATATGTCGATAAGGAGGTGCGCTCTTTGCTGAACCGTATCGGCCCGATGCCGGATGGCGAAGAGGCTCGTTCTGACAAGTTGCCTTAAACCCAAATCGGTCATTAGAACGAAAAAAGTAAAAACAGCTGAATATTTCTATTCTTTCCATTTTTCGTGGTTGACTTTGTAACTGTTTGATTATAAACTTTTAGTAAAATCATTGTCAACGTATTACAGACTTGGCCACGAATTATTACACGTATAATGACCGATTTGGGATAAACATCAACTTGCCTGTTTATATAAATGAATAGTCTATTGTTAGAATGAGAGATAGTTATTGTATTTTTATCCGGATTATTGGTTGCTAAAATCGGTAGCGGATCCGACAGAAACGATAGGCAATTTCGCCGGACTTGACAGACGAATCTGTCTCGATCCAAACACCCTGAAAAAAGGGGTTATAGACTATCTTTCAATGGTCTATAGAGTTTTTGGAAAAAGGGTATAGACTTTTTCAAAAAAGGGTAGGGACTTTTTTGAAAATGGGTAGGCACTCCGCTCAGACGGAATAACTACTCCGTCGGAACGGAGTAGTTACCCAATTTCCGGAAATAGCTTACTCCTTTTTGACCGGATTAGCAGTCTCTTTTTTACCTGTTGCTTATTGTATTTTTATGGATGATAAATATGCCTTCAACGTAGCCATTGCAATCTGCTTAAAACAAGTACCAACAAGAATCGTAATCTAATGACCGAATTGGGGTAAAGCATTCATCGATGAAGATATTTTGTTGAGTTTCCCGGGCAGAAACCCCCATTTCCCGGGCAGAAACCCCCATTTCCCGGGAAAAAACCCCTGTTTCTCGGGCAGAAATCCCACAAAGAAAAGAAAAGGAGAGTAAAGGAGAGTAAAGAAAAGAATATTTTTAACCACCACCACTCTCGCGTGCGCGCGCGAGGAATTTTCACTGAAATCTTATCATGAAGAATTTGGCGAATGAGAACCTGTTTCAACGGTCAAAAAAGCCACAAAAACGGGTCAAAAACGGAGTGCCTACTCCGTTTTGGCAAATAAACGACCCGTTTTCAGCTCCAAAAGGCAGTAAAACGGAGCGGATAAAGATAGACAGACATAGACAAAGGCGGACAGATACGGACAAAAGCGGAAAAGCCACAAACAGTGTTTTTATCTTTGCGTCAGTGTTAGGAAAAAGTTTATTGTTTAATTAAATCCCCATTCAGCGGAATAGGAAAATCCGTAGAACCCAACGAAAATCAGCCAAAAAAAGGAAAGGGTTGATTTTTAGAGAATTTTTATTGGGTCGCTGTTGAAGTTGAGTTAAAATAGCTAACTTTGTATGGATTCATGTTGTTTTTTTATATTTCTAAAAAAGTCCACCTTTGTATTGGGCTAAGACTTTGCACTCATAATGAACCATTAGTACTGATGCGATAAAATCGCACGGTTATTAAAATTCATCAAATAAAGTGAGTTCTTTGACATCTTGTTTTTGAATGATTGAGTCCTTTGGCTTAGTTATGAGGTCTCTCAAATCCACCCTTTCGAGTGCGGAGATTCTTATTAACGTAGCCACCTCGGTGATTGAATACGGACTTTTGTAGTCAGCCTTGATTTTGGCGATTATCAGATATGCAATTATAGCAACCCATAAATGAGTACGTACTGCATTCTCTGAATATCCCCACAAGTTCTTCACTACGATATTCTGCTTTATCCACTTGAAGAAAACCTCAATATCCCATCTATGACGGTATAGATTGGCGACCTCAAGGGCACTGATCTCAAAGTTGTTGGTAATAAATTCCACATCATTGCCTGTTACCGAGTCATGATAAGTAACCATCCTGATAGGTTCTGGATAGAGTTTCTTCGACTTATGGGTAGTCAGTTTTATGATGAAATCGCCACAGATTCCTGTACTTGGATCAAAGTCTAGACGATGGTTAACGACCTCGTATCTCATATTGTCTTTGGGACGACTTATCCAATATGCACCGGCTTTGTGAAAGCGAAACAAAGCGATGAAATCAACGTATGCTTTGTCCATCATATAGAACGCAAATGGTTCAGGCACAATCTCATCCAGTTCATTGCTGTCATGCCATTTTCCATCTGTAATATGGATATTTGCCGGAATGCTTCCACGAAGATCCAGCAGTGTGTGCATTTTGACTGCGCCTTTGCTATACTTGCCCAATGCCCATGCAGCCAGAACAATGCTTGTTGAGATAGTTGTAGAGTCAAGCGCATAGAGGACATTGTCTATCGTTATCTCAGCAACCTTTGTGTTTGAATACATTAGTCGGACGATGCCGATTAGATACATGCCAAGTCCTTCGTAGATGCGATAGTCCCTTTTCTCATTAGCATGACATAAATTGGATTGATTAACGGACTTGCGAATTCCAAGGTGGTATATGCTACTTCCATGAGCCTCTAGGCACAGACAAATATCACGGATGGATACACAACCAGTAATCTGACCAAATAGCAGATGGAGCAACTGGTTATAGCAGGATAAATCTTTTGCATGCCAGTCACCTTTATACTTCTTCACCAACTTGTCAAATTGGTAGCGAGGTATGAAGTCGATGACTTGAGCAAAGATATATTTGCCGATGTTCATAATCTTGCAGTTTTGGCTGCAAAATTACTCAATCAATTTCAAATCAAAAAAACAAAGAACGCTTGTAAATGATTAAATATCAAATGTATAACTATAATTAAGCGATTAATATCGCATCACTAGTAATGAACCATTTATAATATAAAGAGTATGAATTTATTTGATTTAGACCGTTTTATTACGGCACAAGATAGATATGATGAGTATAATACAGCTTTGAACGAAGTAAGGAACGGGCGCAAAGAAAGCCATTGGATTTGGTTTATTTTCCCTCAGATAGCCACACTTGGACAGAGTGATAATTCAAAGTTCTATGGTATCAGTTCGCTATTGGAAGCAAAGGCTTATCTGGAAAACGAAACATTGTCTGCCCGACTGTATGAAATAACTGACGCTTTGCTCGAACAAAAAGATACAGCAGAACAGATTTTTGGCGGGACCGATGCCATGAAGGTTCGCTCTTGCATGACTCTTTTCGACATTGTTTCGCCGGGAGATAAATTCAACGATGTGCTTGAAAACTTCTATGAGAGAAAACGTTGCCATCGAACCCTTGCGATAGTAAAAGGAGAGCGAATCGTATCAGAGACAAAAACACGGGAGGACAAATCATGATTGGAGCAATGGTGGGTGACATTGTTGGCTCACGTTTTGAGTTCAACAACACAAATGATCTGAATTTTAAACTATTTACTAACGAATGTAGTTTTACTGATGACAGTATCTGCACTTTGGCTATTGGCTATGCGCTTGTGAATGGCATCAGTTACGAGGAGAGCCTTAGATCCTGGTGTTTGGCTTATCCACATCCTATGGGTTCATATGGTGGCAGTTTTGCCCGTTGGCTGGCTTCTGATAATCCGCAACCATATAACAGCTACGGAAATGGATCTGCAATGCGTGTCTCTCCCGTAGCCTGGTGGTTTGACAACTTGGAAGAAGTTCAGCGAGAAGCAGAGAAAACGGCTCTGCCAACACACAATCATTCGGAGGGCATCAAGGGTGCTGTGGCTACTGCAACTGCCATATTTCTTGCACGTAAACAGGGTAAAGAAGCGATGCTTGCTGCAATGACAGTGTTTTACCCACAATGGGTTGAGCCTATGCTTGGGCAGAACAGGTTTGACGAGACTTGTCAGGGCACAATGCCCGTTGTGTTCGGGATCATCAATAAGGCAAACAGTTTTGAAGAAGCCATACGCTACGCTATTGCGGTTGGTGGCGATAGTGACACCATCGGTGCGATAGTTGGCTCCATAGCAGAAGCGATATGGGGCGTACCGAAAGAAATATCAGATGTTGCGCTTAGCTTCCTACCCAATCTTATGGAGAGCAATGTTGCTGAGTTTTACAAATCATTAGTAGTGAGACGGAATGGAAAAGGATGAATATCTTAAATACTATATCTTGTACAAAGGGGAGAAAAACTTTGAGGGTAACCCCATTAAGAAGTCTGTGTGATTTTATCTTTTATCTCTCAGCAAAATAAACTATAATTATATCATTGTAATTGGTTGTTGTTTTAAGTCAATACTTAGGTGAATTTTTACCGAAAAAATAAAAGTTAAACAATAGAACCGGCAAAAGTCGGTTCGAAAACATTAAAGAGGTCATTGAGATGTTGTCAAAAACGAATGGTTAAGCATGAAGAAATGTGCTCCAACTATCAGTCAACTGACTTCAGAAAGTTTGATTTTCACTTCAAAGCATCGCTTGCAGCTGTCAACTTGACCAAATCGGCATGTAAGAGGCTCAATAGCCTATTCCATATCCTCTTGCAAATCATTCATACACAATGCTTATATGCTTGAACGATTTATTTGCGTGTTTGGGATTAACCCTAATCTACAAGTTGTTAACAAACTTTTCAAAGATCTTATTTTATTTACTGCCAGAGCCGCTTAAGCTTGGCGAATTTTTAACGAACTATTGTAAGTGTTAAAAGGGAATAAATGGTTTACGGAATCAAATGAAATATGTAATTTTGAAAACTCTAATAACAACTGATATGAAAGATATATTCCCCATACGACTAAAAAATGCACGTAAGATGCGTGGCATGTCCTTAAGAAAACTGAGTGAAGAAATGAATGGAGAAGTATCTGCTAATGCTTTAGCCAAATACGAAAAGGGAGAAATATTTCCCTCAAGCAAAGTGATGATTAAATTAGCTTCTTCTTTGGGACTCCGTATTGATGATTTTTTTCGCCCCATTACTATTTCTATAGAATTAGAAAAAATAAAATATAGGAAACAGGCATCGCTTGGAAAGAAAGAAATAGAAGCAATTAACTACTTTGCTTCATCTGAATTAGAAAAATACATAGAAGTGGAAAACATGACTGGAGAGTCAAGGAACTTTACAATCAATTACTTTGATACTCCTGTAAAAGACGATAATGATGCTCTTTCAATTGCAGCCAGATTCAGACAAGATTTCTGCCTTGGAGATTCTCCTATCACCACTCCTATTGAATTACTCGAAACTTCAGGAGTGAAAATTATAGAGGTTGATGCATGTAGAAAATTTGACGGGAACAGTTTTACCTTTGATAATATTTTCGTTATTGTATTAAACAGAAATTTTATTCCTGAGAGGAAACGGTTATCTCTTTTTCATGAAATTGGCCATAAAGTCATGAAATTTGCAGAAGGTGTTGATGAAGAAAGGCTTTGCAATATTTTTGCCAATGAAGTCCTTCTTCCAACTGAAGTATTTATTGAAAAGATTGGGAAAATTAGGAAAAATATATCATTGATTGAACTAAAAGACATACAATGTCAATTTGGTATATCTGTAGAAGCTATGATGGTAAAGGCTAGACAGGCTAATATTATTTCTCAAAACAGATATACTTCTTTTTACAAAAGAAAGAATTTTTCTAAACAATTCAAGGAAAATGTTGAAAAAAGTGTTTTTCAGGATGAGCATTGCAAAAGATTCGAACGTCTTGTTTTCAAACTGCTCGCCAATGAAATAATCACTGAATCGAAATGTGCTTCCTTATTAGGCTGTTCCGTTCACGAAGTAAGAGAAAACCTTAATTTAGTATGACATGGATATAGTAGTCAATGATACAAACATATTTTTAGACCTTATATCGTAAGCCTCCGGTAAAGTACGTATTTTCTGCAATCTCTTCGTCCAGTATCTTTGTACCCAAAAATAAAACTTAT
>CAKVBA010000005.1 GCA_934725305.1 uncultured Parabacteroides sp. | reverse complement strand
CTAATTCGTAACCTATTACTATTATGAGCGATTACCCAATGCTCATTTCCAATAAATTACACTCTTTTCGTAACTTCCGACTGCAAAGATACAACAAACAACAGACAAATGGTTCGCAAAGGGAGATTCTATCCGAAATTATATTGCCCAAATTAGTTGTGACAACTTAGCAGATCGCAGACGAAGCAGATGACTATTGCAACCTTCTACCCGGCCGGCAATGTGGATACTTGGCGAAAACATGCCTTGGCGTGTAAGTTTAGGACGAATCAAAACAAGTACAAACAAGAATCGTAATCTAATGACCAAATTGGGATAATAGCCTCGTCGTGGACAATAGTTATTGTATTTTTATAAAGGTGGTCAATCCTTGAAATGAGCGATAAATCTATCTGAAACACTGGGCAATTTCGCCAGCAAAGGCCGACAATTTCGCCACGGCCCAGACACCCGTAAAAGATACGTTACAGGCTATTTTTCAAGTGATTATAGACTTTTTGGAAAAAGGGTATAGACTTTTTGAGAAAAGGGTAGGGACTTTTTTGAAAAAGGGTAGGCACTCCGCTCAGACGGAATAACTACTCCGTCGGAAAGGAGTAGTTACCCAATTCTCGAAAACAGACTACTCCGTTTGGATAGGATTAACAGTCTCTTGTCCGCTCGTTGGCTTATTGTATAATTTACAACGCTATATCTTGCCATTTACCCTTGACCAGCTCGCGAGTGGTTTTAAATCCGGCCTCTTTTAAGATTTGGAAAGTCCCTTCACGACCATCATTGACCAGGTTCGGATAGTGACAGTCCGAATTGACCATGACCGGAATCTGTAATTGGCAGATTAGCTTCATATACTTCTCATGCGGGAAAATCTGTTGCTTTTTGGTGAGATTTTTGCAGTTGATCTCTATCATGAGTCCTTTTTCAGCAATTAGATGCAGGCAGTCGTTCATACATTTGCGATACCAGTCCGCTTCGATAGAGAAGTCGCTGAAGTGTTCGCTATTCATATATATCTTATCCATGTGCCCCACAATGTCGAAGCCGCCTATCTCGATCATCTGTTGCATAGAATCGAAATACCGTTCGCCCATTTGCCGGATATCACCATCAAGGCAATCGATTACTTTATGAGCAAAATCGCGGAAAGGGCCATCGATACAAACCATCTCCTCTTCGATAAGCCGGTCCGACAACGGCACATAATGAATCGAACCGATGCGATAATCCAGCGTCAGCTCGGTGAAGAAAGGAATCGCTGCATTATACGTCGGATCCAGATAGTCGATCTCCAGTCCGGTGTAGATCTCGATCTGTCCCTCATATTTCTTTTTAAGTCGGTCAATCTCGGTTATATATTCATAGATGTCGGCTTTCGACATATTCCAGTTCGTCTCGAATGGGAGCGGAGAGTGAGAGGAAAAACCATACGCTCTGAAATGGTTGGAGAGGGCAAATCGGACAAAGTCTTCGGGATGGCTTCGTCCATCGCAAAAGGTACAATGGCTATGATAATTACTATATTGCATTATGTTTTGACTTAAGTATTTTTGAGATATTACTACTCTGATTCAGACAAACATTAAGAGGCTGCATCAAATCTCTGCTAAATTTTGATACAGCCTCCCCTTTTAAAGTGCGTTATGACACTTATTATTATTTGATAACGCCCAATTCCTTACCAACCTTGATGAAGGCAGCAATAGCTTTATCCAAATGTTCTGTTTCGTGACCGGCAGAAAGCTGTACGCGGATACGAGCCTGACCCTTCGGAACAACCGGGTAATAGAAGCCGGTTACATAAATGCCCTCTTCCTGCATCTTAGCAGCGAAGTCTTGAGACAATTTAGCATCATACAACATTACGGCGCAGATAGCAGACTGAGTCGGCTTGATGTCGAAGCCGGCAGCCATCATCTTGTCGCGGAAGTAAGATACGTTGTTCATCAACTTAGTGTGCAAAGCATCGCTCTCTTTCAGCATCTTGAACATTTCCAAGCTTGCGCCCACGATAGCCGGAGCCACAGAGTTAGAGAACAGATAAGGACGTGAACGCTGACGCAACATGTCGATGATCTCTTTCTTACCCGTTGTGAAACCACCCATTGCACCACCGAAAGCCTTGCCCAATGTGCCTGTGAAGATGTCAACACGGCCATATACATTGAACTGTTCGGCAACACCATGACCAGTCGGACCTACAACACCGGCAGAGTGAGATTCGTCAACCATTACCAAAGCATCATATTTTTCTGCCAATTCGCAGATCTTGTCCATAGGAGCAACGTTGCCGTCCATAGAGAATACACCGTCAGTAGCGATGATGCGATGACGCTGAGCCTGAGCTTCCTGCAGACAACGTTCCAAATCGGCCATGTCGGCATTTGCATAACGATAACGTTTTGCTTTACAAAGGCGTACACCGTCGATGATAGATGCATGGTTCAATGCGTCAGAGATGATAGCATCTTCTTCTGTGAAAAGCGGCTCAAACAAACCACCGTTTGCATCGAAGCAAGCTGCATAAAGAATAGTATCTTCAGTCTTGAAGTAATCAGAGATAGCAGCTTCAAGCTGTTTGTGCAAATCCTGTGTTCCACAGATGAAGCGGACAGAAGACATTCCGTATCCATGAGTGTCCATAGCCTCTTTGGCAGCGTTGATAAGACGCTGGTTGTCTGATAAACCAAGATAGTTGTTTGCGCAGAAATTCAACACGTCACTTCCTGCATTTACTTTGATGTCGGCTCTCTGAGGGGTCGTAATGATACGTTCATTCTTGTATAATCCGGCAGCTTGTATGTTTGCCAGTTCGTTTGCCAAGAAATCTTGAAATTTTCCGTACATAGAACTCGTTTTTTATTAGTATTATGTTTTTAATGGTCCTTATTTTGAAGGCCAATACAAAGGTGCTATATTTTTTCGGATTTTGTTATAAAAAAAATCGAAAAACGTGACTAAAGTATATTAATCTCACTATCTTTGTCCGTGGATAAACTTAATTCACGTTACTAAAATGAAGAATGTATTAGTTATTGGTTCTACTGGTCAAATCGGTTCTGAGTTGACCATGAAGTTGAGAGGTATTTATGGTGGAAATATTGTAGCCGGTTACATCCCAGGAGCTGAACCTAAGGGTGAGCTGTTGGAATCAGGTCCTTCCGCCATTGTAGATATCACCAACGAGCAGCAGATTGCAGAGACAGTATCTAAATATAATATTGATACTATCTATAACTTGGCAGCGCTTCTTTCTGCAGTAGCAGAAGCTAAACCGCAGTTGGCATGGAAGATAGGTATGGGTGGCTTGTTTAATGTGTTGGAGGTAGCACGTGAATTGAAATGTGCTGTGTTTACTCCGAGCTCTATCGGCGTTTTCGGTAACAACACTCCTAAAGACCACACTCCTCAGGATACTATCCGTAACCCGCGCACTATGTACGGTGTGACTAAAGTTTCCGGTGAATTGTTGAGCGACTATTATAACATCCGTTTCGGTGTGGACACTCGTTCAGTACGTTTTCCGGGCTTGATTTCTTACGTAACTCCTCCGGGTGGTGGTACAACAGACTATGCTGTTGATATCTATTATTCAGCTGCTAAGAGCGAGAAGTTTGAATGTCCTATCGCTGCCGGTACATTTATGGATATGATGTATATGCCTGATGGTTTGCGTGCTGCTATCGAAATTATGGAAGCAGACTCTTCTAAGTTTGTACATCGTAACTCATTCAACATTGCTTCTATGAGCTTCGATCCGGAAATCATCTATAACAACATTAAGAAATACAGACCGGAATTCCAGATGGAATATAAGGTGGATCCGTTGCGTCAGGCTATCGCAGAATCATGGCCAAACTCATTGGATGACACTTGCGCTCGTGAAGAGTGGGGTTGGAAGCCTGAATATGATTTGGATGCTATGACAAAAGATATGTTGGCTAAATTGGACGCTCGCTTCAATAATAAATAAGCGAATCTGTTTTTAAATAAGGAAGAGGCTGTGTCAAAATGGATGTTTTGATGCAGCCTTTTGCTTTGAGGTATGTCGGAATTGGTAAAATGCAAGGTGGCAGTTTGCAATTATGACATGCCCTTTTTTGTTTTATTCTTTCGTGAAAAATAGTAACTTTGGCGTCCCAATTTTATAGTTATGGCAGAAGGAACAAGAAATACGGGAAAAGGCAGAAAGAAACCGGCAGAGATTCTGGTCGAGGGCCGATTGCAGCCACAAGCCAAAGAGCTTGAAGAGGCTGTGTTGGGCGCGTTGATGCTGGAGAAAGATGCCTATTCTATAGTAAGTGAAATATTGAAACCGGAGTGTTTCTATGAGAAGGCGCATGAAAAGATCTATGCGGCTATTGTCGATTTGGCTATCAGTCAGCGTCCGGTTGATATGCTTACGGTTACGGAGCAGTTGAAGAAACGCGGTGAGCTGGAAGAGGTGGGCGGACCTTTTTATATTACGCAGCTGACAGGTAAGGTGGCCAGTAGTGCGCATATCGAATATCATGCCCGCATCATTGCCCAGAAATATCTCGCACGTGAGCTGATCTCTTTCACTGCTATGATTCAGGGAAAAGCCTTTGACGAGACGATTGACGTGGACGACCTGATGCAAGAGGCCGAAGGTAAGCTGTTTGAGATCTCTCAGCGTAATGTCAAGAAGGATGTGACCCAGATCAATCCGGTTATCAAGGATGCCATGGATATGTTGCAGCGGGCTGCTACTCAGAAAGAGGGCTTAAGTGGTCTGCGCACAGGCTTTGAGGGATTGGACAAGATCACTTCGGGATGGCAAAACTCCGATCTGGTGATTATTGCTGCCCGTCCGGCCATGGGTAAGACCGCCTTTGTGCTTTCTATGGCCAAGAATATGGCTGTCAATTATAATATTCCCGTGGCGCTGTTCTCGCTTGAAATGAGCAACGTCCAGCTGGTGAATCGTCTGATTGTGAATGTCTGTGAGATTCCGGGCGAGAAGATCAAGAGCGGACGTCTGGAAAGCTATGAATGGGAGCAGCTCGACTTTAAGATCAAGGAGCTGTATGATGCGCCGATCTATATCGATGATACACCCAGTTTGTCGGTATTTGAATTGCGAACCAAGGCACGTCGTCTGGTGCGTGAACATGGTATCAGATGTATTATTATTGACTACTTGCAGTTGATGAATGCCAGTGGCATGAACTTTGGTAGCCGTGAGCAGGAGGTTAGTATGATCTCCCGTTCATTGAAGGGATTGGCCAAAGAGTTGAATATACCGATTATTGCCTTGTCACAGTTGAACCGTGGTGTTGAAGCTCGTCAAGGAGCCGAGGGCAAGCGACCTCAGTTGGCCGACTTGCGTGAATCTGGAGCCATCGAGCAGGATGCCGATATGGTTTGCTTTATCCATCGTCCGGAATATTATAAGATAACGGAAGATGAGCGGGGAAACTCGTTGCTTGGTTTGGCCGAAATCATCATAGCCAAGCACCGTAACGGTGCCACCGGCGATGTGAGACTGCGCTTCAAGAATGAGTTTGCGAAGTTTATGAATATCGAAGAGGATGTGGCTGTGCGGGAGTTTTCGTCGGGCATGAACAATCCGTTGGCACAGAATCCTCCGATGAATGATGTAAACAGCCAGTTCCTGGCTATGGGCAATAGTGATGAAGTGCCTTTTTAGGGATAATAAAAAGAGCGTCAGCGATTATCCTTATATAATTGAATACTGACAGCTGCGCATCATAATTGCAATCCGTAACGTTGCTTTTCACCAATTCTGACCTGTCTGAAGAGACCGTATAAAAATAGCTGTTTTAATACGGCCTCTTTAGATTAAATACTTTAACAAAAAAAGCCGCTGATATATGAATTTCAAATCTAAAATGCTAAAATAATAGAAAATTATCAAATATGTTGGGAAGCATAAAATATTGTTTATAGATTTTGTTGTTTATTTCGCTTTTTTTCATACCTTGCTCGCATAACAGACTTATCGAGACAAAGAAATAAGCTGTTGGTTGCTAATTATGAAACCTTAAAATTTTACTGCTATGGCTCAGAAACTATTAATCCGAGATTTGACGTTGAGAGATGGTCAACAGTCTTCGTTTGCAACTCGTATGAACCAATTGCAAATCGATCGTGTACTTCCTTATTATAAGGATGCCGGTTTTTATGCAATGGAAGTGTGGGGCGGAGCGGTGCCAGATTCAGTCATGAGATATTTGAATGAGAACCCATGGGATCGCTTGGAGAAGATTAAAGCAGCCATTGGGGATGTTTCAAAGCTTACGGCTTTGTCTCGCGGACGTAATCTGTTTGGCTATAGTCCTTATACTGATGAGATTATTGAAGGCTTCAGCCGAAATGCTATTGAATCAGGCTTGGGCATTATGCGTATCTTTGATGCATTGAACGATGTGGACAATGTGAAGTCAACAATCAAGTATGTAAAGAAATATGGTGGTACGGTTGACTGTGCTGTTTGCTACACAATCGATCCGCACTTCACAACGATGGACCGTATGCAGGCTATGATGCGTGGCAAGAAGTTGCCGAAGGCTGTGTTTACCGATGAATATTTCCTTGACAAAGCTAAACAGATGGAGGCTTTGGGTGCAGATATGATCACTATCAAGGATATGAGCGGTCTGATTCCTCCTAAACGTGTAGCCGGTCTGATTCGTCTGATGAAGAAGAATCTGAATATTCCTATCGATTTCCATACACACTGTACTCCGGGTTATGGCTTGGCTTCTGTATTGGCAGCTATCGTTAATCAGGTGGATATCGTGGATACTAATATGTGGTACTTTGCAGGTGGTCCGGCTGCTCCGGCTGTTGAACTGGTTTATATCTTCTGCAAGAAGATGGGTATCGATTTGGGTATCAACATGGAAGCTGTGACTAAGATCAATAACGAGCTGAAGGATATCCGTAAGGAATTGGCAGCTTATGATGTGGTTAAGCAGTTCCCCAATCCGTTTAATCCGTTGACTGATACATTGCCAGCCGATATTGATAAGGCGTTTGACCGTGCAATCGAATTGGCTCGTGCCGACAAAGAGGCTGAGTTGATCGAGGTTTGTCATAAGATTGAAGAGTATTTCAACTTCCCGAAACCGAATGAATTGGTTAAGAATGCCGAAATTCCGGGTGGTATGTATACAAATATGGTTGCTCAGCTGAAGCAGTTGAAGTCTGAGTCTATCTTGGAGAAGGCTATGGAATTGATTCCTCGCGTTCGTCTGGATGCCGGTTTGCCTCCGTTGGTAACTCCTACCAGCCAGATTGTGGGTGTGCAGGCTGTTAACTGTGCTCTTGACCAGAAGGCAGGTAAAGCAATGTACACAAACGTTTCTAACCAGTTTGTAAACTTGGTGAAGGGTGAATATGGTAAGACTCCGGTTCCCATTGATCCTGATTTCCGTCTGAAGATTGCAGGTGTTCGCGAAGAGACTCCTTACGACACATCTAACTATCAGATGCAGCCTAATCCGGTATTGGCCGATTGTGGTGGCGTGAAATTGGCAGAAAACGAGAAAGAGGTATTGTTGCTCGAATTGTTCCCGTTGGTGGCTAAGAACTATCTGACAGGCGTGAAGAAGGCTCGTTACCAAAAGGAAAAACCGGCTGAAGAGGCTAAGGCTTCTGAAGGTTCAGTAAAACGTATGCCTATCACGGGTCATGTGATTTCTTCTCCTATGCCGGGTCGTGTTCTTGCTATCAAGGTGAAAGTGGGTGACGCTGTTAACCGTAATCAGGAATTGATGGTATTGGAAGCTATGAAGATGGAAAATAGCATCATGTCTGATTTCAAGGGCAAGGTAAAACAGATTTTGGCGGCTGAAGGCGATGCTGTTGCTGCTGATGCTCCTTTGTTTGAATTGGAATAATAAGTGAAGAATAAAAATGTTAAGTGGGCTGTGTCGGAATGGTTGTTTCGATACAGCCCACTTCTTATTGCATACCGCTTTTTAGCATCCTTGTCGCAGCCCGATAAACTTATTTTATCTTCGTTTCCCTAAATCTGTTTGTAATTGAATGCCAATAGAGACACTCAGGTCGTTGGCCCATGAGCGGGATTTATATCTCTTTGTGACCGCAGGAGAGTCGGTAGAAGAGGTTGTATAAGTTGCTTTTGCCGATTGTAAAGGGCAGCGATAGTTTACGTCAAGAATGAGGCTGCACACTTTAGAGGTGCGATAGCCCAAAGCAGTGCCAACATTGCCAAACAGCGAAGAACGGCTGATTTTTAAATGCTCTGTTTGGTTGTTGATGGTTTTGCTTTTATCCGTTGATTCTACAGACATCCATCCGATACCTGCTCTTGGCATCAATAGCCATCTGTCTTTCTCTGTCAGATAAGATAGTCCAAGTGCTATGGAAGGCTTTACTTTGCTTAGTCCGGGGAGAAATTTGTCGAAAACAGTTTGTACTATATTTTGTATAACATCATCTGTTCGAATGTGGAAAAAGGAAAGCCCCATATTCATATAAGCCGACCAATGAGGAGTAAAAGGCACATGCATCCTCAGATCAAATTGTGTGGAAACATCCGCGCGTGAGCCAAACCATTCTGCATGGTCATTTCCTCCCATATTAAAGTTTGGACCTAATGAGACGGCCATGATGAAGGGCTTTCCCGTCGTTTGTGTGGCCGTTTTCTCTGTGGTTGTGGTGTGCTCACTCTTTTCCTGAGCAGAGATAGGCTCTAATCCTATCACGAATAAAGAGAGTGCCATGGCACCAACTGGTAGATACTTTTTCATAGACATTACATATTTACATCTGACAACATTATGGACAGCCAGCCTTCTGATCAGCTGATCATGTCTATATAGACGCTGTCAACGGATGAAAAGCTGCACGGAGATAGGAGATAATTGTAAGCACCATCATGCCATTCCGGTTTTCTTGTCTCATCAGGGAAACCGCGGATTGGCGATTTCGTTGGAAAGGACTTGTAAAGCTGTTTTTGATAAAGGTCGGCATCTTTTCTGAAAAAGGGTGCGCCCTTTTTGGAAAAAGGTCGGCATCTTTTTTTTAACAGTATTAAAACAGCATTAAAATGGCATTAAAACGGTGTTTGAACAGCTCTTTGTGTGGAGCCAAAAAAAAGAGAGACAAGCGAATCAAGTTTTCTATATTTGACTATATTTGCCGAAAATTTAGTCAAGATGAAGAAGACGATACTGTTGGGCCTGATTTGGGCATGGTTCGGTCTGTTGATGAGCTGTAATTCAGAGGCCTTTGTAAAAGACTTTCGCTCTGATGTTGAAGAAGTACATTTGGGCGGAACCGATGATGCTATCACGCTCAATTTCGATCATGGAGAGTGGATATTAATAGGAACATTGAGTCACGGATTGCCGGTCGGTACTTCATCTTTCTCCTTTAAAATATATGATGCTGCCGGAGTGAATATCGGCAAAAGCGACGATGTCAAACTGACCGACCAGGGAAGAGCAGAACTTCGCACGGAGCTTATCCAGTTGGATGTGGAGCGTACGAGCGATACCGGACTGAAGATAAAGGTGCTGGAAAATCTGCTGCCCGATTGTAAGCTCTTTTTAACCTTGCAGCATAAAGAGGTGAGCTGTCTCACACAACAGATACTTGTCTCGCTGGATCCGGCCCATTATGAAATGGATCAGATAGTCTATAATCTGAACTCTTGGGGCGTGGAGGAAAGAGAAGAGCAGCGCACAGTTATGAGTGTGATTGTGCCCTCTGAAAAAACATCTTATTTTACATATTATCCCTATAAAATGGAATCTCGGAATGTCCGGTTTTCCGGATTCTTCTTGTGGAAGGAGGGACAGACTTCTTATGAGCAGTTCTCGCCTCTTCATCTGTTCGACACAGCTATTGAAGTGGAGATTCCCACATTGCGCCCAAACGGATTTGGCTTTGAGATGAAGGGCGACAAGGCTCTTTTGACCGATGAGCCGCAAAGCTTTGTCTTGCCCAATGCCGATCAGAGAGATTCGGTGGTTGTTCAAGGTCCCGGAACATTTGTTGTGTATAAACAGGTCGATTATGAAAAGACAATCAATGATTGCGAGATTCATGTCCACAACAGAGACAACGGCAAGAAGCGTGTGTTTTGGGGAATTCTTGAGCAAGAAACCCCTCTCAGATTATCTATATTTACCCAAAAGCAGGAGGCTAAATGATGAAGATAGTGCCTTTTTTACTGTCAGCCCTTTCTTTATGGCTGTGTATGCCGCAGGTCGCTCGCGGAGAGCAGACCGACTCACTGAAGCTTATTCATCGGTTTGGGATGGATTTCCGTCCCTCTTACATTGTTCAAGATGAGTCGTTCTTCAGAGGTGAAAACTGTTTAGAAAAACCTATCCGATTTGGCTATTCCGGTCATCTGAAATACAGCTTTCAGTTTGCCGGGAATTCACGATGGGGATTGTTGTATCCATATACTTATCAGGGTATTGGCGTCTCTTATAACGATTTGGGCAATCACAAAGAGATTGGTTCGCCAGTGGCTGTTTATGCCTTTCAAGGATCGCGCATAGCAACTCTTGCCTCTGTGTTATCATTGGACTATGAATGGAATTTTGGTGCCTCTTTTGGTTGGAAGAAGTATAACAACATGGATAATCCCAATAATTATGTGGTTGGTTCCAAGATTAATGCCTACATCAATCTGGGCTTTTTGTTGAATTGGCAGATGACACCTCAATGGAATCTGACAGCCGGAGTTGACTTGACTCATTATTCCAATGGAAATACCGGTTATCCCAACTTAGGAGTGAATCTGGTGGGCGGTAGAGTTGGCGTTGTCTATGTCTTGGGCTCGGGAGAACCCAAACGAGGAGCATCTGCTTTTGCCTATACCTCTGATTTTAAGCCCCATTTTAGTTATGATGTTGTCGTTTATGGAGCCGGACGTAAGCGAGCGTTCATTACAGAGGACGAAAGTTTTATGATTCCTGGTACATTTGGAATTGTTGGCTTTAATTTTACGCCGATGTATAACTTCAATCGGTTTTTCCGTGCCGGCTTGTCGTTGGATGCGCAGTATGACGAGAGTGCCAATGTGGCTGTTCATTATGTGGGTGGAGGAAAAGAGAATCCCAAGTTTTATCGTCCTCCTTTTCGTGAGCAGTTCGCCATTGGTTTGTCTGCCCGGGGAGAATTGGTGATGCCCATCTTTGCCGTCAACTTGGGTATTGGCTATAATGTCTGGCAAAAAGGAGAGGACACAAAAGGTTGGTATCAAGTGTTGGCTCTCAAGACATCAATCACTCGCAATCTCTTCCTACATGTGGGTTATCAGTTGAGTAAATTTAAAGATCCCAATAACTTGATGCTGGGTTTGGGCTGGCGGTTTGAATGAGACAGTTGTTTTTGACGGCTTCTCTTGGATTCAGGAAACGAATCCTATCGTATAAAAATAAAAAAGGCCATCCGTCGCGGACAGCCAATCTCAATTGTTAACCTTAAATCTAATACCATGAAAAACACAGTGCAAATATATACACTTTATGTTATGCAGCATACTGTTTGGTTTGGAAAATTCATCCTATTAACTATAATTAAGCAATGCATGCTGTAAAACATAGTTTTTTGTCACGGCAGTTGACTGACCTGATTTGAGCGGTTACTCAGAAAAACTCTATGATAATTGGATTGTCTTCTTTCGTTGCAGGCATTGTCTGCCCTTTTGCTGTTGTTATCTGATTCACATTATCAGGTAGCGAAGAGGGATCGATGTATAATAGAAGACCGTCATCACTCTCTCCAAATCCCAATGTGGTCAGAAAATCAAATTCATCCACATTGAACAGATCGTTTTTGATTGTCGCACTCGGATTTATCTCCGCAGAAACCGATTGCTCATGGTTCACCTTCGTGAGGATATTCTTGCCTCTGCTTTTGATATAAAACCACGTGTTTCCGTTCGCGCTCATAAAGGATTGAATGTGATCGTAGTCTTTAAAGTAGGCAATGAAACTCTGACCATACTTATCGAATAAGTCCTTCAGCATATCAGCTGTTAGCAGATTGTTTGTGCCGAAAAACGAGCCATATTCAAAGGAGTGAGTGTTTGCATGATAAGCCACATACTGATTACTTACACCCAACTGGAAGTAGTAGGAGTTCTGTTGATCCTGCTTAAATTGAACAGCCCGAAATAGGAGATAGGGAATCTCTTTCTCTAAAAAAGATTGTTTGATTTCACCCTCTTCGCTAGCAATAAACAGAGATTTTTCATTTTGACCACTCATGATCAATATCTCTTCCTTGCTGATTCTTCTGAATTTGTTGATGATTAGTGGAAAAGAAAGTTTTTTCTGAAACGTCCAGTCTTCAGTATTGTAAATTTTAATTGTCTGATTGTCTGCTATCCAAATCTCTGCCTTTCCATCTATCGTATAGATGTCAAAATCGTTGATGTAGCTATATTCGTCCGGTCCGCCGCCCCGCTTGTTTAGCACGGAGACAAACTTGCCTCTTTCATCAAAGTGAAGGATCCATTGGTCGTTGGACAAGATATAAAAGTGCCCTCTGTTTTTCCTGATCTTATTAATCTTGCCTATAATGGATTCGTCTCGAGTCTCCAACGGTGTGAATGTCACATTTTCGGTCATCAGTTGAGATAAGTTGACCGTAGAAGACCTGTCTGTTGAATAGGTTGCCTTTTTGAACAGTGCATCCTCCTGCTTCGGCTGACAGCCATTCGCCATCAATAGGATAATGAATAAAAGAATAATCTGTTTCATAATGATCCTCCTTTCTATTTATCTAATTTTAATTTGATGCAAATCACCACGCCGTCTAATTCTTCGGGCGAAGAGAGAATGGATTGGATCGATTCGTAACTGCATTTGTTCTTTTCGTAGTGCTCAACCAGCGTCTCCTTTTTTTGAACAAGATAGAGATATTGCTCACTGCTACCTGCCACCGGATTAACCATGTCGGGTTCGTAATCATCAAACAGAGTAGGGAATTTATAGTCTTTATCTTGTGCACAGTCTATCAGGTAATACATGGAGTTTTTACCTTTCGTATGAAAGAGCATCCGGTTTGCTACAGACTGAAACTCATGTATATCGTAGGTATATCTGTTTTCGTTGATGATGTTAGCAAATTCTTTATCGGAGAATCCCTTTTCCGGATATTTCTCTTCTGTCAAAAAGTTACCCTTGAAATCCAGATAGATATAGGGAATCAATCCAGCTGCTTCCCATCTGTAGATGGTGCTTTTTTCTTTCAGGATGGCATACGTTGTGTTTGTCTGCCAATCTTGAGCGAATAAACTGGGTGAATAGGATGTGGGTGTGTTTGTCATTTTTCCTTTGTTTACAAACGTTCCTTTGTCCTCCCAGTGGTTGGTGTAAGCGTGGAACAGATGGTCACTGTTTTTATCAAACACTCCTTCATAGACAACCATAGTGTTGTTATCAGTAAAGGCCAGCTTTATGCAGGGTGTCGGAGTCTGTTTGCTTTCAATAAACTGACCATCCAGGCTATACCGGTTGACGGTAGTTTGGGAGTCGCAAATCCACAATTCATCATCAGCTCTGTTTATGGCAATGTCTGTAGGTGTTTCTATTTTTCCTTTTCCGCGACTATCAATTTTCCGTATCAATTGCCCCTCATTGCTATAGATAAATACAGCGAAATCGGACAAAGAATAGATGTAGAGATAGTTCTTATAGGCAATGAATTTCCAGCAATCGCCAAATGCATTTGACGATTTGTGTAGGGGAATGCAGTGGATCTCTTCAACCAAATCGTCGAATACTCTTTCCTGTATCGTCTCGATGTCAATGCTTCTACTATAGTTGACCTCTTGCGGTTTGTTGCCACACGATGGTGTGAGAAGCATCAAGCTGAGTAGAATTATAGATGTTTTCATATTGAAGTGGGGATTATGTTAGACCTAAATCAATATACTACTTTTTTTGTCACCTCCTTCTTTTTTAGTTATTTTTTGCATTATGACATTTCATTTTCAAGTATTTTATATATTTCATTGTTTTACTAAAATTTGTATTCTATGTTTGTAAACCTTCTTGTTGGTACTTGTTTTGAGCAGGTTGCAATGGCTCTACGTTGAAGGCATAGTTATCATCCATAAAAATACAATAAGCTAACAGGCGGGCAAGAGGCTACTAATCCTATCAAAAAGGAGTAAGCTATTTCCGGAAATTGGGTAACTACTCCTTTCCGACGGAGTAGTTATTCCGTCCGAGCGGAGTGCCTACCCATTTTCAAAAAAGTCCCTACCCTTTTTTGAAAAAGTCTATACCCTTTTTCCGAAAACGCTATAGATTATTGAAAGATAGGCTATAACCCCTTTTTTCAGGGTGTTTGGGCCGAGACAGATTCGTCTGTCTCGGCCGGCGAAATCGCCCGTCGATTCTGCCGAATCCGTTACCGCTTTCAGTAACTAATAATCCGGATAAAAATACAATAACTATCTTTCCGGTGGCTATAGGAAATATGTTGAGACAACCGGTGAAAACGTTGAGTTTAAGCTCAAGAAAAGGACCCGTATAGAAACAAAAAAGGCTATCCATCACGGACAGCCAATCTCCATTGTTAACCTTAAATCTAATACCATGAAAAACACAGTGCAAATATAGACATTTTATGTTATGTAGCATACTATTTGGCTTGGAAAATACATAGTATTAACTATATTTAAGCAAAACATGTTGTGTAACATAGTTTGTGGACATAATCGTTTTTATAAAAGATAGATAACTTTTATTATATATCCATAGGATTACGTTTCATAATTAACGGATAACGTTCCGGATGTTTCAGACTCTCTATTTCAAGGTCAATGTCCAATTCCGGCCATTCAATAGCCCTCAAACCACTCATGCGAACATTTAGCACACTACTAACACGAGCATCTTTCAGCCAGGGAACACGATTATACGATACAAAATAATCCTGTCCTAACACAGAGAGCATCAT
Organism: uncultured Parabacteroides sp.; assembly: GCA_934725305.1. Taxonomy (GTDB): domain Bacteria; phylum Bacteroidota; class Bacteroidia; order Bacteroidales; family Tannerellaceae; genus Parabacteroides. The sequence continues at coordinate 78,620 of CAKVBA010000005.1, read as the reverse complement.
GCCTTGTGAATTAATCATTAATACGCTTACTGATGTACTGTTTATATTTTTGTCTAAATTCGTCTCCATATGTATCTATCATTTGAGTTATTACTTTAATTTCTTTACTGTTGAAGCCAAAGTTCTCTGCCAATTCGATGTTCGGCTCAAGCCAAAACTTCGCTTCTTTTTCTGCTTTTACAACATGGATATGCACTCTTTCTTCCTCGTTGGAATAGATTTTAAAGATATATCCGTTCTCACATAAGAATTTTGGACTCATCTATTTCTTTCTTTTTAATAAAATGGTATGTATGCAAACATACAAAAAAGCATTATTTATCTCAACTTTTCATCCGGAAATAATAGTTCCATCCTTTTTCCTATTTAACCCAAAACGGTCATTAGGCCGTTTGATGTATATTTTTAGAACTGCTTGCAGTCTTTTGTTTTTTATAAGGCGTCTTTTGCCTGTTTTTAATTTGCAATAACTCGCTATTACTCATTAAAAGCCAAACAAAATCCACTCTTCTAAAAAGACAAAATACAAGCAAGCCCTAATGACCGATTTGGGTTTAAGCCCAAGAAAAGGACCCGTATAAAAACAAAAAAGGCTATCCATCACGGACAGCCAATCTCCATTGTTAACCTTAAATCTAATACCATGAAAAACACAGTGCAAATATAGACATTTTATGTTATGTAGCATACTATTTGGCTTGGAAAATACATGGAATTAACTATATTTAAGCAAAACATGTTGTGTAACATAGTTTGTGGACATTTTTATTTATGCAGGAAGAGCCGGTTCATAGTATATCAACATAGATTAACGTGTACTCAAAAAACGGACATAAGGTTCATGAGCCCATACTATTAATATGTTTAGTCCGTTCTTTTTTTGTGACAATAAGCAAGGGGCTGTATCAAACAATCGTTTTTGATACAGCCCCTTTGAAGTATGTTCTAATTAACCTTCAATCAATCAGCAATCAACTTGCGATAGCGTACACGTTTCGGCTCTACATCACCCAGCTGTTTGCGCTTGTATTCTTCATATTCGGAATAGCTTCCTTCGTAGAAGACCACGTTTGAATCGCCTTCAAAAGAGAGGATGTGTGTACAGATACGGTCGAGGAACCAGCGGTCGTGCGAAACAACAACGGCACATCCGGCAAAGTTTTCCAAACCTTCTTCCAAAGCACGCAAGGTGTTTACGTCAATGTCGTTGGTCGGTTCGTCGAGCAACAGCACGTTTGCTTCTGCCTTCAATGTCAAAGCCAGATGTAATCGGTTACGTTCACCACCGGACAATACGCTACACAATTTCTCCTGATCGGCACCCGCAAAGTTGAACTTAGACAGATAAGCACGAGAGTTGATCTCCTTGCCACCTACGCGGATAAACTCCTGTCCGCCGGATACAACCTGATAAACGGTCTTTTGCGGATCAATGTCTTTGTGCGTTTGGTCGGCATAACCTACCTTGACGGTTTCACCCACTTCGAATGTGCCTTTATCGATGCTCTCCATACCCATAATCATCTTAAACAGAGTAGTCTTACCGGCGCCGTTCGGACCGATAACACCCACGATACCGTTAGGAGGAAGCATGAAGTTCAAATCGTCAAACAGCAACTTGTCGCCAAATGCTTTCGCTACATGCTGCGCTTCGATCACCTTATTACCCAATCGCGGACCATTCGGAATAAAGATTTCCAGCTTGGCTTCTCTCTCTTTCTGATCCTCATTCAGCAACTTTTCGTATGAGTTCAGACGAGCCTTACCCTTTGCCTGGCGAGCCTTGGGTGCCATGTTGATCCATTCCAGCTCACGTTCCAAAGTCTTGCGGCGTTTGCTGGCCTGTTTCTCCTCTTGCGCCATGCGTTTCGTCTTCTGATCCAGCCAAGAAGAGTAGTTACCCTTCCAAGGAATACCTTCGCCACGATCCAGCTCAAGAATCCATCCGGCCACATGGTCGAGGAAGTAACGGTCGTGCGTGATACAGATAACCGTGCCGGCATACTGCTGAAGATGCTGTTCCAACCAGTCGATAGATTCCGCATCCAAATGGTTGGTCGGCTCATCGAGCAACAATACATCGGGCTGCTGTAGCAATAGACGGCACAAAGCAACACGTCTGCGTTCACCACCAGACAGCGTGTCCACAACTTGATCTTCCGGTGGAAGTCTCAGTGCATCCATGGCACGTTCCAACTTTGTGTCTAAATTCCATGCATCTGTTGCATCTATTTTATCTTGCAATTCGGCCTGTCGAGCAATCAAAGCATCCATCTTGTCCGGATCTTCCAGCACTTCCGGATCGCCAAAGCGTTCGTTAACCTCTTCATATTCCTTTAAGATGTCAACAATCTCTTGTACGCCCTCTTGAACGATCTCTTTAACCGTTTTGCCTGCTTCCAATTTTGGGTCTTGTTCCAAGTAGCCAACAGAATATCCCGGAGAGAACACCACTTCTCCCTGATAATCCTTATCAATGCCGGCTATGATTTTTAACAAGGTAGACTTACCAGATCCGTTTAGACCAATGATGCCGATTTTGGCTCCATAAAAGAAAGAAAGATAAATGTTTTTCAATACCTGTTTCTGCGGAGGGAAAATTTTACTAACCCCAACCATAGAGAAAATGATCTTTTTATCGTCTGCCATATATTTAATGTGTGTTTTAATTTTTTGCTGCACAAATTTAACAAGAATCTCCGGATATTTGATATGAATTACAAGAATAACCGAATCTATATGAAGAAAAGGAGTAAAAGATAGAGGAAAATGAGTATCTTTGACCCACTTAAAAAGGTATTGGCACCAAGAGGAGAGGAGAAAAATAGCAACTCCGGGCTTCTAAATCATAATTATTGCCCGGAGACGACTTTTTTTAGTAGAAATGTTTGTCTGTTAGCTATAAATACCTATCTTTGCACCCGCTAATACAAACAGCTTTAAATTTATTATTCAAATATGGCAACAAAAATTAGATTACAGAGACACGGTCGCAAAGGTTATGCCTTTTATCAGATCGTAGTTGCAGACAGCAGGGCTCCACGTGATGGAAAATTTATTGAAAGGATAGGTTCTTATAATCCGAACACTAATCCTGCTACAGTAGATTTGAACTTCGAAAGAGCTTTGTATTGGTTACAGGTAGGTGCTCAGCCTACAGATACAACTCGTAACATCCTTTCTCGCGAAGGTGTTTGCTTGAAAAAGCACTTGTTGGAAGGTGTTAAGAAAGGTGCATTCGACGAAGCCGCTGCTGAAAGCAAGTTCCAGGCTTGGAAGAAAAACAAAGAAGCTTCTTTGCAGTCTGTAAAAGACAAGGACAACGAAGCAGCACGTGCAGCTGCTAAGGTTCGTTTTGCAGCAGAACAGGAAGCAAATAAGGCTAAAGCAGAAATTGTCGCTAAGAAGAAGGCTGAATTGGCTGCCGCAGAAGCTGCAAAGCAGGCTGAAGAAGCTGCTGCTACAGAAGAGGCTCCTGCAGAAAACGCAGAGTAATTTTGCTCTCTTTGCAAGAAATAAATGGTTGGTAAGTCCTTTGGGAAGTGCCAGCCATTTTTTGTTTTATGGCTTTCTCTCTAACTTTGTATGTTTGCTTTTGGATGTTAAAAACCTTAATTTGGATGAAAGACAATGCGGATTCACTATCTTTGAAGGGTTCGAAGATAGGATGCGATTCGGCAGGTGCATCCTGCTCTGCTCTCTTCCTTCTCTATCTTTGTAAAAGACCGATGTGTTTCTTAGTATAATATACGACTATGTCTATTAAGCAATGTGAAGAAAAACTGATTGATAAGGGCGTGCGTCCCACGCCGGCCCGAATCCTTATTTTGCGCCAATTGTCGGAACTGGACTATCCGGTGTCTTTGCTTGAACTGGAAGTGATGCTGGATAGTTTGGATCGTTCAACGATTTCAAGATCTCTATCCGTGTTGATGAAGCGCCATGCCATACATTCTTTTGAAGACGGAAGTGGTTCGGTCAAGTATGAGATTTGCAGAAGTCAATCGGATCATTGTCTGATTGAGGAACAGCACATCCATTTCTATTGTGAAGTATGTGGAAAGACCTTTTGTCTAAGGGATTGTAAAATACCTTTGGTGGCTGTTCCGGAAGGATATGTGATAGAGTCAGCTAATTATACGTTGAAGGGTGTTTGTCCCCAATGTGGCAAGAACAGATCGAATGAGTCTGTAGGCTAAAGGAGGGATTTTCCGTTACATTTCATGGGTCAAGTGATATTTGCAATTTAGTTGCAGGGATAGTGTGTTAATTTTGTCGTCTGAAATAAATAAATCATACGATCATGAAAGAAGTATTCCATTTTTTGAATCAGATGTCACCTTATCTGCTTTTGGGCTTTTTCCTGGCAGGTTTGATGCATGTCTTTATTCCATCCCGATTATATACAAAGCTTTTGTCGGGAAACTCTTTCGCCTCAATCATTCGGGCGACCTTGTTGGGCATTCCTTTGCCTTTGTGTTCGTGTGGCGTTATACCCACTGCTATGTCTCTTCGCAGAGAAGGGGCTTCGAAAGGGGCAACTGTGGCCTTTTTAGTGGCTACTCCACAAACGGGTGTTGACTCTATTATTGCTACCTATTCTATATTAGGACTTCCTTTTGCCGTGTTGCGTCCGGTTGCTGCACTTTGTACAGCTTTGTTTAGTGGACAACTGGTGAACCATTACAGTCCGTCATCTTCATCAGAAACTGTTACCTGTGAGAGCTCTACCGATTCGTCCGAATCGGTCTCTTTTGCTCTCCGTATCAAAAAGGCTTTGCATTATGCCTTTGTTGAAATGATGAAAGATATAGGTAAATGGCTGGTTTTAGGTTTAGTCTTGGCTGCTTTGATCACTCTGTTTGTGCCGGCAGATTTCTTTTCTGTTTTTAAAGAGAATACGCTGGTTAGTATGTTAATGGTTTTGTTACTTTCCATTCCGATGTATTTATGTGCGACCGGCTCTATTCCCATTGCTGTAGCCCTGATGTTGAAAGGACTAAGTCCGGGAAGTGCATTGGTCTTGCTGATGGCCGGTCCGGCTTCTAGTATAGCCTCTATATTACTTATCAATAAAGTGCTTGGTCGGAAGACCATGTTGCTCTATTTAGCTTCTATTATATTAGGCGCGATTATTTTTGGTTTGATTGTTGATTATCTGCTGCCTAGTGATTGGTTTACGGTAGGAGTGTCTAATGTGACAGTTATGGCTCATCATGGAGATTCGTGGTGGCGTATTCTCTGTTCTGTGGTATTATCATTGATGTTGTTGAATGTGTTTGTGTGGCCTCATATCCGGAAAATGTTTAAATCTGATACAGCTCCGGAAGCGAGGGTAAATTCTTCTCCTGAAGGTTTATCTTATCGGTTTTTGGTGAAAGGAATGCAGTGTAATCATTGTTGTAATAGTGTAGAGAAGGCTTTGCGGGAAATAGAAGGGGTTCGTGAGGTTGTGGTTGATTTATCGTCAAAATCGGTTTATGTGGAGGGCAATGTAGCTAAAGAACCCTTGGTGGCAGCCATACAATCCTTGGGATATGATGTTTTGGAACAGCCGTAAAAGAGAGAGAGGATCTTTGTCTGATCTCTGAGAAAGGGTAGGGTTCTTTGTTACCAGAAACAGATAGGTTGATCTCAATCTTACCGAGCTCTGACGCTCCTTAGAAAAAAGGGTAGTTACTCCATTTGGAAAAAGTAACTACCCATTTTGTTATTCTAAAAAAGCGAACTTATGCTTTCGGTTGTTTGATCCACCAACCCATCTTCCAGGCTAATAGAAGGATGAGGATAGAAAGAGCCAGGCAGGCCAGAAGTAGCCATACTCCCATGCCGTTTACGAACAGAACCGGAACGAAGGTGATCAGCAAAATCTCAATAGGAGCAATTGGCAGATAAGCCATCGCATAATCGTCCATCGCCTTACTTGCCAGGCGAGGATCGACGATACGTAGCAGAGCAATACCCATCGCCATCGTGCCCGTCCACCAGCCCCAAGCAAAGATGGTGCGTTCAAACCAATAGGTCTTGGAAAGATGTTTGCCGAAGTAGAAGGTGATACACCATACAATCACAATACCTGATACGATCAGCACAATCAGAGGAAGTGCATATTTGACGATGACGCCCAATTTGATAGAAGCCACACCGCAAGCAACCAATATGTCGGTGAAGGAGCTACTGAGTCGTTGGGTGGTCATCGGACAGATATAGCGTGAGATATGTGTGAAATCAAATAGTTTCTTCAGGGCGAGACCGATGATGAAGGCACAGCTGAACACCGGTAGTTCCAAGGTTGGATAGTAGGTCTTTACCATTTGGCTGAAGATGTAACCCAAGAAGGCAACAGCACAAACCAATGCCATATGGAAGGTGAGAGTATCAATAGAGATTGACGAAGTCGTGGCTTTTCCGATAGAGTCGCGCTTATCTTCGGGCAATAGACCGCTTCTTAGTTCATCGGGCAGATCGTCAAAATCGGCAATAAAAGCTGTCTGTTTGTGTTTGGCTGCCCATTTTACCATCAGCAAACCACCGATGATGGCACAGACTACACCCACGGTGGCGGTGGTCATACCTAAACTACGGGCTTCGTCCCAGCCTAACCCTTCAAAGGCAGCACCGATAGCCGCCGCCGTGCCATGTCCGCCATAGAAGCCGGTCGGGAGCATAACGCCAAAGGCATCATTCAGATCGGGCCATATCAGTTTGATTACATAAATTCCAAATAGACCCACCAATGACCATTGTAAAAGCATGCCCACTTGTGCATAGGCCCACATCGGTCCCACTCGTTTGGCAACCTCTTTCAGAGAAACATCTGGTGACGAAAGTGGCAGTGCTCCAAACACCAGCGCAATCAGAATAGCTGCATAAGTGCCCAAGTCTTGAGAAAGAGGAATCCATCCTAATCCATTGGGACCGAAGGCTAAACCTAATAGACCTGCTATCAGGCTGGGAGGAATAAAAAGCTGTTGGATTACTTTAACCTTTACTCGAATCAGTTTTCCGAGCAATAGCAACATAGAGATGAACCCCAGATCTGTGAAGAGGGTCCATGGAGTAAAATTTGTGAGGTCAATCATAATGACTTTTGTTTTTTATAATAAGTAGAGATTTGTGTCAACACCACAAATATAGAAATATTATGGAAAAGTTGAATACGAAAATGACAAAACTCATCAAATAAAATGGACAAATTGTTATCAAGTGAAGTCGTAATAGTATAATTCATAGGCAGAATAGTGTCTTTTTTTAGATAGGGCATTCGTCCTTTTATAGCAAAGGGCTGCGTCAATTGGAGCAGCCCTTTTGTTAAATTACAAAGATTCTATTTCTTCTTTCGTCAAACCTGTCACTTGGCTTATTATATCCGGCGAGATGCCTAAGTGTTTCATGTTAGTCGCATTCTTTAAATTAGTTAAATGCTCACCCTCTTCGAGTCCTAATTCATAGTGATCTTGCATGACACGAGAGCTTACGCGGTATGAATCTACCGCTTTGTCATAGGCTATCTGATCGGCTTCGGAGAGATTGGCTCTTTCAGCCAGATGTGCCAAGCGTTCAAACACCTGCTCTTTTTGTGCAGGAGAAAACCATTCATGGTCATTCTTGTTCTTCAACGCATTCATATATTTATCAAATATGTATTAGGTAGTGAGGCAAAGATAGTGAATGGCGAATGAAATAGCAAACCAAAAGCTCGGCATCTTTTTGAAATGTCCGTATTCGAACGGTATTCGAAAAGCGTTCGAAAAAGGTGGGTAGGGACTTTTTGGAAATAGTCTATAGAGTCTTTGAGAAAAGTCTATAGACTATTTGAAAAAAGGGTATAGACCCTTGAAAAAATGGATAGGTACTTTTCTGAAAATGGATAGGCACTCCGTTTGGATTGGGTGCCTACTCCGTTCGGATTGAGTAGGCACTCCGTTTTGAAAGGATAGTTACTCCATTTTTCCGAACTTATACATTGTGATTCCGCCAACAGGCATATCCTGGTTTATTGTTAAAAATAATATTTTTGAACATCCTTAAATCGGCTTTAATTTCATTTGAAAAGATTATCTTTGCTGAAAATTAAAATCTGTTTTGTCTACATGAAATTTTTGCTGCCTCTTCAAGTTCATGAGTATACATTGAGTAACGGGTTGACCGTTTGGCTGAATGAGGATCATAGTCAACCAAAGGTTTTTGGGGCTGTGGTGGTGAAAGCGGGTGCCAAAGATTGTCCGGATACGGGCATTGCTCATTACTTTGAACATATGATGTTTAAGGGTACGGATAAGATTGGTACAATAGATTATAAGGCGGAAAAGGCAATATTGGATGTGATTGCCGACAAATATGATGCCTTGGCTGATTGTCATGATGAGGAGGAACGCAAACATTTGTTGCAGGTTATTAATGGTTTGAGTGTCAAAGCTGCCGACTATGCGATTCCCAACGAGTTTGACCGTCTGATCTCTCGTTATGGCGGCACTAAGCTGAATGCGGGCACATCGTACGATTATACCGTCTATTACAATACAATCTCTTCGCAATACATCGCACATTGGGCAGAGCTTAATAGCGAGCGATTGTTGCATCCGGTGTTCCGCCTGTTTCAATCGGAGCTCGAGACGGTTTATGAAGAGAAAAATATGTATGGCGACTTTGTCGGAAGCCAGGCCATAGAGCGTCTGACCGAGCGCTATTTCTATCCGCATCCTTATGCCTATCCGATCATTGGTAGCACCAAGGAGTTGAAGAATCCGCGTCTGTCCGAGATGAAGCGCTTCTTCGAAACCTACTATGTGGCTTCGAATATGGGCCTGATTTTGAGTGGCGATTTTCAGAAGGATGTGGCATTGCCAATCCTGGAGAAGACCTTCTCGCGTATTCGTAGCGGAAAAGTGCCGGTCTCAGAGAAGGTGGCTCTTCCTGCTTTCAAGGGAAAAGAGAAGATGGCCGTCAAGGTGCCTATACCTTTCATGAAGGTGATGGGCATGGGATTCCGTGGTGTTCCGGCCAATCACGAAGACCGGATGGCCTTGAGAGTGGCCGTCTCGTTGCTGAACAATTCCAACGGTACGGGCTTTTTGGATAAGCTGACCATCGAACACAAGGTGGTGAGCTCAATGGCTATGAATGAGAGCATGAACGAAGCCGGAGTCTTGGGTATATTAGTGATGCCGAAGTTCTTGATCCAGACCTATTCTTCCGTTGAGAAGATGATCTGGAAAGAGATCAATCGCGTGAAGCAGGGCGATTTTAGTGACGAGATCTTCCAAAGCCTCAAGCTGGAGCTGAAGCGCGAGTATGCCTCCAATCTGGAAGATATCTCTACCCGTGCGCAGGTGATGATGCGTGTCTTTGCTCAGGGAAAGACCTGGTCGCAATACCTCGACGATCTGTATAAGTTGAATAGCTTGTCGAAGGAGGATGTAGTTCGCATTGCCTGCAAGTATTTTACGGATGACTATCTGTATGTGACCAAGCAGACCGGACACTATCCGAAGGAGACATTGCCGAAGCCCGATTATGCGCCGATCATTCCAAAGAATGCCGAAGCCTCGTCTGAATATGGCAAGCAACTGGAGCAATTGCCGGTGAAGGAGGTGACGCCTCGTTTCCTGAACCTCGAAGAGGATGTTCAACGCATCGAATTGCGCCCATTGGTGCATCTTTATCATACGACCAATCTGATCAACGACATCTTCTCGTTGCAAATATCTTTTGGTGTCGGGCAACTGGAACGCCCATTGTTGAGCCATCTGGCCACCTATCTGCACTTTATCGGAACCGAGGAGCTGACGTTCGACCAGTTCCGTTGGAAATTGCAGGTATTAGGTAGCACATTGATGTTTTATGTGAATGATACCGACTTTGTGATGGATATTTCCGGTTTTGACGAACATCTGTCCGAAACGCTTGAGCTGGTAGGATCCTTTATGCGCCATGCCAAGGGTGAACGTAAGAAGCTACATCAGATAGTGGAAGAGGCTAAGGTGACGGAAAAGGCTTTTGTCAAGTCGAGTGAGAACATGATCAAGGCATTGCTCGAGAAGGTGAAGTATGGCGAACGATCACGTTATCTCAACAAGCTCTCTCTTTCTACCGTGAAGAGAATCAAGTCGGCCCAGATGATCGAGGCCTTCCAAGAGCTGCAACAGGTGGCTTGCAATATCCATTATTGCGGCAAGCTCCCTATAGAGCAGGTGGAGCAATATGTTAAGAACTATCTGCCTATTGAGCAAGTGGCGATTCCGTCGCATTCATCAATCTATCGTGAGCTTCAGACCTATCAGAAGCCGTTGGTCTATTTCTATGATATGCCCGATGTCTCTCAGAGCATTGTCTGTTCTTTCGTGAAGGGCGAAGTGCAACAAGACCGTGAAGCGGCTCATCTGGCCGAACTCTTTACCGGCTATTTCGGTGGAGATATGTCATCCTTGATGTTTCAAGAGATTCGTGAGTTCCGCTCGTATGCTTATCGCGTAAAGGCACGTTATCATCAGCCCACGGTGCGTCATCTGTCACATCCGGGCGACTTTGATACATTGCTCTCTACGCAAAACGACAAGACGGTGGATGCCATGACCGTGTTGGACGGATTGATCAAAGAGATGCCCCGGCGTCCCGAACGGGTTGAGGCGGTGAAGCAACATATCTTGCATCGTATCAGCAACGGCTATCCTCCATTCAGGAAGTTGTCTCTGTTGATTGCCTCATTGCAACGTGAAGGCTATACCGACGATCCCAATCGCTCGTTGCGTGAAGATCTGTTGCAGATGAAGATGGAAGATGTGGAGCGTTTCTATCAACGTCATATTCAGGGGAAACCGGTGGTCTATGCCATCGTAGGAAATGCCAAAAAGATAGACATGAAGAGACTGGAATCGTTTGGCACGATTATAAAAGTGAAAAAGAAAGATATATATAATGTATAGCAAGGATGAGCTGAAAAGGCTGAAGCTCGAGTTTTGGGAGAGCTTTGCGGCCTATTGCGAGGTGCAACCCTATTTGCGGCGACGCCGAAAGATATGGACGCTCTATAACACGAAGGTGAAATGTGTTGAGCTGAAGTTTGATGCCAATCGTGAGGGTGCCTATGTGATTCTGGAGGTGAACCATCGTAGCGAAGAGGAGCGCCTGGAGATGTATGAGCGACTTACCTGGTATAAAGAGATGTTGGAGAAGGATTTTCCCGAAGGTCTGATTTGGGATGTCTGTTATGTGCGCGAAGAGACCGGCAAACAGGTTGCCCGCATCTATACGTATAAAGAGGGCATTGATATGCATCGGCGAGAAGATTGGAAGGAGTTCTTCCCTTTTATGGCTCGCCAGATGTATCTGCTTGAGCGTAACTTCATGAAGATTGCCGAATACTTAAGGGAATAAGAGAATGATCAGGTCTGTACGTTTGGAAGATGCCGAGGCTATTGCCGCCATCTATAACGAGTATGTGTTGCATAGCGTAATCACGTTTGATATGGAATCTGTGTCTGTCGGAGAGATGGCACGCAAGATCTCTTCCGTCTCGGCTCGTTATCCCTTTTGGGTGTGTGAAGAGGCGGATGGCGTCGTTGTCGGCTTCTGTTATGCGCATCCTTGGAAGGAGAAGGCGGCCTATCAGCATACGTGGGAGACAACCATCTATCTTTCGCCGTCCGCCCGGGGAAAAGGATTGGGACGGATGTTGATGGAGAAGCTGATAGCCGATTGCCGGGAGCGCGGATGCCGGGCTCTGATTGCCTGTATCACCGCCGGCAACGAGGTGAGCAATCGTCTGCATGAGAAGTTGGGCTTTGAGCAGGTGTCTCATTTCAAGCAGGTAGGGGCGAAATTCGGGCGGATGCTTGATGTGATTGATTACGAATTGCAATTGTAGGGGAGAAAAAGACGGAAATGATAGGGTTATAAAACAAAAAAGGCTATCCGTCGCGGACAGCCAATTCCAATTGTTAACCTTAAATCTAATACCATGAAAAACACTATGCAAATATAGATACTTTATGTTATGTAGCATACTATTTTGCTTGGAAAATTCATTTGATTAACTTTATTTATGAAAACATGCTGTAAAACATAGTTTATGGAGATAAGATGCAGATGAAAAGTAGTTATTTCTATATCGTTTTTGGACTGATTTGGATCGTTTCGTGTGTGATTTCGCCCGAAAAGCCGCATGAAGATGCCTCCGTTTTGCCGGCAGATACGGCGATTGTCGAGGAAGAGCCGGTCGAGAAGAGGGCGGTTGCGGCTGATATCGTGATAGAGAAGGAGCTTCTGTATGATAAGCATACGTTGGATGATCAGTATCCCTATAAAGACACCGTGCGTGAGTTTCGTTGGGATTTGATTCGCGAGAAGTTGCTTTTGGTGGAGAAGTTGCGAAAGGAGTCTTCCCAATGGGGTGTTTTGCAGAACTATAAGAACCGTAATGGCGAAGCCGTGTTGGTGAAACACTATAAGCGGAATGTCTATAAACGAATTGCCGACACGTTGGGCGTTGAGCGTTTTCAGGGTGTTCCTCTTTATCTGCCTTCCGACACATTGGTTCCCGAGATTTATGGATTGGATGGCACATTGGTCCGGCTATTGAGCGATCATCCAACCTTCCCGACCATTGAGCGGGTGGATCAGGCCGGAGCGTGGTGTGTTCCCCGTAAATATCTTTCTCTGCTGAGCGACACGGTCTCGTTTGAACACGTTGTGTTTGTCGATCGTACCAACCAGAACATCACGGCACTTGAGTATAAGGAAGAACTTTCTTGGTGGATCCGTAGTATGAATCCGGCTACGACGGGGCAATATCGTCCTCCGTATGCCCAGGTAACGCCGGTGGGAATCTTTGTGTTGCAAGAGAAAAAAGCTCGTATGATCTATCTGGTCGATGGGTCGCAAAAGACGGGCGGTTTTGCGCCATATGCCAGCCGCTTTGTGAATGGAGCCTATATCCATGGTGTGCCGGTCAATGCGCCACAAACCAAAATGATAGAATATACTGCTTCGTTGGGCACAACTCCGCGTTCGCACATGTGTGTGCGTAATGCCACTTCGCATGCCAAATTTATTTATGACTGGGCTCCATTAAGGAACGCTCTTATTTTTGTTTTGGATTAATGTTGTTATCTTTGTGGCCTCATTATCAATGGTGTATGGTTAGACTATTCTTCTTATTGTTGGTTTTGTTGTTCTTGCCGGTGCGCGATACGTTGACGCGTGGCGTTGTGGTCTCTTCAAATTCATGGGTTCCCGAATCATCGGGCCATGCCGCCGAATGTCGTCGGTTGTACGAAGAGATGTGTGCGGATAAGGATGTCAACTATAAGGCCTTTGAACGGGCCATCGAGGGCAGCTATCTCATTGACCGGAAGAACAAAGACATTCTGACTCTGATAGACTTTTCGAAGCCTTCGACGGAAGAACGTTTTTATGTGTTTGACCTGGGTCGCCGCAAGATACTTTTCTCTTCGGTCGTTTCACATGGAAAGAATAGCGGGGGAAAATATGCCACCTCGTTTTCAAACGAGAATGGTTCGCACAAGAGCTCTTTGGGCTTTTATGTGACGGAAAACACCTATCAGGGTCGTAATGGCTATTCGCTGGTGTTGAATGGTTTGGAAAAGGGGATAAACGACCGTGCCAAAGAGCGTGCCATCGTCATTCATGGGGCGGCCTATTCCAATCCGTCCGTGGCTTTGTCAACGGGTCGGTTGGGCCGTAGTTTTGGTTGCCCGGCCTTGCCGCTGGATCTTTCTCGCCCCATCATCAATACAATTAAGGAGGGAACTTTACTCTATATTTATGCCGAAGACCACACTTACCTTTCTCAAAGCACCATTTTCTCCGATAAAATGGAGCGATAAGTAAACCAAAATCAATATTTTAGGGATAGTGGAAAGCCCGATTTTTAAGGCTTTGCCCCGGATTACAATAAAAATTTCTCTATTATCCAAGAAATTTGCCGAAATATCATTTGTTTTTATACGGAATAAAGCTATTTTTCAATAATTAAACGTAAGAAAAGGAGATAACGTTATGAGCAAATTATTAAAACTTATTACATTGCTCGGACTTGCCCTTTTGGTAATGGCTTGTTCCGACGACGATTCCCCTGTGACTCCTTCGGTTGTGCATGTGACCGGAGTGACATTGAATGTACAAAACGTGTCGCTGGCGATTGGTGCTAAGGAGACATTAAAGGTGAATGTGACACCGGAAGACGCTACTAACAAACGTGTATCCTGGAGTTCCAGTAAAACGGAGGTTGCGTCTGTAGATGCTCAAGGTATTGTTACGGCTCATAAGGCGGGCGAAACCGTGGTAACGGTTAAGACCGAAGATGGCGGAAAAACGGCTACTTGTAAGGTAACGGTCAAGGATGGAAAGGTGGCGGTTACGGGCGTGAAGCTGGATAAGACCGCACACACACTGGCGGTTGGCGGCACGGTGACGTTGGTGGCTACCGTTACTCCCGAAGGGGCTACTAATAAGAAGGTGACGTGGAAATCGGATAAGAAAGATATCGCTACGGTGGATGGCAACGGCAAGGTGACGGCCGTCAAAGAGGGCGAAGCGAAGATTACGGTAACAACCGAGGATGGCAACAAGACGGCTACTTGTACGATTACGGTGAAGAAAGACAAGGTGGCGGTTACGGGCGTGAAGCTGGATAAGACCGCACACACGCTGACGGTTGGCGGCACGGTGACGTTGGTGGCTACCGTTACTCCCGAAGGGGCTACTAACAAGAAGGTGACGTGGAAATCGGATAAGACGGATATCGCTACGGTGGATGGCAACGGTAAGGTGACGGCCGTCAAAGAGGGCGAAGCGAAGATTACGGTAACAACCGAAGATGGCAACAAGACGGCCACTTGTACGATTACGGTGAAGAAAGACAAGGTGGCGGTTACGGGTGTTTCTCTGAATAAAACCGATCTCTCAATGACCGTCGGTGGTTCGTTCCAGTTTGTTGCAACCATCACACCGAAGGATGCTACCAATAAAAATGTGAAATGGCAATCAAACGATAGTGGTGTGGCTCAGGTGGATGGCAACGGCAAGGTGACGGCTAAGGCGGTTGGCACGGCAACTATCACGGTAATAACCGAAGATGGCAACAAGACGGCCTCGTGCAAGGTGACGGTTCAAGAGGATA
This sequence comes from uncultured Parabacteroides sp., assembly GCA_934725305.1. GTDB lineage: Bacteria > Bacteroidota > Bacteroidia > Bacteroidales > Tannerellaceae > Parabacteroides. The sequence continues at coordinate 63,478 of CAKVBA010000005.1, read as the reverse complement.
AGGTGGCGGTTACGGGCGTGAAGCTGAATGTGACCTCGTTGTCTATGATGGAGGGCGATTCTTATCAGCTTATTGCTACTATTGCCCCCATAAACGCTACGAACCAGAACGTGAAATGGCAATCAAGCAATAGCGGTGTGGCCCAAGTGAACGGCAAGGGCGAGGTTAGAGCTATAAATGCAGGCACGGCAACCATCACGGTAATAACCGAAGATGGCAATAAGACGGCCTCATGTAGTGTAACGGTGAAGGCGAACACTATCGCCGTGGCATCGGTATCGCTCAACAAATCTTCTCTCTCACTGGTTGTGGGCGACATGGAGACGTTGGCGGCTACCCTATCACCGGCCAATGCAACCAACAAGACCGTGAAGTGGAGCTCATCCGATCCTTATGTGGCCCAAGTGAACAGCTATGGCGAGGTTAGAGCTATAAATGCCGGCACGGCAACCATCACGGTAACAACCGAAGATGGCCACAAGACGGCCTCATGCAAGGTGACGGTGAAGGCGAACACTATCGCCGTGGCATCGGTATCGCTCAACAAGTCTTCCATCTCTCTCAAGGTGGGCGACAAAGAGACTTTGGTGGCCACCCTATCACCGGCCAATGCAACCAACAAGGCCGTGAAGTGGAGCTCTTCCGATTTGTCGGTGGCAGAGGTGAATAGCAATGGTGTGGTTACGGCTAAGGGCGGCGGTACGGCAATCATTACGGTAACAACCGAAGATGGACACAAGACGGCCTCATGTGTGGTCTCTGTAGAGAAACCTACAGATAGTATCAATGCTGAGGGTTATGAAGATATAGGAAGATGGTAACAGAATAAAACGAATGTATTATGAAGAAAATATATTATATCTATAGTCTTTTAGCTTGTCTGTTTGTGGGCATGTTGTCCGGTTGTGCGGCAGACGAGTTGGAAAAGGATCAGCCGAGAGACTTTTCAAAGGTGAAGATAGAGGTCAATGCGACCCTGTCGGGCTATGAAGGTGAAAAACCTGCCACCAAGCTGACAGATAGAGGCTCTTGGGAGTATGGTGACATTATTTATATGTGCGTTGGTTCGGAGGAGAATTCCTTTACGCTGACCTATAGAGGTGCGGGTGAATGGCTTCTTGACTCATGGCTGGGTGGCGACAAGAGTTCGCTATCTGCCTCATCATCGGGCACGCTGACGGCTATCTATTGCACCGAAGGCAAGAATTGGAAGCGATCTGGTGGCAAGATTAAAGGTGAAACGCATGGAGATGTTGTCTATACAAAAAAGGGCAAATATGAATGGGCTGGTGATAAACTTGTGTTTACTATAAATTTGAACGAGCGCGTGGTTTCTAAATTAGTTGTAGAGGATGTGGAGCCAGGTTGGACTTTAGTTCAAAAAACGGATTATGGTGCAGATGTGCAACCTTGGATTGCTTTAACACAATTCTTAGATCCGGGATGGGATCCCTGGTTTGGAGGTTTTGATGATCCATCATATAAATATGATTCATCTACCAAAAAACTGACGGCTTGGGGTCAGTTTGGCACACTCCATAATACATTTTGTATTGCTAACAAAGATAAAACCATAATATACGCGCGGGATTATTTTTCTAAGGGCTTGAATCCTGGGCAAAAAGTTACGATAAAGGGACCGTTTGGCTCAGAGGCAAGTGAGTGGCGAAAGTATGTAAATGGAAATGAAATCAAGAAGATAGAGCTTTGGTCTTCAACCGGTGGTAACAAATGGAGAAAAGTGTCTTCTTCTTTAGAGGTTACACGCGCAAGGAAAATTCAACTTCAATTCCGGGATAAAAGTGGAAAGATAGTCAAATTTTCTGGTTCTGATAAAGCTATATTTGATGTTGACAACAAGGACATAATCTATACTCTTTCCTCATCTAACAATGACGTCACTTTTGGTGGTAATAGTAAAGGTTTTACCCTCTTGAATATTAAACTTCCTCCTTATTATGAGTTAGAGAAAAGCAAATATGAAATAAAAGTGACAGATGTTTATTTTGAAGATAGGTTGCAGTTGTACATTGCAAAAAGTCCGGATGCTCCTCTCAGCGAGTATAAACTTTTGAACTATTATTACGATGATGTGAAAAAAGGAGAGAAACGATATCTTAGGATTAAGTATGATGGTAAATGGGAGCCAATAGGTTTTAAAACTTTAGGAAGAACGGATAGCTATTTTACAATAGTGAGACCAGGCGGTGACGCCATTGGCATCAAGGCAGTGGTTCCTGCTACACACGGTCTTTTTTTCATGTATGAGATTCAGGTTAAAGATAATAATGCTTCTGGGGCTGAATTTATATTTAAGAAAAAAGATGATGAAACGAAATTTGGAGACATTTGTTTCATAGTTAAATGATGCTATATCCGTGAATATCCCTAAATAAGTAAGATGGCATGCGAAGGCGGTGGTTTATCATCCCTTGTATGCCATCTTTTTGGAATTATCCCGGATGGTTGAGGAAATCAGAAAAGGTAAGTTTTCTCTAAGGAACTATCCACTTTCTCGCCTTTGTTTGAATCGTTTTTTTTAGATTTGTATCCCGAATGCAAAAATAAGATGAAAAAGATGAAACAACACTTGAAGCCGATCATGTTTGTCGGAACCTGTTCAGACGCTGGTAAGAGTGTCATAAATGCAGCCTTTTGCCGCATCTTTCTACAAGACGGATACACGCCGGCTCCCTTTAAAGCCCAAAATATGTCTCTCAATTCCTATTCCACACCCGAAGGGGGCGAGATGGGACGAGCCCAAGTGGTTCAGGCCGAGGCGTGTGGCATTGCGCCCCATACCGATATGAATCCTATATTGTTGAAGCCCACCAACGACAAGAGTTCGCAGGTGGTTTTGAATGGAAAACCGGTAGGCAACATGTCTGCCAAAGACTATTTTGGCATGAAGCAACAAAAAGAGGAGCTGTTCAAAGAGGCCATTGCCTCGTTTCATCGTCTCGAAGAGCGCTACAACCCCATTGTGCTCGAGGGAGCAGGAAGCATCTCTGAGCTGAATCTGCGCGATCGCGACATCACCAATATGCGCATGGCTCTACAAGCCGGAGCCTCCACCTATCTGGTGGCCGATATTGATCGGGGCGGTGTGTTTGGGGCGGTCTATGGAACCATCGAATTGTTGCGACCCGAAGAGCGTGCCTTGATGAAGGGTATCATCATCAATAAGTTCAGAGGCGATGCCGCTCTGTTTGAAGAGGGACGCGCCATGCTGAAGGAGCTGACCGGCATTCCGGTGGTGGGCGTGATTCCTTGGTTTCGGGACATCAAGATCGAAGAGGAGGATTCGGTTGCCCTGGACATGAAGCACAATAGCTATCAACAGGGCAAGATCAATGTGGCCATCGTGTTGCTCAAGCGCATGTCCAACTTTACCGACTTTGATGTGCTGGAGATGGATCCCCGTTTCAATGCCTATTACACCAATAATGTGTCGGAGATAGAGAAGGCCGACATTATATTGCTACCGGGTTCCAAAAACACCCTGAACGATTTGCAGAGCCTGCGTGCCAATGGCATTGCCGAGGCCATTGTGCGAGCCCACAAGGCCGGTAAAAAGGTGGTTGGGATTTGTGGCGGTTATCAGATGATGGGCGTTCGCATCGAAGACCCCGACGGCATCGAAGGCGGATTGTTGGCCGTGCCGGGCTTGGGACTCTTGCCCCAGCGCACCCTTATCGAGGAGGAGAAGGTGACCCGGCAGAGCCGTTTCGACTTTTTGCCGACATGTGCGGGAAGCGATACCGCCGAGCGTCTTGTCTGCAAAGGCTATGAGATACACATGGGGCGCACCATCGTTGAGAAGGGTGCCGAAGAGCGGCCCGTGGTTCGTCTCGAAGACGGACGCACCGATGGCTATTATCTCGATCACACCTGCTGGGGCAGCTATATGCATGGCATCCTTGACAATCCCACGGTGCTCGACCATTTGGCCGAAGGCTTCGACGAGGCAGACAACGCCTCCACGTTTGATTATGCCGCCTTCAAAGAGACACAATACGACAAGTTGGCCCATTTGGTGCGCCAGCATGTAGATATGGACTATATCTATCGGTCTCTGCTTTAGCCGGTCGGTGTGTGTCGTCTGGCGTTGTTTTTGGTTGACAGAATGTAAAAATTGTTACACCAATAATAATATAATGTAATAATTTTGTTTATATTTGTGAACGGCCGGTGTGTGTTGAAAAAGAGCCCTGTAGAGGGGTTTGTTGAGGCATTGTTGTTTATGAAAGAGGAATTTATCATGGAAGGCATAAAAAATGTAATCTTGGATTTAGGCGGTGTGATTATCGGTATTACCTGGTCTCGATGTATCGATGCCTTTGCACAATTAGGTGTTACGGATATACGTCAAAATGATGTGAGTGATTATCTCCAGAAGGAATTGTTTATGCAATTCGAGTTGGGAACCATTTCGCCTCATGCTTTTCGAGCCGGCATTCGCCGCAAGACCGAGCGTGAGATCACCGATGAAGAGATCAACGATGCCTGGATTCAGATGTTGGGCGAGGTAACGACGGAGAAGCTCGACCTGTTGCTCGACCTGCATCAACGCTATAACACCTTCTTGCTGAGCAATACCAACCTGCTTCATTGGCAATGGATTGCCTCAAAATACTTCAACTACCGTGGTCTTCAGGCCGACGACTTCTTCGACCGCATCTATCTCTCCTATGAGCTTCACATGCAGAAACCGAATACGGATATCTTCCAGTTTGTGTTGGAAGATGCCCATATTCAGGCCGAAGAGACCCTGTTTCTGGATGATTCTCTGGCCAATTGCAAGGCGGCAGAGGGTTTGAAGATCAACTCCTATAACGTGCAACCACGCGAAGACTGGTCGCACCTGTTCCGATAGAGAGGGGAATCAGATCTCTTTTACCTTCAGGATGTTGTAAGAGGTGTCCACATCATACACATCACTTCCGTCGATACGCTTGATGTAGTTGACGACACGGATTGTGACGGGTAGGATTATCACCTCATAGACCGACTTCAAGACGGCTTGTGTGCCAATCATGATGAGCAATTCGTTCAAGGGGACCAGCCCCAGGAAGGCGATGGGGAAGAAGATCAGCGAGTCGGCGCTTTCGCCCGCCAGCGTTGACAAGATAGCCCTTGCCGAGAAGTGGTGGCCACCCGAGGCAATCTTCATCCTGCTCATGACGTAGACATTGAGAAACGAGCCCACCAAAAAGGCCATCAGGCTGGCAATGGCAATGCGAGGCGCCATGCCGAAGACGAAGTTGAAGCCCGCTTCGCCCTCCCAGAAGGGAGCCGCCGGAAGCCGGACGGCCAACTGGCCGAAGGCAATCACTAAGAAGTTGGAGGCAAATCCGCTCCAGATAATCAGACGCGCCTTCTTGAATCCCCAAATCTCGGCGATACAATCGTTGATGATGTAAGAGATGGGAAAGACTATCAGACCGGCGGTAGCCGTGATGCTACCTAATTGAATGACTTTGGTCTCCAATAGATTGGAGGCAACCAAGCATACGTTGAAGAGTATGCCCAGTAGCATAAATGGTATAGAAACCGTTGTTTTGTTTTGCATAAATCTTGTTTTTAACGAGGTTTGTCAAGCACTCGAAAAGATGTGTGTATATATGAGTATTATATGTTTATTTTTTGCTCTCCTTAGCCGAAAGTTTCTCAATAAAATAGACCAGGAAAAAGCCGAAAATCATCAAACCAATGGCTTCCATCACGAATTGGTTGGGCAGAATATTGGCCTCGACCAACGGCTTCACCACACCATGGCTATCGGTGTAGGTCTCGATCGTCTCTTTCCACGGCCATACCTTGTTGAGCGAACCCAGCATAAAGCCGGCCAACACGGCGATGGTGATGTCGTGAAATTTGCTGAGGGCAAACGAGAGCACGCGCGAGAAGGAGGTGATACCAATGGCCGCACCGCCCATAAAGACCAGAATAACGGAGATATTCAGCGTTTTGACCGCCTCCATGATGTAGAAATATTTGCCTAAGAGTACCAGGATGAAGCTACCGGAGATGCCCGGAAGAATCATGGCACAGATGGCAATGGCTCCACAAAGGAAGATAAAGAGCAGGTTCGACGGCGTTTCGGCCGGTGTGGCCACGGTGATGTAGAAGGCCATCAGCGAGCCGGCTACAATGCTAAGAATCGTCTTCCAGTTCCATTGCTTGATGTCTTTGGATACAAACCAAGTAGAAGCCAGCACCAGTCCAAAGAAAAACGACCATACCAGGATGGGATGAGTCACCAGCAGGTAGGTGATGATTTTGGCCAGTGAAAACACACTGATGCCGATACCCGCAACGATTGAAAGCAGGAAATTCGCATTAACCGCCTTCCAGAAGGCGGCGAGCTTCCCCGATAGAAGTAGTTTGAGAGAGTGGCCGTTAATGCTCTTGATGGAATTGATGAGCTCTTCGTAGATACCCACGATAAAGGCAATGGTGCCTCCCGAAACTCCGGGCACAACATCGGCCGCACCCATTCCCATGCCTTTAAGCATTAGCAAGGCATAGTCTTTCAGATGTCTGTTCATAAGTGTATTTAGTTATAATTGTCTTTGTTGTTTAAATAAATATGGGTCAAATCTTTTGCATTAATAGGAGTCAGACACTCATCAATGATGTCTTTGGGTGCGTCGGTGACGCAAAACTCCTTCATATAGTCGAAAACCTCTTTCTCGGCACTCTTCTTGAAGTACTTGTTATAATTCTCTTCGTCGTGTAGCTGGTTATAGGCCATACACAGATAGACGTTGATAAACTTCTGATGGGGGTTCAGCTCTTCCACCTTTTTATAGAAGATGACCGCCTCTTTGCATCGGCCTATCAAAAACAGGAACTTGCCAATCAGCATAAAGCTATCGACATCCTCCTGATTCCCTTTGAAGTCGTCTGATTGCAAGATGCCAATCAGCTTTTGTATATAGTTGTACGTCGCAATGTAATCGCCCATTTCAATCATCGCCAGGATATAGAGCGACAAGATGTGGGTGTTGTGCGGATAGAGCAGAGAGGCAAATCGCAGGGTCTCTTGTGCCTCTTTCTTGTGGTCGAGCTCCATGCAACAACGCACAAAATCGATGTAGGTAGAGGCCTCCAGCATCTCGTTTTTCTCGTCGATCAGTTTCTTCAACAGGTTATAGCCCTTTTCAAACTCTTCCAGCTTGATGTAGCAACTACTGATCAGCGGCCACACCTCCGAGGCCAGTGCCTCGTTGTGCGAGATCTCCAGCAATTCGTAATAGACCGCGAGCGCCTTTTCATAGCTTTCGTTGCGATAGAGACAATATCCCTTCAGCAGATACACCTCTTCGTCCTTGTCGTTGCAGGTCAGAGCAAAATCGAAGGCGTCAATCGCCTTGTCGAAAAGCTGCGCCGTGCAATAGAGATGGCCCAGAGTAACCCAGTCTTGATAGGAGTAGGGGCTTTCGTCGATCAGGTTGTTACATACTTGGATGGCCTGCTCCAGGTTGCCCAGATGCTCCAGAGTGAAGCAGAGCTCCTCTTTCAGCTGCTGGCTATCGGGATAGAGCGTCAGTCCCCATTTGATATAGTTCAAGGCCTCGTTATACATCTCTTCGTCGTTGAGCACCGTAGCCGTATTCTCGAACAGCTCGGCCAGGTTGTCATACCGGTTGTCGATCAGCTGACGGGTAAACTTAACCACCTTGTTATACTGCTTCATGGCGGCATAGCATTCGAGCCTGATCATGTTGGATTCGTCAATATCGGCATCAATGAGGCTATCGAGGAGTTGCAACGCTTTTTCATAGAGCTCTTCATAGACATACAGTGCACACTTCTTGAGAAGCAGATTGCTATTACCGGGATGAAGTTTCAGCCCGAGAGCCAAAACTTCATTGTAATAGGTAAAATCTTCCATGCTTTCCAAGTAGTCTAATAAGTCCTCAATCTGGTCGGCATCGAAATAGGGCTCTTTCCCTGTTCGCGTGACCGACAGATAGTGTTGCAACATCTTTTTGACATCCTCTTTTCTCATACAGATTTTTTATTTGGTTTCTTTCCCCTTCACCTTGCTCCAGGTATCTTTCAGAGAGACCGTGCGGTTAAAGATCAGCTTATCGGCCGTAGAGTCTTTATCCACATTGAAGTAGCCGATACGCTGGAATTGCAGGTAGTCGAGCGGTTTGGCATCGGCCAAATACTTCTCTACATAGCAGTTGGTCAGCACCTTCAGAGAGTCGGCGTTGATCATCTCTTTCATCGCCTCCAATGCGGTGCAACCCTTTGCCTCGGTGATGGCGGCCAGCTCGTCGCGTGGGTTTTCTACCTTCCACAAGCGGTCGTACAGGCGCACTTCGGCCGGCAGGCAATGGCCACAACTTACCCAATGCAATGTGCCCTTCACCTTGCGGTTGCTATCGGGCATACCGCTCTTGGTGTTGGGGTCGTATTCACAATAAACCTCCACAACGCGGCCCTCTTCGTCTTTTTTGCAGCCCGTACATTTAACGATGTAGGCATTCTTCAGGCGCACCTCCTGACCCGGAGTCATGCGGAAATATTTCTTCGGAGCATCCTCCATAAAGTCGTCGCGCTCCATCCACAATTCGCGGCTAAATTCGATTATGTGGCTACCGGCTTCCGGATCTTCGGGGTTGTTGATGGCCTCCATCTCTTCAACCATGCCCTCGGGATAGTTGGTGATAATCAGCTTCACCGGATCCAACACGGCGGCTACGCGGGTGGCACGTGTGTTCAGGTCTTCGCGGACGGCACTTTCCAGCAAGGCAAACTCGTTCAGAGCATCGTAGGTGGTGTAACCAATCTTGTCGATAAACTTATGGATAGACTCCGGCGAATAACCGCGGCGGCGGAAAGCACAGATGGTCGGCATACGTGGATCGTCCCAGCCGTCAACAAGTCCCTCTTTTACTAAGATCAGCAGGTTGCGCTTGCTCATTAGCGTATAGCTCAAGTTCAGCTTATTGAATTCATACTGGCGTGGGCGGTTGTCATTCAGGTCTTTTCCCTCCTTCAGCCAGTCGATAAACAGGTCATAGAGCGGGCGGTGCACCACAAACTCCAGTGTACAGAGCGAGTGTGTCACACCTTCAAAGAAATCGCTTTCGCCGTGGGCAAAGTCATACATCGGATAGGCTTTCCAAGTAGTGCCGGTGCGGTGGTGCGGAGTCTTGATCACACGATAGATGATAGGATCGCGGAAGTGCATATTGGGATTGGCCATATCAATTTTGGCACGCAACACCATCTGACCCTCTTCTATCTCGCCGCTATTCATCTTGTTGAACAGCTCCAAGCTCTCTTCGATGGGGCGGTTGCGATAGGGGCTTTCCACGCCGGCCTGAGTAGGCGTACCCTTTTGTGAGGCGATAACCTCAGAACTCTGTTCATCTACATAGGCCTTTCCCTCTTTGATCAGTAGGATGGCAAAGTCCCATAATTGCTGGAAATAGTCTGATGCGTAGTATTCGTTGCCCCACTGGAATCCAAGCCATTGAATGTCTTCTTTGATGGAATCGACATATTCCATATCCTCCTTGACCGGGTTGGTGTCGTCGAAGCGCAGGTTACAAACGCCATTATAGCGCTTGGCAAGACCAAAGTCCATACAGATTGCCTTGGCATGTCCTATGTGCAGATAGCCATTGGGTTCTGGTGGGAAACGGGTCTGTATGCGTCCCGCGTTTTTACCTTCTGCTAAATCTTTCTCAACAATTGCTTCAATGAAGTTCAGGCTCTTTTTAGCCTCTTCGTTCATATTGATATCGCTCATAAATTATATATAGTTTTCCTTTATTTGTTACAAAGATAGCGATTTCTTTTCTAAATCTCTCTAAAGGCGTCTAAAGAATTATATAGGGATTCATAAATGGCGTGAATCTGAATAGGGAGAGCCGTAGCGGGCTATGTCGAAGCTATAGGCGGAAGTGTGATGGATAAGTTACGCATCCATCACCCATCATGCGGTTTACTATGCAGATTTACAGGTGTTTGCACACTTGGCTATAACACACACCGCACACTCCGGCGTTACAAAAGCGTTACGTTACAAATCGTTACAAATAAAAAAACACATATTTGTCTCCGCATGCTTAGTGAGGGCTAATAGTAGTTATAATTTATAACTATATATTTTATATTATATATATATATATTTATATATATATAATATACTTTTTAAGTAGAGAGAAAGGGGGAGGGGAAGAGTGTGACAAAAAATTAATTGTAACGATTTGTAACGTAACGCTGTCATGCCTCGGGGTGTGTTTTTTGAAGGTAGGGGGCTCTTTTTCCCAGAGGGGCTGCATCCTCACACCATTTAACCCAATTCGGGTTTTAACGCCTCTCTCGCGCCCTCTTAGCTTTGCGAAGTAGGAAAAATAGATTTTCGCCCCAAATCTCTAAGAGACAAGCTCTATGGGGCTATTTAACAGATTTTAGCACGCTAAACGAGCACAACTCCTTGACAACGCATTCGTAATGCACTATCTTTGCGTGTAGTGAAAAGAAGAGATCCGGAACGCACTTCAATAATTTTACAAAACAACTATTTAATAACCAAAAAAAATCAAATCGCTATGGGAATTTTAAAATACAAAGTCTATCAAGAACAAAGACAGGGACTCCCCACGTCGGGCAAGTGGTATGCCAAAGCCGTACAAGACCGCACCATCGAATTCGACGACTTTATCGATCACATGAGCCACCACCATTCGGCCTTCTCGAAGGGCGTTATTCAAGGGGTTCTCACCGACATGCTGAGCTGTTTGCAAGAGCTGGTGCTCGATGGCAAATCGGTGCGAATCGGCGAATTGGGGCTTTTCTCTATCGGCATGGTGACCAAACCGGCTGATACGGCCAAGGAGTTTACCGCACAAAACGTCACGGGCGTGCACCTGAACCTACGCAACACCAAGGCTTGGAGCAACGCAGAGCTGCGCAAGATGTGCCGCATGGAAGAGCTGAACGAGTATAACAGGGGTGGCGCGGGCGAACCGACGGATCCGATCACTCCCGACACCCCCTCGGAGGGCGACGATAGCGGAGAAGGCAATTTATAGCACACTCACACCCTTCTTTATGTGAAAACTTTTTCTGAACTAAAACACTTACATCATGGAAAATAACGAAAAACCTACTACCAAACGCGACCGTTGGAAGTTTGTCATCCAAACGCTTCTGGCCATTCTCTCGGCCATCGCAACCAGTCTGGGCGTAAGCTCATGTATTGCCGCCTATTGACGGGTATTAACCCTCTCTCTATCACCCAGGGCGCGTTGCCCTGGGCTGTTGAGACCATTGGGCTTTCAGCCCGTTGTCAACCCACAAACATTTACCCAATGGCAATACATTGGATTCACGCAACGTATTATTGGCGTTATTTTACTTTTGCCACTTACAGGGCGCATAGCTCATAATCGAATCATCCCCAAGGCGCCCTGCCTTGGGCTGTGAAGAACTTTGGGCTTTCAGCCCGCTGTTACCACAAACATTACCCAATGGCAACGCATTGGATTCACGCAACGTATTATTGGCGTTATTTTACTTTCACTAATAACAATAACGACAAGGAGGAACGATGTTTGCAAGGACGGGGAAACCAACAACGTTGCAAAGACGGGCTGAAGGCCCAATGGTCTCCTTAGCCCAGGGCAGGGCGCCCTGGGTATGTGATAAATAATGGGTTACGCCCTGTAAGGGGCAAAAGTAAAAAATAGCGTCGATCAAACTCTTATGGCATCTTACGGCGTTACAAAAGCGTTACGTTACAGCGTTACAATTAATTTTTCTGATTTGAAATAACAGACGAGACTTGTATCAGCTCCTTCTTACTTATGGAAAAGTCAGGATAAAGGTGGTCAGATGGGCTTGGACATTGCTTTTGAGCGTAATGCTTCCGCCCGAGAGACGCATGATTTGTCGCGCAACAGGCAGACCGATGCCGCTACCTCTCTCTTTGGTCGTGAAGAAGGGGACGAAGATGTGGTCGATCTCTTCTTGAGGAATGAGCGGACCGTTGTTGCTCACCTCTATGACGACCGATTCGTCGGGATTGCAATAGCCCTTCAGCTCGATATGACCGTCGGTCTGTTCGCTACCGATGGCTTGCATGGCATTCTTCAGCAGATTGAGCATCACCTGCGAGATTAGATTCTCGTCGGCATAGAGAATCAGGTCGTCGGGCTCCACTTTGATATCTATCCGAATGTTGGGATAGTTGAAGTGATGGTGAGCGAGTTGCACCATGCGTTCGGCAAACTTGCCCACATAGAAGAGTGTGGGCTGGGGCGTAGGCAGATGGGTAAACTTGCGGTACGACTCCACGAAGGCTATCAGGCTCTTGCCCGTGGTGCTGATCACCTCCAGTCCGTCACGAATCTCGGGATCGGTGTCGCCATGTAGCGTCAGCAGGGTGTCGCTTAGCGAGGTGATAGGCGTGATCGAGTTCATAATCTCGTGAGTCAAGACGCGCGTCAGCCTTATCCAAGAGTCTATCTCCTTTTGATCCAGTTCGCTATTGATGTCGTTGATGGCGATGATGCGCACATGCTTCTCTTTGAGCGTCATCTCTGACACACGGATAGAGAGGCTGATGGTGCCTCGTTCGTTGTTGAAGGAGACCTGTTGCTTCTCGCCCGGCTGAGCCGTGCTGATCTTGCTCTCGAGCGTCTCGTCGATACGTTTCAGCTGCTTCACGTGGGTGAAGACGGTGAGGCCCAAGAGTCGCAACGCCTCGTTGTTGGTCTGATAGATATTGCCCTTGTCGTCCACCACAATGATGCCTGTATTGACAAAGCTCAGAATCAGCTCGTAGTATTTCTCCTGTTGGATGGCCTCGGCCTTGGCCTGAAACAGCACCTGGATGATGCGGTTGAGCGATTGGCTCACCAGTGCGTCGCTCGACGAATAGCCTTCGCTGGGGAACTTGATGGCATAGTCGTTGTTGTTGATGGCATCAAACATGAAGGCTACCCTTTGGGCATGTCGCTTATAGAGCCGTCGGGTGCGCACGAAAGAGGCCACCCACAGGGCTGCAATCGGGCAACATAGCAGCCATTTGCCGCCGGTCAGGAGTAAGGCCGTGAGCACTACCGTGAGAAGCACCAGCAGTAGCAGGTGGAACGTGGGACTATAAGAGAGCTTCTTGAACATCATCTTCTGCGATTCGTTACAATTTGTATCGTTTTATCTTGTTATAGAGCGTCTGCCGCGAGATGCCTAATTGGGCGGCCACCATCGACAGATTGCCCTCGAATTTATCCATGGCATTCTTTATCATCGTATATTCCATCTCTTCGAGAGTGGTTATGGACGCCTCTTCGGTTGTTGTCGTCTCTTTCTGAGCCGGCTGAAAGTCGAAGTCGTCGTGGTGCAACGTGTTGCCCTCGCAGATGATCACCGCCTTTTCGATGGTATGTTCCAGTTCGCGGATGTTGCCAAACCAGGGTTGAGCCTTCAGGCAATCGGCCGCATTGTCGCTGATCTGCATCTGCCCCTTGCCATAGATCTTGGCATATTTATCCAGAAAGATCTGCGCTAAGGGCACAATGTCGTCGGTGCGCTCGCGCAAAGGAGGAATATGCAAATGAATGGTGTTGATACGATAGAGCAGGTCTTCGCGGAACTGATCTTTCTGCACCATCTCTTGAAGGTCGCGGTTGGTCGCAGAGATCAGGCGGATGTTCACCGGAATGGGCGTGTTGCTACCTACGCGGACGATACATCGCCGTTGCAAGGCCGTCAATAGTTTGGCTTGCAGATGATAAGAGAGGTTGCCAATCTCGTCGAGGAAGAGTGTGCCCCCATTGGCCGTCTCGAACTTGCCGGGGCGGTCGGTATGGGCGTCGGTAAAAGCCCCTTTCACATGGCCAAACAGTTCGCTTTCAAACAATGTCTCGGTGAGTGCACCCATATCCACCGTGACCAGAGCCTCGTCTTTGCGAGTTGACAGGTGGTGAATCTCGCGGGCCAGCATCTCCTTGCCGGTACCATTTTCGCCGGTGATGAGCAGGTTGGCATCTGTTTTCGCCACTTTCTCGATCAGTTGCTTCAGCTGGCGCATCGGTTTGCTTTCGCCCCAAAACATATCGCCCGGAGTGAACGAGTGGCGAGAAGAAGCGTCTTCGTGCCTTTCTTTCCGTTTTTGGTAGGCTGCCCGAAGGGTCTCCAGCAACTTGGTGTTGTCCCAAGGTTTCACCACGAAGTCTGCTGCTCCCTCTTTGATGCCTCTTACCGCCAGCTCAATATCGGCATAGGCGGTAAACAACACCACTTCGACATCCGGTGCCGTCTTCTTGATCTCCGAGAGCCAGAAGAGTCCTTCGTTACCACTATTTATGCCGGCACTGAAATTCATATCGAGCAGGATGATATCGACCTCCTCTTCTTGTAGGATTGTTTTGATTCGGTCGGGCTGAGAGAGCGTGAGAACTTTTTTAAAGCAGCTGGCAAGTAGCATTTTCACGGCCGCTAAAATGCCCTTGTTGTCATCTACCACTAAGATGGTTCCTTGTTTGTTCATTTTTTTCTTCTTTAGTTGATTACAAAGGTAATGTTTTTCTTTTTACGCCAATGGTCTGTCCAAATATTTGACACCAGTGTCCAAATATTTGACACTTAGCAAATAGGGCGATTTGACTAATTGCGTGAATGATAGCTGATTGAGTGTTTTGGCACGCTCTTTGCATTAGAGTAAGTAGAAAAAATAAAAAACAGAAGATGAAAAAGATATTTCAAACATCGATTCTATCATTCATGCTTGTTGCTACGATGGCAGCACAAGAGGAGAGTAGTGGAGCATGGACATTGGATGCCTGTATGCGCTATGCCGTAGAGAACAGTCCGGCGGTGAAAAAACAGGGTTATACCTATCGGAGCTATAAGGCCGAACGTGCATCGGCGGTAGCCTCGTTCTTCCCGACGGTGTCGGCCAGTGTGGGTGCTCAGTATAACTTCGGTCGTTCGGTCGATCCCGAGACCAATACCTATAACAACACCTCAACATTCAACAATAGCTATCAGCTGTCTTCTTCCATTCCGCTTTTTACCGGCGGTCAGCTGATCAACCAGTGGTTGATGGCAAAGTCGAATGTGCGTATGGCAAAGAACGACCTGCAGAAGGTGAAAGACGATTTGGCGTTGGATGTGATGACGGCCTATGCCGATGTGGTCTATTATCGTGGCACCATCCGCATGGCTTCGGAGAAGCTGGAAGAGAGCTCCCGCACATTATATAAGACACGCCGCCAAGAGGAGTTGGGCTTGAAGGGACGGGCCGATGTGGCTCAGTTTGAGGCGCAGGTAGCAGCCGACGATTATGCCCTGACACATCAGCAAAACCTCTATAACAGTGCCCTGTTGAGCCTGAAGCAGAAGATGAACTTCCCGACCGACTCGGTGCTTGAGGTGGATACGGTGTTGCCCGACGTGAAGCCGGAGCCGATAGGCGAAGAGGTGATGGCCATTTATGACTATGCCAGCCAAAACAATCCCACGGCATTGCAGGCCGACTATCAGCTGAAGGAGAAACGCTATATCTATCGGATGCAAAAGGGAGCTATGTTGCCTCAGATCTCGTTTAGTGCAGGCGTGGTGACAAACTATTTCGAGAACTTGAAGTCCGAGATAGCGCCGGTTGGATTTGGCTCACAATTCAAGAACAACCGAGGCGAATACATTGCGTTTAGTGTAAGTTTCCCGCTATTCAATGGCTTGTCGAAGGTGACCAATGTGCGCCGTTCCTACAACAATCTGCGCATGGCCGAAGAGACGAAGACCGAGGTGTTGCGCCAGCTTCAGGCCGCTATTGAGCAATCGGTGCTCGACCGTGAGGGATATGCCAAGGAGACTATTCAGATGGAGAAGAAGGTGAAGTCCGACGATCTGGCCTATCGCGTGACGCTACGCAAATATGAAGAGGGGTTGATGAGCTCGCTCGATGTACAGAACAGCTCGAACACCTTGTTGACTTCTAAGGCCGACCTGTTACAGAAGCGTCTGATGCTGATGATGAAGAGCCGTCTGGTCGATTACTACAAGGGCAAACCGCTTTATAACGAATGATATAGTGTAATAGATAGAAAATAAATAATAGAACATCATGGATATACAGTTAGAAAAAAAGAAAGGGTTACAGAAGAAACATATTCCGTATGTAGCCGGTGGAGCTTTGTTTGTGTGCTTGTTGGGTTGGGTCGTATTTGGCGACCATGCCTCTACTTTGAAGGTGGATGCCCGTGGCATTACGATTGGCGATGTGAAGCGTGAGCAGTTCAACGATTTTGTGCGTGTGGATGGTCAGGTGCAACCGATCACGGTGGTGCAGCTGAGTCCCGAAGAAGGCGGCATCGTGCAGGAGCGTGTGGTAGAAGAGGGCGCCCACGTGAAGAAGGGCGATGTGATTGTGCGCCTTTCCAATTCAAACCTCGATTTGCAGATCTTGACCGCCGAGGCGGAATTGGCCGAGAAGCAGAACTTCCTTCGCAACACACAGGTAACCATGGAGCAGGACAAGTTGTCCAACGAGACCGAGAAGTTGCAATACGATATGGATATGACCCGCGCTTTGCGTAGCTATCGCCAGCAGGAGCAGCTCTATAAAGAGAATCTGATTGCCAAAGAGGACTATTTGAAGGCACGTGAAGATTATGAGTTGGCCAGCAAGAAGCATGCGTTGGTGACAGAGCGTTTGCGTCAAGACTCTATCTCGCGCTCTATCCAGATGGAAGAGATGGAGATCAGTTTGGCCAATATGCGCCGTAACATTCAGCTGGTGCATCAGCGTAAGGAGAATTTGAATGTGCGTTCTCAGATTGATGGCGAGCTGGGCCTGTTGGATGTGGTGTTGGGTCAGAACATTACACCGGGTCAGAAGATCGGTCAGATCAACGACCTTTCCGACTATAAGATTGAAGCGTTGATCGACGAGCATTATATCGACCGCGTAAAGCAGGGGCTTTCGGCTTCGTTTGATCGTCAGGGTAGCAGCTTCGATTTGACCGTGCGCAAGGTCTATCCCGAGGTGCGTGATGGCAAGTTCCGTGCCGATTTTGTTTTCACGGGTGAGCGTCCGGATAACATCCGTAGCGGTCAGACCTATTATATCAATCTGGAGCTGGGTCAGCCCACCGAGAGCATCATCATTCCCAAGGGCACTTTCTTCCAATCAACCGGCGGCAACTGGATCTTTGTGTTGGATGCCGATGGCAAGAAGGCCTATCGCCGTTCGATCCGTATCGGTCGTCAGAACCCGCAATATTACGAGGTGCTCGAAGGGCTCGAAGCGGGCGAACGTGTGGTTGTCTCCAGCTACGAGAGTTATAAGAACAACGAAGTGCTGGTGTTGGAGTAAACCGCATCAGACCGTTGTTTGACACAAATCGAATACGACACTCTTTTTAATTTTACTCTATTTGCGAATGGGCAGTGATGCTCATTATCTACCCAGGGCGAGTGCCCTGGGCATCTCCATTTGGAGGCGCGTTTAAAGCACATCCATATAATATTCACGACGATAACGTCAACATAGCAACGGCGCCCGTGGCGAAAGCCATGGGCAATGTTTTTCTTAGCCCATGACAACGCCCTGGGTAAAAGGTGTTTAGATGGTTACGCCCTGTAAGGCAACTATAAAAACAATGTGATATTAGAGCTGCCCCTTACAGGGCGCATAGCTATAACACTAACGACAAGAAGGAATGATGAAGCAAGGATGGGAAACCAACAACGTTGTAACAACGAGCATTCCGTCGTATGGTTTTGGGAAGATTGTTTGTGCGTCAACAACGGGCTGAAAGCCCAATGGGCTCCTTAGCCCGGGGCAACGCCCTGGGTATGTGATAAATAATGGGTTACGCCCTACAGGGGCAAAAGTACGGTAGAGCTGCCATTTTGCCGAATACCCTGCATCAAAATAGCATATTCTTTATTTCTATAAAAATACAATAAGTCAACGAGCGGACAAGAGGTTGTTAATCCTCTGAAAAAGGAGTAGGCTATTTTCGGAAATTGGGTAACTATTCCTTTCCAGCGGAGTGCCTACCCAATCCCAGCGGAGTGCCTACCCATTTTCAAAAAAGTCCCTATACTTTTTCCGAATAGTCTATACCCTTTTTTCAAAAACTCTATAGACCCTTAAAAAAGAGCCTATAACCTTATTTTATAGACTCTTTAGCCCGAGACGGACTTGTCTGTCCGTCGTGACAAAATGCCCCGTTGTCTCTAATGGATTTATCTCTCGTTGTTAGCAAAAACGAACTTGATTAAATTACAATAACTATCATCATTGATTAGAGATTCCATGTTTTCGTTTTTTTGTGCACTCCATAACTCGGGGCAACGCCCTCTGGGTGATAGGTGAACATTTCTAAAAGTGTCAAAAAATTAGACACCAGTGTCAAAAAATTGGACAGTAGGAAGTAAATATTGTGATAGATATATTATTGTATAATAGCCGTTTATCTGTTTTGGCATGATATTTGAATGGAGTAGTGTAGAAAAGAATAATTAAAATAATAATCGGTATGAAGAATTTATTAATAGCATGTCGCTCCTTGTTTCAGAAGGGACGTCACAACCTGATGAAGATAACCTCTTTGTCGGTAGGGCTGGCCGTTGGATTGGTGTTGATTGCCAAAGTCTATTTTGAACAATCGTATGATGATTTCTATCCCGATGGCGACCGTATTTACCGACTTTATGAAAAAATAAAGAGGAACAACGACTTGAGCGAGTTTGAGGGAATTAGTGGCGGCGTTGTGGTTGGGTTGAAAGAAGAGATACCACAGATAGAAGCGGCTACACGCTTTACGCCGTTACTTGGTAAGGCTAATGTAACGATGGTGGATACCAAGCAGAAATATTCCATCAATCAGATGATTACGGCTGATAGTTGTTTCTTTGATTTCTTTCCGCGTAAGATATTGTCGGGCGACCCCAAGCAGGTGTTGTCGCTACCGGAACAGGTGATGATCTCTGACCGTTTGGCCAAGTTGATGGGAGGGAATGTCGTAGGCAAGCAGATCACGCCCGACGAGTGGCCCGGCTATCATCTGACCATTGGAGGTGTGTTTGAAGAGATTCCTGAAAACTCTCATCTGTATGGTGTGGACGTTGTGTTGAGCTTGGTGACCTATCGCCAGTTGATGTTGCGCCAGTCCAATGGTCGGTTCGACGGTACGATAAATTGGCTGGGCAACGACCGTTATAGGGGATATATCAAATTGATTCCGGGCGTTCATCCCGAAGAGCTGATGGACGAGATACATACGGTGATGGGCCGTCACATTGATATGGAAGCCCTGAGGGCACAAAGTGATATAAATCTCTCTTATTCATTCTATAAGCTAACCGAACTACACACCAACAATCCGGAGGTGAAGCGCTCTATGTGGTTGCTCTCTCTGTTGGCTTTGGCTCTGATTTTTACGGCCGTGATGAATTATATACTGATTGTGGTTTCATCAATCATCAATCGCGTCAAAGAGGTGTCGGTACGTAAATGCTATGGTGCTGGTGCACGAGACATCCATACGATGGTATTCTTCGAAGCCTTGCTTCATGTGTTGATCTCCGTAGCGATAGCGATGTTGCTTATTCTGGCCTTTAGCGAGGTGGTCGAAGAGTTGTTGTCGGTCTCTGTTGAGACGTTGTTCCTTTCAAAAGGATCGGTTGTGTTGGCATTGATTTGTGTGGTTGTGTTGTTGGCCACCGGATTTGTACCGGGCTATTTGTATGCCCACATTCCGGTGATAGCCGCCTTTCGAGGATTGAAGGAGAATAAGCGCTTGTGGAAGCTGGGGTTGCTCTCCGTTCAATTTGTGGCCGCCGGCTTTTTGTTGACCTTGTTGGTAGTGATTGGCCGTCAATACGACTATATGACTCACGACAAGCCCGGCTATCAGTATGAAGAGATGGCTTTTACCAATCTGGCCGGAACCGATTCAACCGCACGCCGCAAGGTGATTGACGAGATGATGCGTCTGCCCGTGGTGAAGAAGGTAACCACCTGTTCGCAATTATTGTTTGCCCGTGCCAACGGCAATAATATCTATTTGCCCGGTTCTGATAGAGAGTTGTTCAATGTGGCCGATCTGTATAGTTGTGGTGAAGGCTATTTAGAGATGATGGAGATTCCGGTCGTTGAGGGACGTTCGTTCCGTGAGGGTGTGGCCTATTCCGACGAAGTGATGGTGAGCCGTAGCTTTGTAGAAAAGATGAGCCGTTTCGTTGATTGGTCGGACGGAGCCGTAGGTAAACAGATCTTGGTGACCGAGCATAGCGGCGACAACAACACTCCGTTTACTATTTGTGGTGTGTTTGAAGATTTCCGTCTGGGCTCAATCTCCGGTGTGGATGAACGTCCGAAGGTGTTGTTTTACCGTTCTGTTCCGAGCGAAATCTTGGTGGTACAATTCTATCAACTATCCAGTGATGCCATGGCACAAGCCCGGCATGTGATGGAGCAAACATTTCCCGACCGCTTGATGCCGCTTTTCTCTTATCGGAGCGAGATGGTCAACTGCTATAGCGATGCACGTCGTTTCCGTAGTGCGGTGTTGATTGGAGGATTGACAACCCTGCTGATCTCGTTGATCGGTCTGGTGGGCTATACACAAGACGAGGTGAACCGACGCCGTAAAGAAATGGCTATCCGTAAGATTAATGGAGCCACTATCCGCGAAGTGATAAAGATGTATCTGCATGATATCACCCGCATGGCTTTGCCGGCCGTGGTGGTGGGCGGCTTGATTGCCTATGTGATTGCCGGCAAATGGCAAGAGCAGTTTATCGAGAAGGTGCCTCTTTCCTGGTATATCTTCTTGGGTTGTGGTGTGGCCGTATTGGTTGTTGTTGTGCTGGTTGTTATTATTAGATCGGAGAAGGCCGCACGCGAGAATCCGGTTAATTGTCTGAAGAGTGAGTAATAGAAATAAATAGATGTAAAACAAACAATTGTAAAACAAACAATTGTAAAACAAACAATTGATATGAAACTATTATTACGAAACTTTTTGAGTATTGTGCGTCGCTTCAAGATGGCGATGACATTGAATGTATTTGGCTTTGCCGTAGCGTTTGCTGCCTTTATGATTATATTGATGCAGGTACGTTATGAATACACCTTTGACCGTTGCCATCCTACGGCCGATCGGGTTTTTCGGGTAGATATGGCAGGTGTGAATACTACCTTTGGCTCCATTCATTCACGAGGATTGGTAGAAGAGGTGATTGCCTCTTCGCCCCACATCGAAGCGGGCACTCTGCTTTGTCCCTATATCGGTGAAATCTATTTTACCGTTGAGCGCGAAGGAATGCGTCAGGGGTATAAAGAGACGCTCTATAGCTGCTCTCCCGCCTTTCCGCAGGTGTTTGGATTGACCTTGATAGAGGGCGATGCCCATTGTTTGGCTCAGCCGGACAAGGTGATGATACCGCAAAGTATGGCTCGTCGTATGTTTGGCAACGGTTCGGCCGTGGGAAAATCGCTACATGCCGAAGAGCCGATATGGACTAAAGATGAAAACCAGTTGAACTATACCGTAGGAGCCGTTTATCGGGATCTGCCCGGTAATACCCAGTTGCGCAATGTTATCTACACCGCCATTGATCCGGAATATATGCGCATGAATTTTACGGCCAGCAACTATATCTGTTACCTGTTGCTCGACGATGCGTCGAATGCCAAGGAGGTGGCCGACAACTTCAACCGCTCTTTCGACTTTGTCGGTAAGAGGTGGAATTCCGATGCCGGGGTTACGCTTATCCCCCTGACCGATATCTATTTTCAATCGGGAAGTGTTGACGCACGAATCTTCAAGAGTGGAGACCGGGAGACTACCTATCTGTTGTTGGGTATTGCTCTGCTGATCATTCTGGTAGGCGCTATCAATTTTACCAACTTCAGCACCTCGTTGACCCCGCTCCGCATCCGTTGCATCAATACGCAAAAGGTGTTGGGAAGTAGTGAAACCTCTTTGCGTCTGGCTCTGTTGGCTGAGGCCTGTATCATTAGTGTGGTGGCTTGGATATTGGGTCTGTTTATCATCGCTCTGCTGGCTGATACACAATGGCTATCCTTCGTTGAGTCTGATCTCGATATGGCTTCTAATTGGATGATCCTTGCCTTTACGGGCTTGTTGGCCCTTTTGATCGGAGTCTTGTCCGGACTCTATCCGGCATGGTATGTCACTTCGTTTCCTCCGGCTTTGGTCTTGAAGCGTAGCTTTGGATTGTCGCCTTCGGGTCGTAAACTACGTGCGGCTCTGATGGGTATTCAGTTTGTCTTTTCGTTGATACTGATCATCTTTTCACTCTTTATCCGATTGCAAAACGGCTATATGCGTCACTACCAGTTGGGCTTCGACAAAGATCAGGTGGCCATTGTAGAGCTGAGCAGCACTTTGTATATGAAGCACCACGAGACCTATGCCAACCGTCTGAAGGAATATCCCGGTATCGAGGATGTGGCTTTTGCGATGGAAAAGGTGGGTTCTCAGGATGGATATAACACCAATACAGCCGAGTATAAAGGAGAAAAAGTGCAATTCTTCTTGATCGGTTGTTCGCCCAATTTCCTCGATTTGATGGGGATCAAAATGGAAGCAGGCCGAAACTTCACGAAGGCCGACGAGAAGGGTCAGGACACCTACTATATCTTTAACCGAAAGGCGCGTGAGCAATATCAGATGGAGTTGGGAGATGCTTTTGGCCGGTGGTTGCCGGGTCGTCTGATTGGATTTGTGGGAGATGTGAAGCTGACCTCGCTTCGCCAGCAAGAGGGCAATATCGCCTTTGCTGTAGCCAAAGCCCATATGCCCATGCCCATCTCTTATATACGTTTGAAAGCGGGGATCGATGTGCATGCCGCCGTTGACCATATCCGCAAGACCTTGAATGATCTGGATTCTTCTTATCCATTCCAGATAGAGTTTTATGACACCGTGTTCGATCAGCTCTATCATCGCGAAGAGTTGTTTAATAGCATGATATGGGTGTTGAGCCTATTGGCCGTCATCCTTTCGTTGGTAGGCGTGTTTGGCCTGGTTGTGTTCGATAGCGAATATCGCCGCAAAGAGATTGGTATCCGCAAGGTGCATGGAGCCACGGTTGATGACATCTTGTTGATGTTTAACCGTGCCTATCTGCGTGTGGTGGTAATCTGCTTCGTGGTGGCCGCGCCGTTGGCCTGGTATGGTGTGAGCCGTTGGTTGGAGAATTTTGCTTATAAGACGCCGATGTATGTGTGGGTCTATGCCGTAGCGTTCTTGTTGGTGGCCGTGATCACCATCGCTACCGTTACCTTCCAAAACTGGCGTGCGGCCAATGCCAATCCGGTGGATAGCATCAAGAGTGAGTAGCGAGCGGAGAATGAAAAGTGTCAAATAATTGGACACCAGTGTCAAAAAATTGGACAATAGAAGTAAATGCTATGATTGTTATAACGCTATATAATAGCCGTTTATCTGTTTTGGCATGGTATTTGAATGAATGTAGATAAAGAATAAAATAATAAACAACAAAAACGATAAAGTTATGATTAAGGTTGAAGAATTAAGCAAGTTTTTCCGTACAGAAGAGGTGGAAACAATCGCTCTGAACAAAGTGTCATTAGAGGTGAAAGACGGTGAGTTTGTTGCCATTATGGGACCGTCAGGATGTGGTAAATCAACATTGTTGAATATCTTGGGTTTGCTCGATAACCCATCAGAAGGAAACTATTATTTAGGAGATCAGGAGGTGGGCCATCTGAAGGAGAAGGAGCGTACACGTGTGCGCAAGGGCAACATAGGTTTTGTGTTCCAGAGCTTCAACTTGATTGATGAATTGAATGTGTTCGAGAATGTAGAGCTTCCGCTCACCTATATGAATGTGAAGCCGGACGAACGTAAGCGTAGAGTGGCCGAGATCTTGGAGCGTATGAACATCGGTCATCGTGCCTCTCACTTTCCACAACAGTTGTCCGGAGGTCAGCAGCAACGTGTAGCCATTGCCCGTGCCGTGGTTTCTAATCCGAAGATAATCCTTGCCGATGAGCCAACCGGTAATCTGGACTCTAAGAATGGCGAAGAGGTGATGCAGCTATTGACCGAATTGAATAAAGAGGGAACAACCATCGTGATGGTAACCCACTCTAAGCATGATGCCGGATTTGCTCATCGGGTGATCAATCTGTTCGATGGAACGATTGTCTCTTCCGTGAGTGAGTTTATTTAGTAGAGGAAGGCGGTGTATTTATAGGTTGCTATGAAGAGAAAACCGCCTGTCTTTTATAGTGTAATCCTTCAAACAGATAGAAGATACATGAAGACGTTGTTACGAAATTTCTTAAGCATTGTGCGTCGCTTCAAGATGGCGATGACATTGAATATACTTGGCTTATCATTGGCCTTTGCCGCCTTCATCATCATTATGATGCAATTGCAATATGACTGGACGTTTGACCGTTCGGTGAAGCAGGCCGATTGTATCTATAGAGTGGATGTGGTAGAAAGCGAACGCGGACAGATGGCCATTGTGGCTCGTCCCATGGCCGAAGTTTTTACCCAATCGTCTCCTCATATCCTGGCCGGAACGATTTGTGACACCGGAACGGAAACCCTTTTGTTCTCGGTTGAGCAGGCGGGTCAATTGATCAATTATCAGGAGTCAGCCCGCAAGGTGAGTCCCTCTTTTACAGATGTATTTAATCTGGAGATGGTTGAAGGAGATGCCCATGTCTTGAAGGATAACAAGCAGGTGTTGATGCCTGAGAGCATGGCACGTAAGTTATTCGGCAAAGAGTCGGCCGTGGGCCGATCTTTACAATTCGGGAAGAGCAGTATAACCGTCGGTGGTGTTTACCGCGACTTTGCCGAAAACAGTTCGATGAGTAATTGTATCTATTATTCATTGGGCGATGAGAACAAGAATTCATGGGACAACTGGAACTACTCCTTCTTTATCCGCGTTGATCGTCCGGAGAATGCGTCCGGATTGTTTGAGAACTTCAAGGAGAAGGAGAGAGACCTGCTTGGAAAGAGTTCTATCTCGCTACGTCTGGAACCTTTGACCGGATTGCATTTTTCGGGACAGGTCTTGTATGACAATGTGCCCAAGACCAGTTGGCAAACCGTATGGTTGTTGATGGCTATTGCCGTGGTGATTGTGGTGATTGCCGGCATCAACTATACTAATTTCAGCACCTCTCTGACGCCGATGCGCATCAAGAGCATCAACACGCAAAAGATATTGGGAAATTCCGCAGAAGAGATCCGTCTGGCGCTGATTCTCGAAGCCATGCTGGTGGCTTTGTTAGCGTTTGGATTGTCTCTCTTTTGGGTTGATCTGGCCGGGAAGAGCTTCCTTGCCGAACTGGTCAGTGTCGATATGGGACTGATGAACCATCTGTCTTTGGTGGGCGGAACGGCTCTGCTGGCTCTCTTGACCGGGTTGTTGGCCGGCATCTATCCCTCTTACTACATGACGTCGTTTCAGCCGGCGTTGGTGTTGAAGGGCTCTTTCGGCCTTTCGCCGACAGGTCGCAAGCTACGTGCCCTATTGATATCAATCCAGTATGTGGCCTCTTTCTCATTGATTATAGGTGCTTTGTTTATGTCGTTGCAAAACCGCTATATGCATAATAGCTCATTGGGATACGACCGAGATCAGTTGCTTGTTTGTGAAATCAACGGAAGCAAAGCGAAGAAGAATTATGAATCGCTTCGCGAACAATTGCGCCATTGGGCCGAAGTAGAAGATGTGACCTTTGCCCGAACTATACTCTCTTCGTCAGACCAGTATATGAATTGGGGGCGTATGAATAAAGGAGAAAGTGTCAATTTTCAGGTGCTTCCGGTTGAAACCAACTTCCTGCGTGTGATGGGTATTTCGGTGACCGAAGGAAGAGACTTCCGGGAAGAAGACCACCTGACATCGACCGGAGCATTCATCTTTAATGAATCGGCACGCAAGAAATATCATCTTGAGTTGGATGATGTTGGGATAGACGATATTCCGATTGTCGGTTTTATGCCCGATATAAAGTTTGCCTCATTCCGCATGGAGGTGACGCCGATGTGTTTTCTGGTGACCGGAAAGACCTTGTATGGCGAAGCGTATGAAAGTTGGTATTGGAACAACTATCTCTATGTACAGATCAAGGCCGGTAGCGATATGTTTGCTTCGGTTCAGCATATCGAGAAAACCCTTAAGACGTTTGACAAGGATTTTCCTTTCCATGTGCGCTTCTTTGACGAGGTGCTCGATCAGGTTTATCGGAAAGAGGTCAATATGAGTAAGCTGATCACTCTCTTTAGTGTGATTGCCGTTTTCATCTCTATTGTGGGTGTGTTTGGTCTTGTGATGTTTGATAGCGAATATCGCCGCAAAGAGATAGGCATTCGCAGGGTGTTGGGTTCTTCTACGGGTGAGATTCTGATCATGTTCAACAAGGTCTATCTCCGCATTATGATATTTTGCTTTGTGATTGCCGTGCCGTTGGCCTGGTATGGCGTGAGCCGTTGGCTGGAGAACTTTGCCTACAAGACGCCGATGTATGTGTGGGTCTATGCCGTAGCGTTCTTGTTGGTGGCCGTGATCACCATCGCTACCGTTACCTTCCAAAACTGGCGTGCGGCCAATGCCAATCCGGTGGATAGCATCAAGAGTGAGTAGATG
Organism: uncultured Parabacteroides sp.; assembly: GCA_934725305.1. Classification (GTDB taxonomy): domain Bacteria; phylum Bacteroidota; class Bacteroidia; order Bacteroidales; family Tannerellaceae; genus Parabacteroides. The sequence continues at coordinate 36,820 of CAKVBA010000005.1, read as the reverse complement.
AGAGAAGAGAGGGAAGTATTAAGTAAATGGTAGAAGAAGAAATGATAGATTATGGATAATTTGTTGAATATTAAATCTTATTTGAAGTTCTTGCAAAAGAACAAAACCTATACGGCTATTGAGGTGTTCGGCTTGTCGTTGTCACTTATGTTTGTCATCCTGATCGGAGCCTACACCTGGCAGGAGTTGTCGGTCGATCGTTTTCAGAAGCATGCCGACGAGATCTATCTGTTGGGGTGTGAAGACCGTTATGAATTGGCCTATCCTTTGGGCTACATGGTGCAGGAGCGCTATCCCGAGGTGGAGGCTGTCTGTCCCATGATGTGTGGCAAAGATGACCGCATTACGATTGCCATCAGAGATCATAAATATAGTGTGGCCATCAACTTTGCCGACACCACCTTCTTCTCCTTCTTCTCTTTTCCTCTCGTGAATGGAACCGCCGAGAATGCCTTAGAGGGAAGCCAGGTGGTTATCTCGGAGCGGTTTGCCAACAAGGCCTTTCCCGGACAAAATCCCATTGGACAGACCATCCGTCTGTTAGACAACTTGACGGTGAGTGTCTCAGCCGTGATGAAGGATATCAAGCATTCCGCCATTCCCTATTGCGACCTGCTGGTGGGTGTTCACCATCTGCCTACGTTCAATTCAGCCATCTCGCTTGACAATATGAACAACGCAGGATGCATCGTTACCTTCATCAAAACGAAGCATGGAGCAGCCCTACAAGGCAAGGCCGACGAAATGGCTCAGTGGTTCAAAAAGTTCTTCTGGCCCTATTATCGCGGTGTAGTGAAGCAGGTGTTGATCACCCCTTTTACAGACTTCTATTTGAGTGAGGAATCGAGTAGCCGCACATTGTATCGAGGCGATCGTGACTTTGTGATAGTGTTGCTATCAATAGCGGTGCTGATTCTGCTCTTCGCCGTGATCAACTATGTGAACCTGACCGTGGCCCAAACCGGCTTTCGTGCCAAAGAGATGGCCACGCGCCGTCTGTTAGGTTCATCGCGTTTCGATCTTTTTCTTCGCCTGATGATGGAATCGACCCTGCTCAGCCTCATCTCTTTCGGCATTGCCCTCTTTCTGTCCTTTGTGATGGAGCCCTATGCCAGCAATCTGCTTCAGACCAAGATCTATCTGAAAGATGCTATCACACCGACGAGCCTGTTGCTATCGATCGGTCTCATCATTGGCGTGGGAATCATTGCCGGTCTGCTGCCTGCTATCATCATCTCCAATACCAAGCCCATTGAGGTGGTGCGAGGTAATTTCCGTACTAAGTCTAAAATGGTGTTCAGCAAGTTTTTCATCACTTTCCAGAATATAATTACCATTGTCTTGTTGGCCTGTTCGCTCACCATGGTATTGCAGATCAACCTTCTGATTCATGCTCCTTTGGGCTATAATAGTCACAACATCATCGATGTATCTACCTTTGCCCTACGCGGGGACGACAAGTTGCAGACCTTTGTCAACGAGTTGGGTCGCATGGCTTGTGTGAACCGTGTGGGATTGTCTCAAGGCTCGCCTATGGGTGGACAAAACAATGTTTCCACTACTTTCCAAGGGCGGAATATCAGTTTTCAGCAATTCGTGGCCGACAGGGCATTTTGTGATATATTAGGCATTGAGTTTATCAAAGACAATGCGGTGGCCAGTGGTGACGAAGGATGGTATATCAATGAAGAGGCCTTACGTCAGATGGCGCTTACCGGCGACGAACCTTCGTTTACGCTTGATGGTAATAACTGGAAGATTCCTCTCTTGGGGGTAATCAAAGATTTCCACCTGGGCAATATTACCAACGATATCAGCCCCATCTCGTTGCGCATTGTGAAGTCTGAGCAGGTGCATCCCTGGAATGTGTTGGTCGAGGTGAACGGCGATCCCTACGAGGCGATGAAGCGTGTTTCCAAGCTATGGTGCGAGCTAACCGGACTGGAAGAATTCTCCGGTGCGTTTATCGATCAGCAGATACAGAACTCATTCGAGTCGCAACTACGTTTGACTACCATTATCAGTCTGTTCACCTTCATTGCGGTGGTGATCTCTTTGCTGGGTCTGCTGGCCATGTCCACCTATTTTATCCAGCAACGAACCGTTGAGGTGTCGGTGCGCAAGGTGTTCGGTTCGACCAATGGAGAGATTTTGGTGAAGCTGATCTCTTCCTTCCTGGCTTATGTGGCAATTGCCTTTGTCTTGGCTATACCTATCATCTGGTATTTCATGAGTGACTGGTTGTCGGGCTACGATTATCGCATCTCGTTGAGTCCATTTATCTATTTGGCAGCAGGTCTGTTTTGTCTGGTGATTTCGTTTGCCACCGTTTTTATGCAGAGCTGGCGTGCGGCCAATGCCAATCCGGTGGATAGCATCAAGAGTGAGTAGAATTCTTTACTACCCAGGGCAACGCCTTGGGTAGTAATAAGATTACTCTACTGATTACTCCGCTTGTGCACGGATCGGATCGTCATATTGCTCTTGTAGCTGATGTAGTTGATCCATCATCTGCCGGGTCACCTCTTCATAGCCGGCCTTGCCATACAGGTTGTTCATTTCGTGAGGATCTTCCTGCAGGTCATACAATTCCCACACATCGATGTCGTTATAGAAATGAATCAGCTTGTAGCGGTCGTTGCGTACGCCATAATGACGCTTCACCATGTGTTCGGCCGGGAATTCATAGAAGTGATAATACAGAGCCTTGCGCCACTCCTTCGGAGTCTCGCCCTTTAGCAGAGGCAATAGAGAGATGCCCTGGATATCTTCGGGAATTTCGGCACCTGCCAGTTCCAAGAAGGTAGGAGCATAGTCGATGTTTTGTACCATCTGGTTGTTGACAACCCCTTTCATGCCACCGGGAAGACGCATCAGCAGAGGCGTGTGGAACGATTCTTCATACATGAAGCGCTTGTCGAACCAGCCATGTTCACCCATATAGAAGCCCTGGTCGGAGGTGTAAACCACCAAGGTGTTTTCCGACAATCCGGCCTTATCCAGATAATCCAATACACGGCCCACATTATCATCGAGAGACTTCAAGGTCTTCAGGTAGTCACGCATATAACGCTGGAACTTCCAGTTGTCGAGCTCTTTGCCCTTCAGGTCTTGTTTGTAGAAATCTTCTATAATCGGATCATAAAACTTGTCCCAAGCGGCCTTCTGCTCTTTATCCATACGGCCCACCATATTCAATAGATTCGGTTTCAGACGGCTATTCTTATCCTTGCGGTCCATCTTCAGGTCGTAGATCACATCCATATCTTTCGAGATGCTCATCTCTTGAGCAGCAGCGGCCGGACGTCCTTCATACGTGTCGAAGAAGGTCTCCGGAAGCGGGAAGGTCTTGTCTTCATACAGAGCCAGGTTGCACGTATCAGCCATCCAGTTGCGGTGTTGGGCCTTATGATGAATCAGCAGGCAGAAGGACTTCTCTTTGTCACGCTCATTCTCCAGCCAGTCGATACTCAGGTCGGTGATAAGATTGGTCAGATAGCCATGACGCTGGATGGTGTCATTCTGCATCGTGATGAAGTTGGGGTTGTAGTAGTCTCCCTGTCCCGGAACAATCTCCCAGAAGTCGAAGCCGGTAGGAAGAGACTCGAGATGCCATTTACCAACGATAGCCGTTTCGTAGCCGGCCTGTTGCAATAGTTTGGGAAAGGTCTGCTGGCTACCGTCGAATTGGCAATGCGTATTGTCGTAGAAGCCATTCTTGTGGCTATGTTTGCCGGTAATCATGCAGGCGCGGCTGGGACCACTCAGAGAGTTGGCCACGAAGCTATTGGAAAACATCACACCATCCTGAGCGATGCGGTCGAGGTTGGGCGTGTGGGCATAACGCTTGTCATAGCAGCTCATCATTTGGGCTGTATGGTCGTCGGTCATGATGTAAACGATATTATAGGGCTTTTGTTTAGCCTCCTGTTTACCGGTTTGGCATGCCGGCAACAACGCCATTCCCGCCAAGGGAGCGGCAAGAAGAATCTGTTTTGATTTCATAGTATTTTCTCTCTCTTAATTTATTTTCATGCAAATATAGGAATTATTATCTTTGTGTAATTGGTATATAAACGTTTAAAGGTTGAATAGAGATGGAAATAGACAATAAGACCGGCTTGGTGCTGGAGGGCGGAGGAATGCGCGGCATCTTCACGGTGGGAGTGCTCGATAGTTTTATGGATCATTCCATCTGGTTTCCCTACACGATTGGTGTATCGGCAGGTGCCAGCAATGGAATCTCTTATGCGTCGCGTCAGCGTGGACGTTCGCGTTTTAGTAACATCGATCTGCTGAAGATCAACAATTATATTGGCTTTCGCCATATCTTACGAGGCAAGGGTTATATTGATTTGGACTTTCTGTTTTATGAATATCCCGACCGCTATTATCCGTTCGACTTCGAGACCTACAGGGCCCAGCCCAACCGCTTTGTGATTGTGACGAGCGATTGCCAGACCGGAAAGGCCTGTTATTATGAAGAGAAGAAAGACCCTAAGCGTCTGGTCGATCTGTTGCGTGCTTCGTGTTCGCTTCCGGTGATGTGTCCGATGGCTCATGTTGACGGACGGCCTATGGTTGATGGCGGTGTGTGTGATGCCATTCCCATCCAGCATGCCATTGACGACGGTTTCCGAAAGAATGTGATCGTCTTGACTCGCAACAAGGGTTATCGCAAAGAGAATAAAGATTTCTATATGCCCGGCTTTATCTATTCGAAGTATCCGGAATTGCGTGACCAGTTGCGCTTGCGTTATCGCCACTACAATGAGGTGCTCGACTTTATCGACCGGCTCGAGGCCGATGGAAAAGCCTTGGTGATCCGTCCGGAAAAACCGTTGGAAGTGGGGCGAACGGGTGATGATACAAAGAAGTTGGCCGCACTCTATGATGAGGGCTATGCCTTGGGCGAAGCGTTTGTGAAACGCCATTCGTCAATCTTGCATTTGCAGGAGAAGTGATAGCGGTATAAATACCACCGCCGAATCCCTTTTTGGGAAAAGGTCGGCATCTTTCTTGAAAAAGGGCGCACCCTTTTTGGGAAAAGGACGGCATCTACCTTAGATGCACTCTATTGGAAAGGCGGTGTGTCGGAATTGCAAACGACTAATTCTGATACACCGCCTTTGCCCTATTATTTACAATTCTTATGCGCTTCGCGGCTTAGACGCATCGCACAGAAGTTAGGTCCACACATTGTGCAATATTCACCATCAGTAACCGAACTTTCCTTGTAATATTGCAATGCACGGTCGGGGTCGAGCGACAAGTTGAACTGATCTTTCCAGCGGAACTCGAAGCGAGCCTTACTCAACGCATTGTCGCGCACCTGTGCACCGGGATGACCTTTGGCCAAGTCGGCCGCATGAGCCGCTATCTTATAAGCAACCACACCGTTACGCACATCCTCTTTGTTGGGCAAACCCAAGTGTTCCTTCGGAGTCACATAGCAGATCATGGCTGTGCCCAACCACGCAATCTGAGCCGCACCGATAGCCGAAGTGATATGGTCGTAGCCCGGAGCGATATCCGTGGTCAACGGGCCTAAGGTGTAGAACGGAGCCTTGTGGCAAGCATAGATCTGCTCCTTCATGTTTTCCTGAATCTTGTTCAAGGGCACATGACCCGGACCTTCGATGATTACCTGTACATACTGATCCCAAGCCAATTTTGTCAGTTCGCCCATGGTGTGCAATTCGGCAAACTGGGCCTTGTCGTTAGCGTCATAGATTGATCCCGGACGCAAGCCGTCACCGATAGAAACCGCCACGTCGTAGGCCTTCAGGATTTCGCAGATCTCGGCAAAGTGAGTATAGAGGAAGTTCTCTTCTTTGTGGATCTGCATCCAGGTAGCCATGATTGATCCGCCGCGAGAAACGATGCCGGTCAGACGGTTCTTTGTCAAAGCGATATAGTCGCGCAACAAGCCCGCATGGATAGTGAAATAGTCAACACCCTGTTCGGCCTGTTCAATCAATGTGTCGCGATAGATCTCCCAGCTGAGCTGTTCGATTTGGCCGTTCACCTTCTCAAGCGCCTGATAGATAGGCACGGTACCCATAGGCACAGGGCAGTTACGGATAATCCATTCACGCGTTTCGTGGATGTTGTCGCCGGTAGAAAGGTCCATCAACGTGTCGCCACCCCATTTACAACTCCATACCGCCTTTTCAATCTCTTCGCTGATGCCGGAAGAGAGAGCCGAGTTACCGATGTTGGTATTGATCTTTACCAAAAACTTCGAGCCGATAATCATCGGTTCGGCTTCGGGGTGGTTGATGTTAGCCGGGATGATGGCACGTCCGGCAGCAATCTCCTTACGTACAAATTCCGGAGTGATATACGACTTCAGTCCCAACGCCTCGATCTGCTGGTTTTCACGGATAGCCACATATTCCATTTCCGGAGTGATGATGCGCTTCTTGGCATAATATAGCTGCGTGATGTTGCGTTTCTCTTTGGCGCGATAGGGCAGATGGCGCACCGGGAAACGTATCTCATCGAGGCTCTTGTCGGCCAGACGCTGGCGGCCATATTCCGATGTCAGCTCGTCCAGTCTCACCAGGTCTTTACGCTTGTTAAACCACTCTTCGCGGATACGCGGAATACCGGCCTGAATGTCGATAGGAATTTTAGGGTCTGAATAGGGACCGCTGGTGTCGTAAACAATCACCGGATTGTTTTTCTTGAACACTCTTTCACCGTCTTTGTCGAGAGTAACGGTGTCTAATTGTTGTATCTTACGCATGCCCACTTGGATGTGGTTGATCGTTCCCGGAACATAGATCTTTTCCGATGAAGGATAGCTGATGCGTATGTTTTTCTTGTTTGTTATCATACGAGAAACTTTTATGTTTGTTCTTTTATACTATTTCAGTTGATTGGTTACCTGTTCAAAGTGAGCACGAATCTCTTGCATGAAGCGTTGCGTCATCTCTACCGGATCGGCCGCCTGCAAGATCGATCCCGACACGGCAATGCCATCGATGCCGGTCTGGAGAATCGGCCTCACATCTTCCGGCTCAATGCCGCCAATGGCAAAGATAGGCTGACGGATGCCCGCTTCGCGGCATTTTGCCACAATAGCGCGATAGCCTTCCAATCCCAATACCGGGCTGAGATTCTTCTTGGTCTCGGTAAAGCGATAGGGGCCTAAACCGATGTATGAGGCTCCGTTGGCCGAAGCCTGCACAATGTCTTCGAAGGTGTTGGCCGTGGCACCGATATGGAACGCACGTCCCGCTTCCCGTTGCTCATCAACGATTGCCCATGCTTCGGGTAGCGGCATGTCTTTTTTTCCTAAATGCACGCCCGACGCACCGCTCAGTAGGGCGCATCTTACGTCATCATCCAGATAGATGCGGACCGGATCGCTACACTCTTCGCGGCATATCTTCACTACGTGTTGAGCCAGAGCCAGATCGATTCCCTCTTTCTTGCGAAGCTGAATCCAACGGCATCCGCCTTGCAACAACATTCTGGCCTCTTGGCATTCGTCATAGGCGGCCGTGGCATGCGTGATAAACATCAGTCGGTTGACGATGTCTAACGGTGGAATGATACGTTCCGGATTGTTTATATGTGATTGGCCTTGTGTGCTCATAAACTCTCTTTTATTGATTTGAAATTTTGTATAATGGTCTCAGCCGGCAGATGGTTTCCCCAGACGGCTCCCAACACGGCATAGCCGCCGAAGGGAATAGCCTGTAGCGACCGGATGCGTTGTCGGTCCATACCGCCCAAGGCGATAACCTGCTGATTGATGATGCCCTCGGAGGCCGCCTGTTGCAGACACTCCATAGAGAATCCGCTTCCATATCCCTCTTTCGAGATACTGGGAAAGATAGGACTCAGAAACAGATAGTCACAATAAGGGGCAAATTGTTTCACCTCGCTCAGCTGATGACACGAGCGGCTGATGCTTCCTTTATATCCGGCCGGTGCTTCGGGGTGACGACTATTCAGATGAATTCCTCCCAAAGGATAGCGCATGGCCAGCTCATGATGGTCGTGTAGCACGATGCGTGCATAGTATGAATCGGGGAGAAGACGGATCAGTTGCTCCATCTCTTCCCGGCTACTATTGGGTTTGCGCAGGTGCAGACGCTCCAGCCCCGCTTCAAAGAGGCGAGTCAGGAGTTGCTCTTCGTTGGGCAACCCATCGGGCGTGGTTATGACAATAAGCTTTTTCATTCCGACAGATCGATTTTATGAAGTGGTTGCGGATTCCAGAAGTGGTTGACCGGTCCGTGACCTTTGCCCACACGAATCTGATATCCCTCTTTTAATGCCTGAGTCACGTAGGCTTTTCCCTTTTGCACGGCATCCTGTAGCGACTCGCCCAAAGCCAGATAGGCCGTGATGGCCGACGAGAGCGTGCAGCCCGTGCCATGCGTGTTGGGTGTGGCAATCTTGGGCGTTGCCAATAGTAAGGGCTTTTCGCCGCGCACCATCAGCAGGTCGTTGCTATTTTCGAGATCGGGCATATCGCCACCCTTCATCAACACCGCTTTGCAGCCCATATCTAACAGATGATGGCCGGCCTCTTCCATTTGTTGCATATTATTAATGGTAATGCCGGTGAGAAAAGCCGCTTCGTCGCGGTTGGGAGTAATAAGATCGGCCCGCTTAAACAATAGCTCGATCAAGTGGCTGATAGTCTCGTCTTCAAGTAGTTTGCTACCGCTGGTAGAGATCATGACCGGGTCGAGCACCGTCCATTTGGGATGGAAGCGGTCAATCTCTTCTGCCACGATACAGATAGCCTCTTTATTATGGAGCATGCCAATCTTCAGAGCGTCCACGGTTATATCTTCCCATACGGCCTCGATTTGTCCACGAAGCACATCGGGAGAGACGGCCTGAATGTTGCGAACGCCACATGTGTTTTGAGCCGTGATGGCCGTGATAGCCGATACGCCAAAGACTCCGAGTGCGGAAAATGTTTTCAGGTCGGCTTGTATGCCTGCTCCTCCACCGCTATCAGACCCGGCAATGGTCATAGCAGTCGGGTATCTAAATTTGTAATTTGTATTCATCCTTTATGCAAGGAGAGGGTAAAAACCAGTCCTGTGTTGTTCCCTACGGCGGAATTACCCGCATCAGGTTCGAGGGTATAATCTCAGCCCTTAGTAGTATGGCACCCCTTTCCTCATTGACAAAGGTAGAAAGATTCAGGAATAAAACAAAGAATGGCCATTAATTTAACCTAAATCGGTCCGTTAGAGCAGAAAGCAGCCTCCTTTATAGGGATGTGAATGTGAAATTCACGCGGTTTACTATCAGACGGTGTGTTGCTACATTTCTATCCTTAAACCCAATTCGATCATTAGATTATGATTCTTCTTGGTGCTTGTTTTGAGCAGTTTGCAATTATGACCCACCGCCGGAAACAAGATGCCAAGAGAAGTGCCGACAAGAGTAGGAAAGAATAAAAGCATTCAGCTGTTTTACTTTTCCGTTCTAATGACCGATTTGGGTTAAAGCTTTCTTGATAATAGGCTCCAGCTCTTGGGCATCGGTGGAGGTTGAGAGAATGGTGCCGTCGCGGTCGATGAGGAACATGGCTCCTCCAGCGTTGCCGGCTCCGTTCTTGCGCCACACGCCATTCTCATCGTTCAGTTCCAGCAGGCTCGGCCAAGGATAGCCGTCTTTCTTCGCGGCATTTTCCATTGCTTGGCGGTTACGCTCACGGGCAATGGAAATGACGGTGAATCCCTTATCCTTATACTTCTCATAGACTGGGATCATAGCGATGTTGTGGTGGCGGCAAGGGCCACACCATGAAGCCCAAAGGTCGATAAGGGCGACCTTACCTTGGATAAGCGTGGAAATCGGAACGAGCTGGCCGTCGGTGTTGCGCACCATGTAGTCGATGTAGGGCTTGCCCGGCTGCAGATGGTAGGCAGTCTCGGCGATGGCAATCTGTTCGTGAATAGGATGACCGGGATAGTAATTGATGAGTTTGTCGTGATAGAGCGTCAGGTATGGTTCCCACAGAGACGGGTCGAAGTTTGCATTGGTGTTTTCACGTTTTAGCACGCTGATTGCATCGAGCACGTCGTAGAGCGTCCAAAGCATGGGATGCTCTGCGTTGTAGGCAAAGCGGAAAGGAATCAAGTTGGCGGTGATGCTGTCGCGACGTTGTTTCAATTGCCAGCCGGCGGTCGTGTACCTCTTGTGCTCGTTTGTCATGAAGTGGTCTATGACCTGATGGATGGAATCGACATACGCCTGCGGTAGTTTCTCAACATCCCAAGTCTGTGCTTCAGTAATGGCCGAAATGAAGTCTGCGTTGTAAAACTCCGTCCTGCGGCTTTCATCATTTATCTGATTATCTATCTCCTCGACGGGATTCCAGAAACGCACATCCTCGATGCTGTCTTTTACTGTATGCTTGCGGCCTTCCTCGCCGTCGCTGACAATATGCACCCCCTTGTCTTCATACATTGTGATATTCACGTTGCAGTTCTCGGCGATGAACTTGCCCTGATACCAGCTACCCGTCTCTTGTTGTTTCAAGAAGAACACCTTATAAAGTTTTGGGAAGTCGGTCTCAATATCGTATGTGAAGTGTCCATTCTTGGCCTTCACGTGAAAATGCGGCTCGTCCACCACACGCAGGTCTGTTTCATTCTCACAGATGATGATTTCGTCGCCCCATGCGTTAGTTTCTAATGTCCCTTCGATGTGGCATTTCACTTGTGCCTGTCCTATCATGGAAGCGAACACAAACAAGAAGGTGATAATACGTCTCTTATTCATTGTTTCTATTGATTTGATACCTATTATAATATTATCGTAGCGATATGGCTATAAAGTTACACATTTTTTGAAAACAGAATCCATTTTTCTCAAATTTGTACTTCCTTATTTCCTCGGGAATGAATACTTGAATTCACGTCCAAGTTGTTTTGTAATTATGACCCGCCGGAAACAAGATGCCAAGAGAAGTGCCGACAAGAGTTGGAAAGAATAAAAACATTCAGCTGTTTTACTTTTTCCGTTCTAATGACCGATTTGGGTTAAAGCTTTCTTGATAATAGGCTCCAGCTCTTGGGCATCGGTGGAGGTTGAGAGAATGGTGCCGTCTCTTGTTGTTTCAAGAAGAATATTTCAAGAAGAACACATTATTTGTGTGATTTTTTCTTGTCGAAAGGTTTGTAATATCAATGATTATTTATAGATTTGCAGTGTCAGTTCCCACCAAGCCTCTCAACGATGCTCAAATGCGTGGGGCTTTTTGTATATATACGTTTGCTCTCAAAATACGCTAATGGAAAGATTGCCGCACTTTACGAAACATTATATGGCAGAGGCAGACTTGGTGGCCCTATTGGAAAATCGTGGACTTATCATTTCTGACGAAGCCAAAGCGGTACGGTATTTGGAGAACATCGGGTACTATCGTCTTTCTGCTTATATGTACCCATTCTTGAAAGTTCCAAAAGAATCCCATCAGTATAAAGATAGTACAACTTTCCAAAAAGTGTTGAATCTATACCGCTTCGACAAGAAGTTGCGTATGCTTCTTCTCAACGAGATTGAGAAAATTGAGATAGCCATTCGTCGTGCCATTATGAATATTCCTGTGCAGATGACAGGAGATATTTATTGGCTGACAAATTCGGTTCACTTTGCCAACCAAAGAACTTTTCAAGATACAAAGAATACCATCGATAAGGAATATTCAAAATCAACAGAAGAATTCATTAAGCATTTCAAAAACAGCTATTGCGACCCATATCCGCCATCATGGATTTTGGGGGAGTTACTGACAATAGGCAATGTGAACATGGTTTATCGTAATCTGAAAATAGACAAGATTCGTAAGCGCATCTCCCATTATTTTGGCTTGCAACCAATTGTCTTGGAATCTTGGATAACATCTTTGACATTGTTGAGAAATGCCTGTTGCCATCATTCAAGAGTATGGAACAAGGTAAGTTTAATCATGCCAGTATCTCCAAGAAGGATTGCTCATCCTTGGATTTCTTTGCAGACAAATCCTCAAAGAGTGTATTTCACTATCTGTATCATCAAGTATTTTCTTGACATTATATCGCCTAACAATGATATGTTGGGAAAGATGCACACGCTATTTGCCAATTCTCCAGAGATAGATCTGGCAGCTCTTGGATTTCCGAATGGATGGGAGAGCGAACCTTTATGGACACAACGGATGTAAGAGTGGATAGCAACAACGCCTCATGCACGGGTGTTATTGTATTTTATGGAAGTCTGTTTTTGCTAAAAATGAGAGACGCATCCGTTAGAAATGATGGATGATTCCGGCAGAACGGACGGACGAGTCCGCCTCGGCTCAAATACCCTTAAAAAAGAGGTAGTAAGCTATTTTTCAAGGGTCTATAGAGTTTTTGGAAAAAGGGTATAGACTTTTCGGAAAAAGTCTAGGGACTTTTTTGAAAATGGGTAGGGACTCCGTTCGGATTGGGTAGGGACTCCGTCGGAAAGGAGTAGTTATCCAATTTCCGGAAATAGCCTACTCCGTTTTTACCGGATTAAGAGCCTCTTGTCCGCTCGTTGGCTTATTGTATTTTTATAGAAATAAAAAATATGGTTGTTTTGATGCAGGGTATTCGGCAAATGGCAGCTCTACCGTACTTTTGCCCCTGTAGGGCGTAACCTCTTATTTATCACATACCCAGGGCGTTGCCCTGGGCTAAGGAGAATCCATTGGGCCTTCAGCCCGTTGTTGACGCACAAACAATCATCCAAAAACATTCGGCGGAATGCCCGTTGCACACAAAACACCCAACAAAACCATCCGACGGAATGCCCGTCTTTGCAACATTGTTGGTTTTCCATCCTTGCTTCATCATTCCTTTTCCACAAGGCCAACGCCATGGATGAATGCGAAATAGCGTCAATAATGTGAATCCAATGCGTTGCCATTGGGTAATGTTTGAGGGTAACAGCGGGCTGAAGGCCCAATGATCTCCGTCTGATAGGATAAAACACAAAACTTTTGTCAGAGTCTATTATTTAATGAGTAAAATCTAAAAAGAATAAATTACCTTTGGGCTTAGATAATTTACGTCATTTGATTTGTAACAGCAGATAAAAATATACGTTGCATAACCAAAGATAGCATAGAATTTTAATGATATAAAGAATTATGAATTTCGATTGGAAAGGTCATGCCTCCATGTTAGGGGCAAATACTATGTGGGGACTTATGTCGCCGATTTCTAAAATGATTTTAGCAGGTGGCGCAATCACTCCATTGGTAATAACTGATTTACGCATTGCAGGCGCTATGGTTTTGTTTTGGATTGCTTCACTGTTTCAGAAGCCTGAACACGTCAATCACAAAGATATGGTCAGTCTGTTTTTTGCTTCACTCTTCGCCATTGTGCTCAATCAAGGAAGTTTCATCTTCGGTGTGAGCTTGACTTCTCCGGGTGATGCTTCTATCATCAGCACCAGTATGCCACTTTGGGCAATGGTGTTGTCTGCCTTTATCCTGAAAGAGCCGATTACCGGAAAAAAAGTCTTAGGTATCGCCTTTGGTGCAGGAGGAGCTTTGTTGCTTATCTTGGGAAGCCGAATAAATATTTCCGCATCTGCGGCTCAGAGCGATACAGCCATTTGGGGAGATTTGCTGATCTTGTTTGCCCAGTTCTGTTATGCCTTCTATATCGTGTTTTATAAGAATTTCGTGAACAAATATTCCTTGATCACCTTGATGAAATGGATGTTTACGTATGCTTTTATCTGCATCCTTCCATTCTCTGCCCATGACTTGATGAACGCCCATTGGAGCAGTTTGCAAGCGAGAGAAATCGGTGGGTTGCTGCTTATTGTGGTTGGAGCCACTTTCATCAGCTACATGCTGATAGTGATAGGACAGAAGAAACTTCGTCCTACTGTGGCCGGTATGTACAATTATATCCAGCCGGTGGTGGCCTGCATTGTCGCTGTATATCTGGGCTTGGATACATTCAGTGAAATCAAAATGATAGCCGTACTCCTTATTTTCGGAGGCGTCTATCTGGTGACTTCCAGCCGAAGCCGGGCAGAAATGGAGAAATTCAAGAAGAACGGTTCGTCTAAAAGTGTTGAGAGAGGGCAATAACACTCTATCACCCAGAGGGCAGCGCCCTCTGGATAAATGGCGGATAGCTTAAAAATTAAGTGCTGAGGATTAAATACTTCGACTTAGGATGTCTTATTTTTAAGGAATTTTTGCCCTTTAAATAGGTTAAGTCAAAAAAAAAAGTAACTTTGGGGCGCAGATATTGTTATCAGATAAAGACAACGATTTTAAAAAAGAGTTGCTGAAAAAAGGAATTACAACTAAAAATATAGAAAATAATGGATACAAAGATTCAGGAACTGACTGATAAGATCTACCGCGAAGGAGTAGAGAAAGGAAATGAAGAAGCAGGACGAATCATTGCTGAAGCAAATGAACGCAAACAGGCTCTTCTGGCAGAAGCTGAAGCAGAGGCAAAGGCTATTGTTGCCGCTGCAGAAAAACAGGCTGCCGAGTTGAAAAAGAACACCGAAGCCGAGTTGAAGCTGTTTGCTGCCCAATCAGTAGAGGTCTTGAAGAGTGAAGTGACCAATCTGATCACCGGTGAAATCACATCTGCCAACGTGAAAGCGGTTGTTTCGGACAAAAACTTCATGCAGAAGATGATTCTTGAGATGGCTAAGACATGGGCCAAGAACGAAGGTCTGGTGATTCAGACAGCCGATGCCGAAGCACTGACAAACTACTTCCAGAGCAATGCAAAAGAACTGTTGAACAAGGGTATCAAGATAGAGAAAGTGAATGGCAGAGAGGCTGCGTTTACGATCGTTCCGGCCGATGGTTCCTATAAGATTACCTTTGGTGAAGAGGAGTTCGTTGCATTCTTCAAGGACTTCTTGCGTCCACAGTTGGTAGAAATGTTGTTCTGATTATGAGTAAATATTATTACTTAATAGCCGGACTCCCTACCATTGCCCTTGATGACAGCAAACTGGTTTATTCCGTTGCCGAGTTTCGCGACGAGATTGACGGCATGCTTTCGCGTAGCGACAAGAAGCTGATCGATCTCTTCTTTTTGAAGTTCGACAACAAGAATCTGTTTGCCTATCTGAACAATCCGGAGTTTCGACCGGATCCCAAGGGCTCCATTCGGATCGAAGCCTATGAGCAGTATATGCAGGCTTTGAAATATGCCATTGATAATGAAGAGAAATTACCCCAAAACAAACAGCTGCCTCCCTATATCGCCGCTTTTATCCGCACCTATGTAGAAGAGGAGTTGTGCAGCGATAAGAACGAGCAGAAAAACATTCCATGGGAAGACCGCCTATCAGCCCTCTACTATGATTATGCCATGAAATGTGGCAATCGCTTTGTGACCCAGTGGTATGAATTGAATCTGAATATCAATAATATTTTGACTGCTTTTACCTGTCGCAAGTATGGATTGGATAAAGCAGACTATATTGTAGGCGATAACCAGGTGGCACGCAGCATCCTCTCATCGAATGCACGCGACTTTGGCTTGGACGAGATTGTCGATTATCTGCCTGAGCTACAGCGCATCGTGGAGGAGCAAGACCTGAGCGTACGCGAGAAGAAAAAAGACCTTCTCAAGTGGAAATGGCTCGACGATAATACACTCTTCAAGGTGTTTGACATCGAGTGTGTATTCGCCTATATGCTCAAGCTGGAGATGATCGAACGTTGGGTAACACTCGACAAAGCCACCGGCGAAAAGACCTTCCGCCAGATTGTCGGTGCAATGAAGAAGGGCAGTGTAAATGCCTTGGATGAATTTAAAAGAAACAATAATAGATAGTTATGGCTACGAAAGGAATTGTAAAAGGAATCGTGTCCAACCTGGTGACCGTTGAGGTGGACGGACCGGTTTCTCAGAATGAAATCTGTTATATTTCCGTCGGAGGCGTCAAGCTGATGTCGGAGGTTATCAAGGTGATAGGAAAGAATGCCTTTGTGCAGGTGTTCGAGAGCACACGTGGTATGCGTGTGGGTGACGAAGCTGAGTTTCAGGGACACATGTTGGAGGTTACTTTAGGACCGGGTATGCTTTCACGCAACTACGACGGTCTGCAAAACGACCTCGACAAAATGGAGGGTGTCTTCCTGAAGAGAGGTGAATATACATTCCCCTTGGATAGTGAAAAGAAATGGGACTTCAAGCCGTTGGCAAAGGTGGGCGACAAGGTGGCTGCCGGAGACTGGCTGGGCGAGGTGGATGAAAACTTCCAGCCGCATAAGATTATGGTTCCCTTCACTTTGCAGGGCATTTATACCATTAAGTCGTTGGCTGCTGCCGGTGCCTACACGGTGCATGAAACCATCGCTGTGATTGTTGACGAAGCCGGACAGGAAACACCGGTGACCATGATACAGAAGTGGCCGGTGAAGCGTGCCATCACCTGTTATAAAGAAAAACCGCGTCCATTCAAATTGTTGGAGACCGGTGTACGTACCATCGATACCATCAACCCGATTGTTGAGGGCGGTACCGGATTTATCCCCGGCCCGTTTGGTACCGGCAAGACGGTGCTTCAGCATGCCATCTCAAAACAGGCCGAAGCCGATATCGTGATTATCGCTGCCTGTGGTGAACGTGCCAACGAGGTTGTGGAGATCTTTACCGAGTTTCCCGAACTGGTTGACCCGCATACAGGCCGCAAGCTGATGGAGCGTACCATCATCATCGCCAATACGTCAAACATGCCGGTGGCTGCCCGTGAAGCCTCTGTCTATACCGCCATGACCATTGCCGAATATTACCGAAGCATGGGGCTGAAGGTGTTGCTGATGGCCGACTCAACTTCTCGTTGGGCACAGGCTTTGCGTGAGATGTCGAACCGTTTGGAAGAGCTTCCCGGACCTGATGCCTTCCCGATGGATTTGTCTGCTATCGTGGCCAACTTCTATGCACGTGCCGGTTTCGTTCATCTGAATAACGGAGCAACCGGATCTGTTACCTTTATCGGTACGGTGTCTCCGGCCGGTGGTAACTTGAAGGAGCCGGTGACCGAAAACACCAAGAAGGTGGCCCGCTGTTTCTATGCCTTGGAGCAGGAGCGTGCCGACCGCAAGCGTTATCCGGCGGTGAACCCGATTGACAGTTACTCTAAATATTTGGAATATCCCGAATTCCAGGAATACATTGCCAAGCATATCTCGCCCTCATGGATCGAGAAGGTCAACGAGGTGAAGACCCGTATGTTGCGTGGTAAGGAGATTGCCGAACAGATCAATATCCTGGGTGACGACGGTGTGCCGGTAGAATATCACGTAACCTTCTGGAAGTCTGAATTGATCGACTTCGTCATCCTGCAACAGGATGCCTTCGACGCGATTGATGCCGTGACTCCGTTGGCCCGTCAGGAATTTATGTTGGACAAGGTGGTGAATATCTGTCACACCGAATTCCGGTTCGAGACCTTCCTTGAGGTAATGGAATACTTCAAGAAAATGATCAACCTGTTCAAGCAGATGAACTACTCGGAGTATGAGAGCGAAAACTTCAAGAAGTTCAACGCCGAGCTGGATGCTCTGGTTGCTGAACGTGCCGTGAAGGAATAGCTAATGGTCTATTAAAAACGAAATTATGGCAACAAAAGCATTTCAAAAGATATATACAAAGATTACCCAGATTACAAAAGCAACCTGTTCGTTGAAAGCGTCAGGTGTGGGTTATGATGAGTTGGCTTCGGTTGATGGCAAGCTGGCTCAGGTGGTGAAGATTATGGGCGACGAAGTGACGCTGCAGGTCTTCTCCGGAACAGAAGGTATTCGCACGAATGCCGAAGTGGTGTTTATGGGAAAGGCTCCTACCTTGAAGGTGGGCGATCAGCTGGCCGGCCGTTTCTTCAATGCCTATGGCGACCCGATCGATGGCGGTCCGGTGCCCGAAGGCAAAGAGGTGGAGATTGGTGGCCCCTCGGTAAACCCCGTGCGTCGTCAGCAGCCTTCTGAGCTGATTGCTACCGGTATTGCCGGTATCGACTTGAACAACACCTTGGTGACCGGCCAGAAGATTCCCTTCTTCGCCGACCCCGACCAGCCTTTCAACCAGGTAATGGCCATGGTGGCCCTGCGTGCTCAGTCTGACAAGATTATCTTGGGTGGTATGGGTATGACCAACGACGACTACCTTTTCTTTAAGAACACATTTAGCAATGCCGGTGCGCTCGACCGTATCGTCAGCTTCATCAATACAACCGAAGACCCTTCGGTGGAGCGTATCCTGATTCCGGATATGGCCTTGTGTGCTGCTGAATACTTCGCAGTGCAGAAAAACGAGAAGGTGCTGGTGTTGTTGACCGACATGACCAACTATGCCGATGCCTTGGCCATCGTATCTAACCGTATGGACCAAATTCCGTCAAAAGACTCTATGCCGGGTTCGTTGTATTCAGACTTGGCCAAGATCTACGAAAAGGCGGTGCAGTTCCCGGCCGGCGGATCTATCACCATCATTGCGGTAACCACATTGTCGGGTGGCGATATCACACACGCCGTGCCTGATAACACCGGTTACATCACAGAAGGTCAGCTCTATTTGCGCCGCGACAGCGATGTGGGTAAGGTTATCGTTGACCCGTTCCGAAGCTTGTCTCGTCTGAAACAGCTCGTAACCGGCAAGAAGACCCGTGAAGACCATCCGCAGGTGATGAATGCCGCTGTACGCTTGTATGCCGATGCCGCCAATGCCAAGACCAAGCTGGAGAACGGTTTCGACCTGACCGACTACGACAACCGTGCGTTGGCCTTTGCGAAAGACTATTCATCCAAACTGTTGGCAATCGACGTCAACCTCAATACAACCGAGATGTTGGATGTGGCTTGGGGTTTGTTCGGCAAGTATTTCAAGCCTGCCGAAGTAAATATCAAGCAGGCT
Organism: uncultured Parabacteroides sp.; assembly: GCA_934725305.1. Lineage (GTDB taxonomy): Bacteria > Bacteroidota > Bacteroidia > Bacteroidales > Tannerellaceae > Parabacteroides. The sequence goes on along the minus strand of CAKVBA010000005.1, from coordinate 17,915 downwards.
TTGGTTGATAAATATTGGAAGGAATAGGAGAGGAATCTTCACAAACAAAGGAGATAAAGAATGGCTATAAAGTTTCAATATAACAAGACATCACTTCAGCAACTGGAGAAGCAGCTGAAGATGCGTGAGCGCTCGCTGCCTACCATCAAGAGCAAGGAGAGTGCGCTGCGTATCGAGGTGAAGCGCACCAAAGACGAAGTGAATCAATTGGAACTTCAGCTTGAAAATGAGATTCAGAGCTACGAGAATATGGTGGCTTTGTGGAACGAGTTCAATCCTGAGCTGATCAAGGTGAAGGATGTGTCGCTCTCGACACGGAAGATTGCAGGCGTAGTGGTGCCTCTGCTCGATAACATCGAGTTTGAGATTGGCTACTATAGTCTGTTCAATACACCGGCCTGGTTTACCGACGGCATCGAGCTGTTGAAGAAGCTGGCCCGCACCGGTATCGAGGCTGAATTCTCAAGTATGAAGCTGGAGTTGCTGGAACATGCCCGTAAGAAGACCACTCAGAAGGTGAACCTGTTTGAGAAGGTTCAGATTCCGGGCTATAAGGATGCGATCCGCAAGGTGAAACGATTTATGGAAGACGAAGAGAGTCTTTCCAAGTCGTCACAGAAGATCATGCGTGCTAATCAGGAAAAACGGAAAGCTAAAGAAGAAATGGAGGGTGTTGCGGTATGATTTCAAAGATGAACAAGCTCTCGTTCCTTATCTATCATAAGGAATATGATGCCTTTTTGGAAAAACTGCGTGCATTGGGCGTGGTGCATGTCGAGATTCGTCAGACCGGCGAAGTCGATGAGCGCGTGCAGGCTCTGTTGCAGAAACATGCTTCCTATCGCGAACTGCAGCGCGAGATGAGCTCACTCGGTGCATTGACCGAACAGCCCGTTGCGGCCCGTTCGGGTCGGACAATCGATCAGCTGGTGGCCGGCTATCACGAGCATCAGCAGGCGTTGCAAGAGTTGCAGAAGCAACTTCCTCTGTTGGACAAAGAGATTGCCCAAATGGAGATTTGGGGCGAGTTTGACTGGAGTCTGATTGCCAAGCTGCGCGAAAACGGCTGGCTGGTTCAGTTCTTCGCCTGTCCCGATCGCTCTTTCGAAGAGGAGTGGGTCGAGGCCTATCATGCGACCGTTATTGCCAAGAAAATGGGTCAGTGCTTCTTCGTGACCGTTCATCCCCAACCGGTTGAACTGGAAGCCGAAGTAATCCGTCTGCCTCAACAGAGTCTCTCGGAGATGCAGCATCAGCGCGAAGCACTACAACAACAGATACAACAGCAGAAAGAGGAGCTGAGCCGCTTCTGTGCTGCCGGACTGCCGGTAGTGGAACAGGCTTTATGCGATCTGACGGGCGAGATCGATCTCTTGCAGGTACGTTTGGGCGGCGAGAAGATGGCCGATGGTTCATTGGTGATGCTCGAAGGCTGGGTGCCCGTTGAAAACGATGCCGAGGTGCGTGCCATGCTCGATCAGAGCAACGTCTATTACGAAGAGCGTGCTGCCGAGAAAGAAGATAATGCACCTATCAAGCTCAAGAACAATCGTGTGACGGGCTGGTTCGAGACATTGACTCGTATGTATGGTTTGCCCGACTATGGCGAATTTGACCCGACACCGCTATTGGCACCTTTCTATGCGTTGTTTTTTGGCCTGTGTTTGGGCGATGCCGGATATGGATTGTTTTTAGTTCTCTTTGGCTTCTTCTTGAAGACGAAAGTGAGCAAATCGATGGCGGGCATGATGAACCTGCTTATCACATTAGGCGTTGCTGCCACCGTGGTCGGTGCGGTTCTGGGAACATTCTTCGGAGTGGATTTGCTTAGCATTGATATTCCTCAGGAGTGGAAGCGCTTTATGATCGGTGGAAAGGTTGAAATCGGTGGAAAGATGTATTATCAGACCATGATTCTTGCATTGGTTGTCGGTATGATCCATATCTGTTTTGCTATGACGGTCAAGGCTATTTGTTCGACCGCTCGTTATGGCTTTAAGAACTCTCTTGCTGATTGGGGATGGTTGTTGATGGTCGGTGGCTCAGTCAGTGTTGCCACATTGAACTTCTTGCAGGTGATCCCGACAGACGTGGCTACAATGGCCTATTATGTGATTGGTGGCATATCTGCGGTAGGAATCTTCTTGCTGAACGACTTGCATCGCAATGTCTTTATGAATGTGGGCGCCGGACTTTGGGCTACATACAACATGGCAACGGGTCTGCTTGGCGATTTGCTGTCTTACCTTCGTCTCTATGCCTTGGGCTTGGCCGGAGGATTGCTGGGCGGCGTGTTTAACGATTTGGGCATGCAGACACAAAGCGGCTTGTCCGATTTCATGTGGGGCATCCCGGGCTGGATTGCAGGCGGATTGATATTTGTATTCGGTCACACACTGAATATTGCACTGTCGTGCTTAAGTGCTTATGTGCATTCAATACGTTTGACATTCGTCGAATATTTTAAAAACTCAGGTTACGATGGCAGAGGCATCTCTTACAAACCTTTTTCATCGCTCCAAAATACAGAAACAAAGAAATAAATTAATAACAATTTAAATTTTTATCATTATGGACATAACTCTATTATTAGGTTATTTGGGCTTAGGACTTATGTTGGCCCTTGCGGGAATTGGCAGTTGCTATGGTACAACAATTGCAGCGAATGCAGCAGAAGGTGCATTAAAGAAAGAACCGGGTAAATCTGCTGGTTATATGATTCTTTCTGCGATGCCCGCTTCTCAAGGTCTTTATGGCTTTGTGGCATTTATGACTGCAGGTACAATCACTCCGGATAATGCGATTTCTAAGTTTATCATGGGCGCTTGCGTTGGAATTGTATTCCTTATTTCTGCTATCCGTCAGGGTCAGTTGTGTGCCAACGGTATCGTAGGTATGTCTCAGGGTCACGATGTTCAGACTAATACAATGATCTACGCTGCTCTTCCTGAGTTCTATGCTATTTTGGCATTGGTGGCAACGTTCTTGATCTAATTATAAGCGGTACGCCATAATTGCAAACTGCAGTGTTGCATTTTACTAATTATGGCGCACTTTAAAGACGCTTGGAGCTCCTCCATTTATTTGTCCTCAAATAATTGGAGGGGTTCTATTTTTTGGTACCTTTGCAATATCAATGGGGGAGATATTAACCGGTATATCATATCCGATGAATTTCATACTTGTGACAATCCGCCGTGGCGGGGAATATGAGTAATATATTAATAACCCCAATGAGAAGGAAAAATAAGTTCGCTTATTTTGAACAGTTCACACGTGTATCCATTAAACAATCATGAATTATGCAGATTATATTGCTTTCAGGAGGTTCAGGAAAGCGCCTTTGGCCGTTGAGCAATGACGTGCGTTCCAAACAATTTATCAAGATCTTCAAAACAGCATCGGGCGATTATGAGTCGATGTTACAGCGTGTCTATCGCCAGATCAAGTCGGTAGATACAGAAGCAACGGTAACGATTGCCACTTCCAAAAGTCAGGTTTCGGCCATCCATAATCAGTTGAACGGTCAGGTAGGCGTGTGTGTGGAGCCTTGTCGCCGCGATACCTTTCCGGCTATTGCCTTAGCTACGGCTTATCTGCATGATGTGTTGGGCGTTAGCGAGAAGGAGCCGGTTGTTGTGTGTCCGGTCGATCCCTACGTAGATGACAGTTACTTTGAAGCACTGAAGAAGTTGTCTGCTCTGGCCGATAAAGGAATCGCCAATCTCTCGTTGATGGGTATCGAGCCTACTTATCCCAGCGAGAAGTATGGCTATATTCTGCCTATCACCGACGATGCGGTCAGTCCGGTGAAGACCTTCAAGGAGAAACCCTCTGCCGATGTGGCAAAAGCCTATATCAGCGAAGGTGCACTTTGGAACGGAGGTGTTTTTGCCTATAAGTTGGGATATCTCTTGAAGCGTGCTCATGAACTGATAGAGTTTGCCGACTATCAAGACCTCTATAATAAATATGAAACACTGCCCAAGATCAGCTTCGATTATGCTGTGGTGGAGCATGAAAAGGACATTGCCGTAATGCGCTTTGCCGGACAGTGGAAAGATTTGGGAACATGGAATACGCTCATTGAAGCGATGGATGAGCCCTATTTGGGAAAGGTGTTGACCGACGACCATTGCAACGACTTGCATGTGGTGAACGAACTGAACGTTCCGCTTCTCTGCATGGGCGTCAAAGAGCTGATTGTGGCAGCTTCGGCCGATGGTATCCTAATCACCGACAAGGAGCGTTCGGGCTACATCAAGCCCTACGTTGATGGAATCGAGCAGCAGATTATGTTTGCCGAGAAGTCGTGGGGCAGCTATCAGGTGCTCGATGTGGAGCACGATAGCCTCACTATCAAGGTGAAGCTGAATGCCGGCCATAGCATGAATTACCATCGCCATGAGCATCGTAACGAAGTATGGACCGTTCTTTCAGGCGAAGGACGCGTCACTCTCGACGGCGTGGAGCGTATTGTCCGTCCAGGAGATGTCATAGATCTGCCGGCAGGATGCAAACATACTGTTTTTGCTCTGCAGGAGCTGACACTTATTGAGGTGCAGTTGGGCAAGGAGATTACGGTCTTAGATAAGATTAAGGAACCGTTGCCCTGATTGTAGAGACAAGGGAAGCCAAGGGGCGACTAAATAGGACCGGCGCGTGGATAAAAACGTGGATAAAAAAGATCTGCAAACGTGTTTTTTAGGTTGTTTTTGTATGAAGATTGAATATTTTTATATATCTTTGCGCCCCGTAACGGATAAACAGTTACTAATCTAGCTTTGCTTCTGTTCGTGATGCTAGTTCAGAATGTGAAGATTGTCGTGCATTTACAGGGTTCAAAATTTGCATGATTCAGATATTATGCGTTACTTTGCGCCCTGATTGGAGAGAGTTAAGTTTTGAATTATTACATGTAATATAAAAATAAGATACGAGATGTCTAAAATTTGTCAAATTACCGGAAAAAAAGCAATGGTTGGCAACAACGTTTCTCACTCTAAGAGAAGAACGAAACGTAAGTTTGATGTTAACTTGTTTACAAAGAAGTTCTATTGGGTAGAACAGGACTGTTGGGTTAGCCTGAATATTTCAGCCGCAGGCTTGCGCACAATTAACAAACTTGGTTTGGATGCGGCTATCAAGAGAGCAGCTGAAAAAGGTTATTTAAACGCTTAATTTGGAGGAGATATAGAAATGGCAAAGAAAGCAAAAGGTAACAGAGTTCAGGTTATTCTGGAATGTACAGAACATAAGGATAGTGGTATGCCGGGTACTTCTAGATATATTACTACCAAGAATAGAAAGAATACTACTCAGAGATTGGAGTTGATGAAATACAACCCGATTTTGAAGAAGATGACTTTACACAAAGAAATTAAGTAATAGGAGATTTAAACAATGGCAAAAAAAGCAGTTGCAACATTTAAGAAAGGTGACGGTCGTACCTTCTCAAAAGTAATTAAGATGGTTAAGTCTCCGAAAACTGGTGCTTACATCTTTCAGGAAGAAATGGTTCCTAACGAAGCTGTAAAAGATTATTTCGCTAAATAAATAAAGCGTATATAAACGTATAAGAGAGCCTCTTGCCCACAACGGGTAAGAGGCTTTTTTTATGGCTTTAAAAGTATAGCCTTTTCTATGGCAATCCTCAAATATTTTCTTATTTTTGTTCATTAATATAAGAAGAAAATATAAACTAGATATATTATGAGATTTGATGTGTCCAGCACTGTGTTGCTGTCTCGGTTGCAGGCTATCAGTAAGGTGATTGCCTCAAAGAATTCGTTACCGATACTTGATAATTTTCTGTTTCAGCTGGAGGGAAACCGGTTGACTGTTACCGCTGCTGATGCGGAGACTCGATTGGTGACTTCGGTGGATGTAATGAATGCACAGGGTGCCGGTCTGTTTGCTGTCTCTGCCAAGATTCTTCTTGATCCGCTGAAGGAATTGCCGGAACAGCCGCTGACTTTTGATATCAACGATGATAATCTGGAGATATTTATTCACTTCCAGAATGGTAAATACAACTTTATCGGGCAGAAGGGTGATGCCTATCCGCAGCAGAAGCCGCTGAGCGATCACGCAGTGTCGATCTCGATGGATGCACAGTTGTTGCTGAACGGTGTGAACCGTTCGCTGTTTGCTACAGCCGATGATGAGCTGAGACCGGTGATGAATGGTGTCTTCTTTGACATCCATCAGGAGGATCTTACTTTTGTGGCATCGGATGGTCATAAGTTGGTGCGTCTGTGCTGTCTGTCGGTGAAATCGCCTGAACGTGCCTCTTTCATTTTGCCGAAGAAGCCGGCCAACCTGTTGAAGAATCTGTTGCCGAAGGAGTCGGGTATGGTGGTAATCCGTTTTGATGAGAACAACGCCTATGTGACCTGCAGTAGTTTTGAGATGGTGTGCCGACTGATCGAGGGCCGTTATCCCAACTATAATGCGGCGATTCCGAAGTCCAATCCTTTTAAGGTGACAATCGACCGTTTGTCGTTCCTGAATGCACTGAAGCGTGTGTCGGTCTTTTCTAACCAGGCCAGCAGCTTGGTGAAGTTGCATCTGAGAAGCAGTGAGATGGTCGTTTCGGCTCAGGATATCGACTTCTCTACTTCGGCGGAAGAGCATATCGCTTGTCAGTTTGATGGTGCAGAGCTGAGTATCGGTTTCAAGGCAACTTATCTGATTGAGATTTTGGGTACTATCAATTCGACTGATGTGATTCTGGAGTTGGCCGATCCGTCTCGTGCAGGACTGATTGTTCCGTCTGAGAACGAAGAGGAGGAAGATCTGCTGATGTTGCTGATGCCTATGATGTTGAATGATTAAGTAATTTGTAATGCAATTGAATTTGAGAAACCCGCTGGTCTTCTTTGATCTGGAGGCAACGGGATTGAATATAGCCAAAGACCGTATTGTTGAGATTTCCTATGTAAAGGTCTATCCGAACGGCAAGGAGGAGACTAAGACAATGCGTGTGAATCCGGAGATGCCTATTCCGGCCGAATCGACAGCCATCCATGGCATCACCGATGAAGATGTGAAGAATTGTCCCACCTTTAAGCAGATTGCCAAATCGTTGGCTGCGGAGATTAAGGGATGTGACTTGGCCGGCTTCAACTCGAACCGTTTTGACATTCCGCTGCTGGCCGAAGAGTTCTTGCGTGCGGATGTGGATATTGATTTGAGCCGCCGTAAGTTTGTGGATGTGCAGACCATCTATCACAAGATGGAACAGCGTACACTGTCGGCTGCCTATAAGTTCTACTGTGACAAGGATCTGTCGAATGCGCATACCGCTTCGGCTGATACCATGGCCACCTACGAGGTGCTGAAGGCGCAGTTGGATCGTTATCCGGAAGTGTTGAAGAATGATGTCAATTTCTTGTCGGAGTTTTCGAGCTTCAATAATAATGTGGACTTTGCGGGCCGCATGGTTTATAACGAGAAAGGTGAACCGGTGGTGAACTTCGGTAAGTATAAGGGCCGTCGTGTAGTGGATGTGTTTGATAAGGATCCTAGCTTCTATGACTGGATGCAGAAGAGCGATTTTACACAAGACACCAAGCATCAGCTGGATAAGATTTATAAGGAATACAAACTGAAGACTGCAAAGTTTCAGGTGAAATAAAAAGATTAACGATAAAGATAATACGATTATGAATAATTTTGAGTTTGGAAACCCCGTAAAGGTTGTTTTTGGTAAGGGAACAATCGCCCGTTTGTCTCAACTGATCCCGGCTGATAGCAAGGTGATGATGGTGTATGGCGGTGGTAGTATAAAGCGAAACGGTATCTATGAGCAGGTGAAGGAGGCATTGGCAGGTTTTGCTGTGACCGAATTTGGTGGTATTGAGGCAAATCCGCACTACGAGACCTGTATGAAGGCGGTGGACGTGATTCGCCGTGAGGGTATCAATTATCTGCTTGCTGTGGGTGGCGGATCGGTGATTGACGCAACGAAGTTTATGGCTGTGGCCACCTTCTTCGAGGGTGATCCTTGGGATATCTTGTCGAAGGGAGCGCAAGCTAAGCAGGCATTGCCTTTGGCTGTTGTGCTGACCTTGGCGGCTACAGGTTCTGAGATGAATGAGCGTTCGGTGATCTCTCGTGCCGAGACTTGTCAGAAACTCAATTTCGCGACTCCACTGGTGTTCCCGAAGTTTGCCATATTGGATCCGGAGGTGACCTATTCACTGCCGGCGCGTCAGGTGGCTAATGGAGTGGTGGACTCGTTTATTCATGTCGTTGAACAATATTTGACCTATCCGGTGAATGCGAAGGTGCAGGATGCCTTTGCCGAAGGGTTGATGAAGGTGATTCATGACGAGGGTTTGAAGGTGTTGGCTCAGCCTCGTGATTATGATATCCGTGCCAATCTGATGTGGGCCGCAACCAATGCACTGAATGTGTGGATTGGACAGGGCGTTCCGCAGGATTGGTCATCACACCGCATGGGCTATTCACTGACAGCCCGTTTTGGATTGGATCATGCACAGACTTTGGCAATTCTGTTGCCGGGTGTCATGACTTATATGTTTAAGGAGAAGCAGGCCAAGATGGCTCGTATGGGCGAGGTTGTGTTTGGTATTGTGGAAGGTTCTGAAGAGGAACGTGCCCGCCAGACTATCGTGGCATGTGAGGAGTTTTTCCGTCAGATGGGTCTGAAGACTCGCCTGGGTGAATGTGGTATTGCCGAGAAGGATCTGGAGATGCTGGCCGCTCCGATTGATGAGCAGGGATGGCATCTGGGCGAACACCATAACATCGACTCTCGCGTGGCTCGTGAAATCATGGCTTTGCGTCTGTAATAAAAGAACTGTATGTTGAAAGGAAAACATATTATTTTGGGGATAACGGGCAGCATCGCTGCTTATAAAGCGACCTATATCATTCGTGGGCTGGTGAAGAAAGGGGCAGAGGTGCAGGTCGTTATCACTCCTTCCGGTAAGGAATTTATCACGCCGTTGACATTGGCTACCTTGAGTAGTCACCCGGTGATCAGTGAGTTTTTCTCAAATCGCGACGGCACATGGAACAGTCATGTTGACTTAGGGCTGTGGGCCGATGTGATGCTGATTGCTCCGGCAACGGCTTCAACCATTGGTAAGATGGCGCATGGCATTGCCGACAATATGCTGGTAACCTCCTATCTGTCGTGCAAGGCTCCGGTATTTGTGGCTCCGGCCATGGATCTGGATATGTTTGCTCATCCTTCTACGCAGCAAAACCTGGATCGTTTGCGTTCGTTTGGTAACCGCATCATTGAGCCGGGCGAGGGCGAGTTGGCCAGCCACTTGGTGGGCAAGGGTCGCATGGAAGAGCCGGACAAGATTATCGCTGTGTTGGAGGAGTTCTTTGCTGCTAAGGAAGATTTAAAGGATAAAAAAATTGTTATAACAGCCGGTCCTACGTATGAAAAGATTGATCCCGTACGTTTTATAGGCAACTATTCTTCCGGCAAGATGGGATTTGCCTTGGCTGAGGCTTGTGCAGCCCGTGGTGCGGAGGTGACTTTGATTGCCGGTCCGGTAGCGTTGAAGACACATCATCCTCGTATTCAGCGGATCGATGTGGAGTCTGCCCGTGAGATGCAAGAGATGGCATTGATGTATTATCCCGAGAGTGATGGCGCTATCTTGTGTGCTGCAGTGGCCGATTATCGTCCCGACGTGCAGGTAGAGGAAAAGATCAAGCGAGAGAAGACCGGTGATATGACACTTCGTCTGGTGCCGAATCCCGATATTGCAGCTTTGTTGGGAAGTATCAAACGGGAAGGACAGGTATTGGTGGGCTTTGCCCTCGAAACCAATGATGAGGCAGCGAATGCACAGGGCAAGTTGGAGCGTAAGAACTTCGACTTTATCGTGTTGAACTCGCTGCGTGATGCCGGTGCCGGATTCCGTTGTGACACCAATAAGGTGACGCTGATCGACCGGAAGGGCAGTGTCGAGTCATTTCCGCTGAAGAGCAAACAGGAGGTGGCTGCAGATATTGTAAATAAATTGGCAACATTTTTGTTATGAGAAATATGAAAAGGTGGTTGGTGTTGGTGTGTGTGGCACTGGTTTTACCGTGGATGGTTTCCGCCCAGCGGGCAGGCAGTATGTATGAACTGAATGCAAAGGTGACTATCAACAGTGATAAGGTGCAGGCAACCAATAAGCAGGTGTTTAATACATTGCAGACGGCTTTGACGGAGTTTCTAAACAATCGTCGTTGGACCGATGCGACCTTTGGTATCAATGAGCGGATAAACTGTTCGTTCACGATTATAGTCAACGAGGTTGTGTCGGACAATAGCTTCAAAGGCGAGCTTCAGGTGCAGTCGAACCGTCCGGTTTATAACTCAAGCTACACCACAACATTGCTGAACTTCCGCGACAAGCAGCTCGATTTCGACTACGTGGAGTTTGAGCCGTTGGAGTTCACCGGTAATACGCTGGAAAGCAATCTGACAGCCACCTTGGTTTTCTATGTTTATCTCATACTGGGACTCGATTTTGATAGTTTTGCTCCGGAAGGTGGCAGTCCCTATTTTCAGCAAGCTCAGCAGATAGTGAGCCTGGCGCAGTCGCAGGTGGCTTGGCCGGGTTGGAAGGCGTTTGAAAGCAATCAGAATCGTCATGCCGTAATCACGGCTCTGACCGAGAATGCAGGTGCGGACTTCCGTCAGATGTGGTACACCTATCACCTGAAGGGTTTGGACGAGATGGCTGCCAATCCTGATCGTGCGCGTACAACTATTATAGGTGCGCTGCCGGCTTTGGAGAAGCTGAAGAGTGCCCGACCTACATCGGTGTTGCTGCAGATGTTTACCGATGCCAAACTGGACGAGGTAGTGAGTATCTATTCGAAGGCAACGGCCCAGGAGAAGCAGGAGGGATATAAACGGCTGTTTGGCTTGTTCCCTACGGCCGGCAATCGATTGGAGCCTTTAAAGAAGTAGGACTATTAGGATGGAAGTGAGATGCTGAAATCGTTATATATACAAAACTTTGTGCTGATAGACAGCCTGGATATCCGTTTTGACAAGGGCTTTTCTGTGATTACAGGCGAGACGGGTGCCGGAAAGTCTATCATATTGGGTGCTTTGTCGCTAGTATTGGGACAACGGGCCGATGGTAAGAGTATTCAGAAAGGGGCTGATAAGTGTGTGATTGAGGCAGTGTTTGATATTTCCAAGTATCAGCTGGAACCCTTCTTCTTGGATCATGACCTGGAGTTTGATGCCGATAGCTGCATTCTAAGGCGTGAACTGTATGCTTCGGGCAAGTCGAGGGCGTTTGTCAATGACTCGCCTGTACCGCTGACGGTGGTAAAGGAGCTGGGTGGCAAGTTGATAGATATCCATTCACAGCATCAGAACTTGCTGTTGAGTGATAACCGTTTTCAGCTGAAGGTGCTCGATGTGATGGCCGAGAATGAGATTCTGTTGATTCTCTATCGCAAGGAGTATTCTCACTATCAGTCGCTGAAGCGTGAATTGGCCGATTTGATTGAACGGTCTGCCAAGAGTAAGCAGGAGGAGGATTATTTCCGCTTCCAGCTGGAACAACTGGCCGAGGCGCAGTTGCAATCCGGTGAACAGGAGGAACTGGAACAGGAACAAGAGACACTGACCCATGCCGAGGAGATCAAGGGTTCTCTTTATAAGGTGTATTCCCTGCTCGACGGAGAAGAACAGGAAGGTTCGGTGCAGCTGATCAAAGAGGCTCTATCGACTGTTGAGAATCTGGACCGTTATTTTCCTCGTGCTAAAGAGATAGCAGAACGGTTGCGCTCTGCCTATATTGATCTGAAAGATCTGGCATCCGAGGCCGATTCGATGAAAGATGATATTGAATACAATCCCGAGCGGATGGATTGGGTGAATGAGCGACTGAATGTGATCTATTCGTTGCAACAGAAACATCGGGTGGATAGCGTGGATAAGCTATTGGCTTTGCAAGAACACTATGCCTCTCAGCTGACAGAGATTGACTCGTTTGATGAGCAGATCGATCAGTTGAAGAAACAACTCGAGGCTTCTCATCAGGAGTTGTTGCAACAGGCCGCAGTGTTGAGTACTCAACGCAGAGCTGCGGCCGACAAGATGGCGAAACAACTGGTTCAGATGATTATGCCACTGGGTATGCCCAACACCCGTTTCGAGGTGAATATGGAACGGCGTGAGGAGCCGGGAATGGATGGTATTGATGATATTAACTTCCTTTTCTCTGCCAATAAGAGTGGAGATTTACAACCCGTTTCGCAGACCGCATCTGGTGGTGAGATCTCTCGATTGATGTTGTGCATCAAAGCGATGATTGCCGGATTTACCGCTTTGCCAACGATCATTTTTGATGAGGTGGATACGGGTGTGTCAGGCGATATTGCAGATAAAATGGGCGATATCATGCAGGATCTGGGTCAGAAGATGCAGGTGTTAACCATCTCTCACCTTCCTCAGATTGCTGCTAAAGGCAGTGAGCATTATTATGTATATAAAGAGGATCAAGAGGAGCGTACGCTTACGCGTATTAAACATTTGACGAAAGAAGAGCGTGTCAGCGAGGTGGCGCGTATGTTGAGTGGGGCAACCTTGACCGAGGCTTCGATGGCGAATGCTCGCGATTTGTTGGAAAATAAGAAAGATAGATAAAAACACGATATGAGAGAAAATGAAATGATATTTGGCATTCGTGCCGTGATTGAGGCGATTCAGGCCGATAAGGAGATTGACAAGATCTTAGTGAAAAGAGAGCTGCAGGGTGAATTATCAAAGGAGTTGTTCGGCGTCTTGAAGGGACGTGAGATTCCTGTGCAGCGTGTTCCACAGGAACGTCTGGACCGCATTACTCGTAAGAATCACCAGGGTGTGATTGCTTTTATGTCGGCTGTCACTTATCAGAAGTTGGAAGACATCATTCCGTTTGTGTATGAGCAGGGCAAGAATCCTTTTATCGTTTTGCTTGACGGTGTGACTGATGTGCGTAATTTCGGTGCCATTGCACGTACTTGTGAGTGTGCCGGTGTGGATGCAATCGTGATACCGTCAAAGGGAAGTGTAACGGTGAATGCCGATGCAGTCAAGACATCAGCAGGTGCTCTGCATGTGCTTCCGGTGTGCAAAGAAAAGAGTATCAATGAAGCTATTCGCTTTTTGCAGGCCAGTGGCGTGAAGGTGTTTGCTGCCAGCGAGAAGGCCTCAGACCTATATACTGGTGTGAGTTATGATGGTCCGGTGGCCATTGTGATGGGTGCAGAAGATACCGGTGTATCGATGGAGAACCTGCGCATTTGCGATCAGATGGTGAAGATCCCGCAGTTCGGAACCATCGGTTCGCTCAACGTGTCTGTTGCCTCTTCTATCCTAATCTATGAGGTGGTACGTCAGCGCATGAATGCAGAAGCATAAGTGCATGATATATATAATACAATTATTAACGTAAAAGAATCAAAGACGATGAAAAAAGTTATTGCAACTACTAAGGCTCCGGCTGCTATTGGCCCGTATAGCCAGGCTATTTTTGCAGGAAATATGTTGTTCGCTTCAGGTCAGCTGGGTATGGATCCTGCTACAGGTGCTTTTGTTGAAGGTGGCGTGAAGGAGCAGACAGCTCAGGCATTTAAGAATGTACATGCTATTCTGGAAGAAGCAGGTATGACAATCGACAATGTTGTGAAGACAACTGTATTCTTGGCTGATATGGCCGATTTTGCTGCTATGAATGAGGTTTATATGACTCAGTTCAGCGGAACATTCCCGGCTCGTTCGGCTATCGCAGTGAAGACTCTTCCTAAGAATGGTTTGGTTGAGGTTGAGGTTATTGCCGTTAAGGACTAATTGACAATACAGATATATTTATTAATTCTGACAAAACCTGTAAAGGGCCGCATCAAATCTACTCTTTTGATGCAGCCCTTTTTATGATATAGGTAAATTGTTCGTTGGAGGAATTGCAATAATAAGCCCAAAAACGGAGTAGCTATCCTTTCCAAACGGAGTCCAACTTTCTGAAGTCGGTTGACTGACAGTTGGTGATTCCTGCATGTTGCTTACCATCTCTAAAGCAAAATTCCAATTGGAACCTGGTTCTGTAATAATCCAGAACCTCCCGTCCATCCATCGAATCGTCTGTAGAGAAGTAAAGCTGCCACTTGTCTGTCCTCCCGTCCATCGGATACCAGATGGCTAAGGAAACATACCTTTTGAGAGCTTTTGCATATACCCTCAATCCGTATAGCTTTCCTTTGTTCACCTCGTATTCCTTGCACCGGGTCAGATCCAGATTGGCAAAGTCGATTCTTCCGTCAAACCACTTTGGATGGCCACGTTTTCCTGTTTTCTGTTCCAATGTCGGATAGTACAGGATTACGTCATTCCGAAAGCGGCTGATGACATGGAAATCGTTCTCACACATAGGCGTTATGAAAGTTTCCTTGGAAAAGAATGCGTCTGCAACCACCGTTCTTGATATGCTCTGTATCTTGTCTTTTCTACTGATAAGATAGCTGCTGTACCAGTCAACGAGGTTCTTGTCCATATTATCCAAGGTTTTACAATCCGGTGTCTGAATGGAACCTAAAGTCATGCATTCATGGTTGTCGATGTCTATGACACCGATGCCCATGATTTCCAATCCACGCTTGTACTCTCCTGCACAACCAGACCAGAAGTAACCTATCCAAGGTGTCTTCTTGCCTGATTTGGGGATATAGGAAGGATCGATGGCGATGGCTTTTCTTTTACCTGTGAGATGCTTGCTGATGATAGAGCCGTTGAACGCAAACCAGTCGAAAGTTTCATGCTCAAAAAGGTTACGGTAGGTCTGTTCCGAAAAACGTCCATACCTACCCAATTGGAGGAAGTTTATACGATCAGGGATGGCCATGAATAATTTCATTGCATCCATGAACGTTTTTTCAAAAGGTTTGTGTATATTCACGACTGATTTGAGAGCCGATAGGCACTCGGATTGGTATTGCATAAGGAGTGTTTCTTTAGTCATAATCAGAAGAGTTGAGAGACTTCTAATTTACTAAAAATCAATGAATTATGCAATACTTTCTACCTTTATTATCAGCAGGTTAGCACATTTCTTCATGCTTAACCATTCGTTTTTGACAACATTTCAATGACCTCTTTAGTGTTTTCGAACCAGCTTTTGCTAGTTCTATTGTTTAACTTTTAATTTTTCGGTAAAAATTTACCGAAGTATTAATAATATGAAAAAAGTTTTAATGCTTGTTGTCATAGCAATAGCAGTTCTTAATTTTTCTTTTATTTATGATTATGAGAATATTCCTGAGGTTTTGATTTTTGAACAGATCGAGGCTTTAGGACATAATGAGTCTTCTGGTGATGGTTACACAGTATGCACTGTAGGTGATAAGATTACGAATTCATCTGTATCTCAGGTTACTTGGTGTGGTGACTGTAAAGTTCATCGAGTAGTAAAAAAAGGTGATGGACGTTGTAAGGTTGGATAATAAAACGATGTTATGAAAAAAGTATTTGTTTTTATCGCTTCTGTTTTGGTTATAGTAAATATAACATTTGTTGCTGAAAAATCTCAGCGAATGAATAAATTTGATATTTGGGCGTTGGCTAATATTGAATCTTTGGCAAGAAATGAGTCTGGAGGTTCATATAAGAAATGCTATACAGGAACTAAAATTGCTTCTGGAACATCGTCTCAGGGTATAATAGCTTTGTATTGCGGTGATTGCCTTAGTGCAAGGATTTGGCCTACAGGTGATGGTGAATGTAGAAGGTATTGAATTAAACTTATACACTGTTATCTATAAATGGTAACAGTATTTATTTGTTAATCTAATGAAAAATATAGTATTATTATTGATATTGTTTGCTTTACTATCTTGCTCAAAAAAGTACGAGGTTACTGATTTTCCCTCTTTTACCACAATTGAGTTAGAAAAAGAATCCTTGATTGATGAAGGTTGCTATTTTGATATGATGTGTATTGCAGATTCTGTAGTTTTGCTAAAGGCAGAATGTGATACATTTTTTTTCCATCTTTATAATTCAAAGGATTTGAGATTTATTGATAAGTTTGGAGAAAAGGGACAGGGACCTGGTGATTTTCAGTTTCCATTTCCATATAATAATGTAACAACCAAATATCCTCAAAGTGATACAATTGTATTTTTTGATATGAATTTGGTTTGTAATAAGTATATAAATATAAAAAATATTCTAGAAGATAAAAATGGAGATAATATTAGACAAGAGTATTTAGATGAAATGTTATTCTATGGTAAAGATTTAAATTTTGTGAAAAACAATATTATTATTGGGGATAATATAAATGAATCAAAGGGGTTATTTTTTTATATAATAAGGATTGTAAAGATTTGAAATGGATTGATTTTTACCCGAAAATTTCAGCAGATAAAAGATATTTGACATCAATTTATTCAGGAGTAATATGTGCAAATGAAAATAAAAATACTATAGCTTTTGGGTATAGACATTTCGATGGAGTCTCTTTTTATTCAATGAGTGGTGAATTGAAAAAAGCAATATTTTTTACTGAACCTATTTTGCCTAAATTGTCATTGGATTTTTCAGGTGTTTCAAATAAGTATCCAGTCTATTTTTCAAAAATATATGGAACGCCAGATCGTTGTTACTTGATGAGAATAGGAAGAAGCTTAGATGATATATTGAATGGGAGTGGTTTGAAATCTACTATTATTGAGTTTGATTGGGAAGGTACGACATTGAATGCTTTTCAATTTGATAATATATTGTCTTCTTTTTGTGTGGATGAAAATGGAGAATATCTTTATGGAGTATATTCAAGTGATAGTGTTGAAGATCCTTATGTCCATTTACTAAAATTTGAAATAAGAAAATGAATAAACTTTTGTATATTTTACTATCTATATTTATCTTATTGGATATATTTCTAATTTTTAGAAATATGCAATTGAATAGCTATTGTGTTGATCTGAATGAAGTAGTAAAAAAAGATCTTGAAGTAAAAGATGATATAGCCTATTGTACGATAAAAAATATTAATTATAGTAATTCTGTATTACTATTAGATAAAGATAGTGTTGATGCAAATTTGTTTGCTCTAAAAGATGATTCGTGTAAGATAATTTATAGAATAGATTTTCCTTATTGTGAAAATTGTATTTATCCTGTAATAGTAAAATTGGATAATTTGGCGAAAGAAGTGGGAAAAAATCGAATTCTTGTTGTAACATCTTTTCCTGAAAATTGCTATGGAAAGAATTTTTCTTTATTTATGAAAAAATATGATCTTAATGTAATTAATATACCAATAAAAAGTTTTGGAATACAAAGTAGAGATCTTATAGGTTCTTATATTTTTGTTATGAATAGAAAGTGGGTAGTTGAGAGATTATTTTTTGTTGGGAAGAATAATCATTATATGTTAGATGAGTATTTTTATTCTTTAAAAGAGATCTTAAATAAGGAATAAAGAAGGTAAGCATTCTGTAAACTACAGGTATCAAACTTTTATATACAAAAATAGCGGCTGTCACTATGAACCTTATAGTAGCAGTCGCTATTGTTTTGTTAAACCTGTATGTTGCATTTGGGATCAGTTCCCATATACCTCCTATTGTTTTGTCAGTATACATTCCGGATGTTTCAACTTCCATTTGTGTGGAAGTAGATTCAAAAGTTCTTCTTGAGTTGCCTTTTTGTGATAAGGCATTTGTGCGATAACATCATTCAGGTATACCCTGGGATTTACACCGTGCGCCTTATATGTGGCTAGCAAAGAACATATGACAGACATATTAACGTAAGCCTCCGGAGAAGCACGTATTTCGCAATAGAAACAGTTAGTCCCGGTTCGGTACGATTCGTTCAGATTCGCCTCCGATTCGGGACTAGTTGTTTAAAATACTATATATTCGTC
>CAKVBA010000004.1 GCA_934725305.1 uncultured Parabacteroides sp. | reverse complement strand
TTATTGCTTGTGGATTACACAACTTCAGAATCAGTCACAAAATGAGTCATATAACAAATTAATCTATATAATGTCTATTCTTTTAAATCCGGATGATGACTCTCCTTTGGGTTTACGGCCGCTCTGACCGGTAAATGACGGGACAGGAATAAATGTGCCATTTTGTCCCAGTTCTATAAAATCACCTTTGGAAGTATTGACGCAGGACTGTTCTTCTGCATAATGGGACTTGCTGTCATAAAATCTCCAGACAGGAATATTGAGTTCCGCCAGCCTTGATTTATAAGTTACTTTGTGTTCCTTGCAGTACATAATAATTTCTGCAACTTCTTCTCGTGTCATCATAAGTTTTATTTTTGGGTACAAAGATACTGGACGAAGAGATTGCAGAAAATACGTACTTTACCGGAGGCTTACTCCTATTCACCACATTATGGGGTCAGTTAAAAGCGCCCCTTCCAACCCTTATTTCGTGATTCCTGATGTGATTGAAAGTTAAATACGTTAAATCTTACGCTTTTCGTATCTAATCAGAATCCATACGGTCACTTTTCTACCGTTTAGAGCGTATAGCACTGATAATCAACCAATAATAGATACGTTTATTGGAAACTCCCCCTCATTTCAATTCCATAAAGGTACAATTAGAACACCACGCCCGAAATGGTGCGCGGCCATTACAACTATTTCAATTCCATAAAGGTACAATTAGAACTTGCTGCCTTTAAGGCACACCGCGAGCAGAACGATCATTTCAATTCCATAAAGGTACAATTAGAACTTTTAACATTTTACCTTGAATAGTGATCAAATCTATTTCAATTCCATAAAGGTACAATTAGAACACACTACTATCTGTCAATAGGGGGGGGTAAGAGGAAATTTCAATTCCATAAAGGTACAATTAGAACGGCTTGACGCAAGTGGCCGAGAAATGGGACTCTGAGATTTCAATTCCATAAAGGTACAATTAGAACTCCCTGCTGACGACTTCACGATTTCAGGCGTGTAATTTCAATTCCATAAAGGTACAATTAGAACGATAAAGAGATCCGTAAGCGGATTAAAGAGATTTATTTCAATTCCATAAAGGTACAATTAGAACGAGCTGGCGCTTCGCTTTCTGGATATTTACACAATCATTTCAATTCCATAAAGGTACAATTAGAACCATTAGCCGACCTAAACAAATCTATCCAGGACGGCTAATTTCAATTCCATAAAGGTACAATTAGAACACCGTGAGTTATGCCGAGAGAGCAGTTTGAAATTAAATTTCAATTCCATAAAGGTACAATTAGAACTTTCAGCTTGCCATAGCCGGCACGCACATGAAGGATTTCAATTCCATAAAGGTACAATTAGAACCATCATGCCTGCCGTGCAACACGGCTTGCAACTGCGATTTCAATTCCATAAAGGTACAATTAGAACTTTCAGCTTGCCATAGCCGGCACGCACATGAAGGATTTCAATTCCATAAAGGTACAATTAGAACCATCATGCCTGCCGTGCAACACGGCTTGCAACTGCGATTTCAATTCCATAAAGGTACAATTAGAACGCGGCGGTTGGCGAGGACATGTACTTCTTTGTAGAATTTCAATTCCATAAAGGTACAATTAGAACCTCGTATCTCTTTGAATAAACAGCAGGTTGAAAGGAATTTCAATTCCATAAAGGTACAATTAGAACTCTGCTCTTCGTATTTTTCGTTCGCCTTCGTCAGAGATTTCAATTCCATAAAGGTACAATTAGAACTACATGTTGTAAAACATATCCGCGCCAGGCCTGCTATATTTCAATTCCATAAAGGTACAATTAGAACTTGCCTGTCTGCGATTCCACCCAAGCACCGTCCTTATTTCAATTCCATAAAGGTACAATTAGAACCCCGGACATGAAAAAGGCGGTGCTCTTTGACACAATTTCAATTCCATAAAGGTACAATTAGAACCAGACAACTATATATTTATAAGGAGGTTTTGATATGCATTTCAATTCCATAAAGGTACAATTAGAACACCTCATATTCCTGCGAAGGTATCTGCCGGATCTTGTATTTCAATTCCATAAAGGTACAATTAGAACTTCAACACTTTTGAATCGTCTTAATGCCGTTTTGGCATTTCAATTCCATAAAGGTACAATTAGAACCATCACGCGCCTGATCTCCGACATTCCGACAATCAATTTCAATTCCATAAAGGTACAATTAGAACACGATAGAGTTCACCATGTAGTCTACGCTTTGTCATTTCAATTCCATAAAGGTACAATTAGAACTTGTCTATCAATGTGTGAAGGCTATCAATATTCTCCATTTCAATTCCATAAAGGTACAATTAGAACTACCTCTATCGAAAGAAGTTTGAACACATTCACAAATTTCAATTCCATAAAGGTACAATTAGAACTCAACACTTTTGAATCGTCTTAATGCCGTTCTAACATTTCAATTCCATAAAGGTACAATTAGAACGCATGGGGCAGGCTGCCTCAGGCGTTGCCCGCATCAATTTCAATTCCATAAAGGTACAATTAGAACGTTTTGTTTGAGCTGCTGATCCACGATAGAGCCAAATTTCAATTCCATAAAGGTACAATTAGAACATCGATACGCAGCTCTACGGGGTTGGCTGTTACGGAATTTCAATTCCATAAAGGTACAATTAGAACTTGCTCGATCTTCGCGGGGTTTGCCCGCTTCGTCATTTCAATTCCATAAAGGTACAATTAGAACGCCGAGGCGCATGAGGAGATAGAGCGGATCGTCAGATATTTCAATTCCATAAAGGTACAATTAGAACCATCCCCTACTTGATAATATTAGTGCAACTGACAGGATTTCAATTCCATAAAGGTACAATTAGAACGATTTTAAGATATTGAATTATTCTGTTGAATCTTTAAATTTCAATTCCATAAAGGTACAATTAGAACCTCGTTTCTATAGAAAACGTAACCGCAAAAATCCAAATTTCAATTCCATAAAGGTACAATTAGAACGGGGATTAAACAGCCTAACCATCACACACGAAGGCAATTTCAATTCCATAAAGGTACAATTAGAACGGCCAAGAGGCGCTGGATGTGGCAAACAAACGGCATTTCAATTCCATAAAGGTACAATTAGAACCAGATCCAGGACGGCAACAACACCAACCTGTTGAATTTCAATTCCATAAAGGTACAATTAGAACCGAACTTGTATTCACGGAATCAAACGGTTACTATTCGAATTTCAATTCCATAAAGGTACAATTAGAACTCTCCGCTGCAAATTCCTTTATTTTAGAAATTCCTTATTTCAATTCCATAAAGGTACAATTAGAACGAGGAAGAAGTTGAAGCGGACGGAGAAGAAGCAGAATTTCAATTCCATAAAGGTACAATTAGAACCATCAAAAAATTTCGTAACTGAGTCCTAAATAACCCAATTTCAATTCCATAAAGGTACAATTAGAACCAATCCTATAAAGATAAAATCAGGGCCTCCAACTCTCATTTCAATTCCATAAAGGTACAATTAGAACTCGTTTCTATTCAAGACATTCATCACCTACGAAAATTTCAATTCCATAAAGGTACAATTAGAACGCTGCCTTCTCTTCTCTTCCTGCAATAAAGGCAGATATTTCAATTCCATAAAGGTACAATTAGAACTTGTCTAAATCGATGGACGGAACGGGCGAGTTTATACATTTCAATTCCATAAAGGTACAATTAGAACAACGCAAAGCTGAAATTAGGCCGTGCGCTGTCGTGGTATTTCAATTCCATAAAGGTACAATTAGAACACTGGACGCTCGATCAGATAGCAGAAGCAACGAGATTTCAATTCCATAAAGGTACAATTAGAACCAAACGCTTGCTAACAGCTTAACAGATATAAACTACATTTCAATTCCATAAAGGTACAATTAGAACATATATACCAATGATAAATCAAACAATTTCTTCTTATTTCAATTCCATAAAGGTACAATTAGAACGTCAATAGCTTTCGTTTCTCCAGCTCTTACAGTAAAATTTCAATTCCATAAAGGTACAATTAGAACTATAAAGTTCCGCTTCGTACTTTGTGGAAAGATTATCATTTCAATTCCATAAAGGTACAATTAGAACACCGCCTTCGGCGCTGATCCGCTTCATCTGCTCAAATTTCAATTCCATAAAGGTACAATTAGAACCTGCCTCTATCAGTTCTCTCTCTTGTGACTCCTTGTATATTTCAATTCCATAAAGGTACAATTAGAACTTCTTCTACTCCGACCGTCGGTGAGAGCATATTGCAATTTCAATTCCATAAAGGTACAATTAGAACGAGCCGGAGACAGGACTTTATACTGAGTTTTGCGGAATTTCAATTCCATAAAGGTACAATTAGAACCCCATTGTTTTAGAAAATGTAATATTCTTATCTACAATAGGATTTATGTGTACAAAGTTAATCTTTTTCTCCAAAAAAATGTCGATGGGTAATTATATATTTTGGTGCGTTCTTCGACAACCCCTATATTTATTGGCGTTACAACATGTCAAAGAGCTAAACATTACCCATGAAGGGGTATTTATTGTATGGAAAACTTACATCGACAACTTTTATTACAAGAAATTGTCGGTTGACATTCTCTCTTTTCCAAGTACTTGCTTGTTCATATTATAGCCTATTTTGTTGGTAAAAAGAATTACGCTGTCTTCAGACGGCTCGATTATTCCTTTTATTTTCAGCTTCAGCTCCCTAAGTTTTGCGTCTGAAATCTCTCCTTCAAATACAGAATTTTGTATCCAACACAAATATTGACGGCACAGTTTCAGCATTTTACCGACACGCTTCTCACCCACATCATAAACAACAATTGCATACATATCACCAATACATTTTAAACGGTTTGTATTCTTCTATTCCCAAGATATCTTTCAGCAACTTGTAGCATTCCAGCTTTATAAGATGTTTGTAGCTTACGTTACGGCCTAAAACGCGATGGCGGAATGTTTCGTTATATCGCTCTTCCATGGCTTTCACAAATATCTTTTTGCCCTTTTCATTCAAAAGACATTTGCTAAGTTTCTTGTCAAAGTGACTACTGCTTAATGCATGCTTATTTAGAACCTTGAAGATAACTCTATCTACGATAATGGGCTTAAATATCTCAGAGATGTCAAGACATAAAGAATACCTTCTTTCACCGGGAGCGTGAAGAAAACTTATCGTTGGATTGAGTTGGGTTTGATGAATAGCTCGAAGCGTTTCTGCATAACACATCATATTGCCGAAAGATATTAGGGCATTCACTTCGTTTTCGGGTGGTTGCTTAGTTCTCGAGCCCATATTGAAATCATCGAGTATAATATCGAAAGCTGCATAATATACCTGTCGGATATTTCCTTCTATTCCCATAATTTCATCCACGGCTTTGGCATCTGCTAAAGTATCACTTAATCTCTTGATTGCATTGATGATGTCTTGCAAGTCCTTCCCTCTACGGTTATAGTAGTTGAGATTCATGACTATATTCCATGTAGCACCTTGGATAAATTTTCGAGCCAGCTCCATTCGTTTCTTTTTGTTCAGGTGTGCAGATGTCTGTGCCAACAAAGCCTTGCCTGACAGAAGACTTTCCCTTGGCATAAAGCTTCCTGTATAATTCTCGTAATAATCGAAAAAGTGAACAGGTATATCTTTTTGCCCCAGGAAATTGAACAAAGCACTATTCGTTCGAAGGCTCCCAAAAGCATACAATTCTGTCACATCTTCAATAGGAATATATCGAGGCGGCTGTTTGACTTCCGTATTGTCTTCATTCACGACCACAGGCGTAAACTTCAACGTGTTGTCCTTACGCTCCATAATGCCTGGATTAAACAGATAGAAACTTCTTTTCATTCTTCTTCCTCCAACTCATTAATATAGCAAAAATCGAAGTAACTGCAATTCTTACAGATCCCTTTCTTAACTATCTGTGGGCATGTATCTTGTGAGATGATTTTTGTGATATCTTCCGAGATAGCCCGAATTTCTTCTCTATCTACATCTGTTAGAATCACTTCTTGAGTCTTACGCAAAAGAGGATATTCCAAGATACCTTTTACACCCGAGATGCCATGCTGTTCGAAAACAAACATATAATATTTAAGTTGCCATTCATGAGCCTTTTCCACCTTGTTGGATTTCTTTATTTCGTGGATTACCTTGCTCTTGGCGTCATAGTAATCTACTTTGATGCCGTCGATCTCCACTTCCTCGTATCTTGCCGTCCGCTGAGGATAGCTTGATTCATGCACCAACTTTCCTTCATAGACCAAGTCAGACTCTTGCTCCATGTTGATGCCATTGGCAAACAGCCATAGTTTGCGACGGCAAAGCTGGTAATAGTTGAAATGAATGCCGGTTATTATCATAAGAGATTGTATATTGAGGCTCCCAGTGGATAATCAGGAGCCTCGTAGTTTATTTTCTATATTTGATTCTCGTAATCAAAAGCCATCATTCTTTCTATCAACTCTTGTTTTGCTAAGGTCAAGGCATCTGCACTTTCCGTCTCCGTAACCACATAACTTGCACAAGGGAGAGTAATGAAAGTTTTTGCACCGGCATTTTCGTCAATGATAGGTTTTGCCTTAGGTTTAGACTCGTTATCATCAATGAGTTTGGCACGAATAGCAGCAGCTAAAGTATCAGCATTGTCGCTAATCGCAATAGCAAGTGTCTCCATCAAGCTAAATGTTCTCGCCTGATTGGATGTAATATGCCAATCAATCAGAGCATCGGCTATAGCTGGAATAATCTGCTCACGCTGTTCTTTCGGCATCAACAAGCACTCACCAAAAGAAGTAGTGATTACCTTCCATCCATCTTCTTTCAACTTCTCTACCATCTCTGATGTTACCTCTGGTTCCAGCTGATTTGTAGAAACACAGAATAAACGTCGTAAATCTATAGCTACATCATAGACAAAGAGACCTGTGGCACGACTATTATCTGGTATCCATTTACGATAAAGACTTCTATCGTTTCCTTCCAAGAAATTGTTTACTTGTTCGTCTGTCAATATATTTCCACTTGCATCTCTTACTACAACTTTATGTACATTAGGCTTGTCGGAACGGTCAAACGAAATATTCTCTTTAGGAACTGATGCCAAGAGGGGATGAAGTGGCGTCATTGCAGAAATACTAAATGGGCTTCTACGCTTAACAGCCTTTTCCTTACCTCCTTTGGGGGTTCTCATCCAACCTCCTAAAAGTTGGTCGATATAGTGTGGATCGCAAGAGGAAAGAACCTCTCCTTCTTTGAGCGCACCCTTCTTATCTATATCAAAAAAGAATTCTGTAGGAGAAGGTTGTACACCTAAAACGTCGTTAAGCCGATCCATGATAGAACGCTTTATTTGTTGACCACTTGAGTATGGTGCTCGTACATTGAATTGTGGGTCATAATAAGATTTCTGACCATCTTCAACGCAGAATACAGTAAACGCAGCATGCTTAAGACCGCGCAAATAAATAAAAGAATTCTCTTTCATAATTTTGTATCTTAAATTGTTATTATAATGTCTTATACTGGAAACGCAAAAGTGTTAAGAAGTATGGAACATTATCTGTAGGCATACTATGAATCTCTTTTACGATTCCTTTAAACTCTTCTTTCTCACCAATGAATGAAACAACTTCTGCAGCAGCTGCAATGAATTGTTTCTTATTGACTGCATTGAGCATTGTTTCAACCAAATTTTTACGTTTAGTACTAATTGACTTATCATTATCACTTGAGGCATTGTTCAATAACACTGCCAATTCTTGGGATTTATCCCATAATTCATCATTATTCAACATGGCTAACATCCAGATTTTATATACATTAAAATTAATTGTTTCCTCCTCGCTTTTAGGAGCCTTGGGTTGTTTTCCTTTATAGATATAATCTCTAAGACCCTTTGGCTCCATAGATTTAATACCAATAACACCTTGCGTACAAACAGTTTTGAATCCGACAGCAGTTCCCCATAAAGACTCTGCGTTTCGACCGTTACTTATTCCAAACAACTTTTCATAAAGATGAATAGGGCGACGTATCTGTGTCAAGTCAAATGGAATGAAACCAATAGTTGTATTAGTTTGTCCAATGCTATATATGTAACCAAGAATTTGAACGTTTTTGTATTTCCTTGAAATACCAATAAGTATCTTAGTCCAAGTCTGAGTATCAAGACTAATTATTCCGTCCTTGCTCGTATTATAAGGATTGTATCCTGCCAAAGGCATAGAGTCATCATATTCTCTACTATCATAATAATGTGAAAGCCATTGCCCATTCCATGTGTTTATTTGGTTTCCCTTAAGCATAGACGTTTCATTGAGACTCTTGCGATATAGTTTCCACCCCTTATAAATATCAAGAAGTATCTCTTTTTTACTAAAGAGTATCGAGAGACCTCCCTGCACACCGACGCCAAGAGCATCTCCAATCCAAGAAGTATAAATATCCTCCTTACTATTTGATATCTTTAAATCAGTTACTTGACCTGACGTAGTTGCAGCCACATCCAAAGATGGATAGCCACGTGCAATGCTGGCATCTGCATCGCTTTCTTCAATTTTATCAACCAATTTGTCAAAACGACTTTTTCTCTGCTCGGGTGTTTCGTAGGGTTTTTTCCCGTTAATCATATCATCCCAACTTAGTTTAGGATTTTCCAAAGGCGAATTGCCAGCAGTCATCATATACTTGTTTTGATCAAAAAACAAAGGATAGAACTGCTCCAAGAAGAAAGTTCGGGCATCATAGCTGGTGCCATATTCTTCATTGTAAGCATCTATCAATATCTTTCCTATATTTGATGTTATCATATTCTATAGTATTTCAAACGATTGATAATATTCTATTTTACACAAATCGGGCAACAATCCCTTCTCTTCATCATATCCTTTGTTCGGAATGACGAAAGGACGCGATCCCTTATTGAGTTGATCAAGATTTCTATGTGCAATGGAATGATAGCTTACCGGTATTTCCATTTCAATTCTTTCCAATCCATTGGCATATAAGTATCTATCTTTATCATCTTCTGTAATACAAACAGCAGAATTGATGTCAAGCGTTTCCAACAACACAGATTTAGGATGATGACAAAGTGCCTTTAACACCCATTTTCCTTCCAAGAATGCCACACCGGTAAAATCTATATTTTGGAAGTCAATCTTAGGATACACCTTATCTATCATTTCTTGAACGCGGTTTTCTTCCATAATATCGCCATTATCTGGCAATACCCTGAAAGTTTTTTTCAGAACTTCTTTACTGTAAGGAAGAGCTTCTTTTTCATCTTCAGAGGGTGCTATGACATATATCGGCTTGTAGTGTCCAATGGTATCTCTTGTACGTTTGCGATTAATTCGTCCAAAACGCTGGGTAAGAGCATCAATTGGGGCACATTCAGTAATCATTACATCAAAGCTGATATCAAGACTGACTTCTACTACTTGAGTGGAAACTACGATACATGGAACGTTTTCTAATTGATTGAAGTCTTCACGCAACTCTGTTTCCAATCTTGCTCTGTCGCTTCGTTTGAATCTGCTATGCACAAGCATCTTTTTCACTTCCGGATATAAATCCTCAATAGATTCATATAGTTCCTGTGCTCTTTTTACTTGATTACATACTATGAGAATTTTAGAATTACTTTTGATTGCTGAAGCTATCACATCATAAGATTCTTTTTTATCTTCAAGCTTGTAGATTTGATGCCGGTTGAATGATTGAAGCATCTGAGAATCTAACTTAACCTCATAAACAGCATCAGCTCCACCCAATAGATGAAGTATCTTCTGATACAATACTGTAGGCATTGTTGCCGTACCAATATGAACTCTACAATCCAACGCAACAAGAATCTCAATAATGCGCAGAACTATAGACTGCATAACATCAGAATAGGTGTGTATCTCATCGAGAATCACATCACAACCTCTTAAATCCATAGCCATGGCCTCATATCCTTTGATACCAAAAACTACTGAGGCCATCTGGTGAGGAGTAAGAACCTTTACAGATGCACCAACATGACGCTGCATGATGCTTTCCTCTATCTTGCCGTCTTTCATTTTCAGATTAGAGGCTGCATGAAGAAGATGAACTTGAGCATTAGTATCACTCAAATCACTCTTTATTCTATCATACATAGCGTTAATTGATGCTTGAAAAGGCAGTGTATAGAAAACTCTTCCACAACAACGTCTCAACAAAAAATCTGTTTTTCCTGCTCCAGTTGGAGCTGTTACCAACGTATGCATCTTCTTACTA
This sequence comes from uncultured Parabacteroides sp., assembly GCA_934725305.1. Taxonomy (GTDB): domain Bacteria; phylum Bacteroidota; class Bacteroidia; order Bacteroidales; family Tannerellaceae; genus Parabacteroides. The sequence continues at coordinate 91,855 of CAKVBA010000004.1, read as the reverse complement.
TCCGAAGAAATCATGGACAAAGGATAGAGTTCACTTTGCCTATTGTAAAAAGACAAATTTGGTTTGATGAAGAGTTTATCAAGCGGCATTTCACATGCAGTCTCCATAGCAGAAGCCATGTGATCTGCCGCCATCAACAACCCTCTCCATTCAGAACAACCCTTTTTTCTGCCATCACAATAGTCTATGACATATTCATAATTTTCTTTTGCCTTTTTCAAAGAAATCTCATGAGTTTCCATACCAAGGCTTTCAAGAATATCAATGGCTATATAACTCCATTCCGGGAATAACTTTGAATGTTCCTTGAAACAATCTGATGTATCATCTAAATCTAAAATGCCCAAATCCCGAACATCTCTATACATAGATTTATGATGAGCTACAATCATATCTATCACTGCATCTCTATGCTCCTGACATACCAACGACAGAAAGAACAAGGAAGCTATTTCATGGCGAAAAACAAAACCAGGCTTCTTTTTGCTTGGAGAAATCAGCGATTGCTGGAACACTGGACTTGCTTTTCCGATGTCATGCAACAAAGCTCCTTCTACTGCAATCTGTTCATCAAATCCTAGATGCTTAGCCATAACACGAGCTGTATCAGCAACATTCTTTAGATGCTGATACAAACAAATATGTCCATTCTGCTCGCTTTTAGCTAATATTTCTTGATGAATATTCATATAATTACATCATTAAAGTAAAGATTGACCATTAAACTCTATCCAGCCCAACATCGGCTGATTGTCGTTAAAACGATTGTAGCCAACGAGGAAAGATTGCTCAGAATTGCCAAAGCGTAATTCGAAACCAGGTAATTGATTGAATTGTTCTTCTTCCATCACATGGATTTCTGATTCCGGCAAGAGTATATCTTCATTTCTGCATACACATACATGTTGCTTCGAGGCAATAATAGCATCTTCATCGTTTTCAAAAGCAATGTATAAAACTGGATGCAATAGAACAGAACGCTTCAACACCGAACGATTTCTAATGAAAGTTCTATTTTTATACTCCCAACCTCTTGGCTGTGTCACCTCTTGTTGGGAATCCATTGAATCATACTTTAGCTTGTGTCTTAGTATTTTGTGAATTCCAGAGACGTTCAATAGTTCAGGAAATAGTTTTTTCTCAATGCCTTCAATTATTGAAGGTGTAAGAAATTGTTGGCTGAATGTTTCACCATCACGAACAGCGGTCCATGGCTTAATGAAACCAAACTGTCCCTTATATATTACAACGTACATAATCCAATCCTTTAATAATTAATAAATTGCGCCAAATCCGATACCAGTGCAGTTACCAATGCCAACATTCCAAGCAAACAGTTTTGTTTCCGGCTTGGCTTTTATGATGACAGGGCATAGGTTTGCTTTGTTGCCAATACCACGATAGCGTACAAATTTGAATTTCTTTCTCTGATAAGACGTATCAAACTTTATGTCTAAAGTGTCGTCTTCTTCCAATCCCGCTTCTCTCATCTTGGCTAGTAGAGTTTCTTTAAGAAGAAGACTTGTTTGTTCATCGTTATAGGTATATTGTTTAATTTCTCCATCTTCCATTTTTCTTTTGATAAAAATAGGACTTGCGCAATAGAACAGCTCTCGACTTTCAAGTGATGGAATGTCTTCAATAGTAACGTTTGTTACGAACATGCCACAAAACATTTGAGGATCATCTAAAATAGACTTTATGACCTTTCTCATAGTTTCATCATCATAAAAGCTAAGAAACATTGTTGCTCCTTCAGGAAAATTTAAAGCCTCCGATACTTTTTCTCCTCCTTTTAGCCAAGAAAAAGAATATAGTGAAATCCTATCATGAATAGAATTGTTCCCTATCCATTTGTGAATAGTTCCAACCAACTTTTGCTGATAGTCAAAAGGAACTAAACGGGTATTCTTTGTTGTAGAAATATGTATTCTCATTTTTATTGTTGTTTTTTATCTTTTGTACTTATCCTTGCTTCTACTCTCTTTTCCCGACCAATCGTCTCAGGAAAAGCGTAGTTACCCCAACCTTTTTCCATGCTGTTGGAGTATATCATTTCGCTGTACCACCAATCGTAGTGCTCACGTGAAATCATGCGGATGTCCCAAGCTTCATGCACTTGTGCGGCGATGGATACACCATACACTTCCTTTAAGTCTATCAACTCTTCTAACATAAGCTTATCACGATGTTCACCACCCATTTCCTCGATAAACGCAGACTTGGGGAAGAGGAAGAAACTTGCGAATTTGTTGCAAAGTTTCTCCTCCATCTGGCTTGAATCAGAAGGAAAAGATAGAAGCAGGTGGCCAAGTTCGTGAGCTGCAGTGAAGCGAAGACGCTCCACGGTTGTCTTGGAACGACGTGTATCTAAAATCATCAGTGGCAGGTACTTGTCTGCCCATGTGCTAAGACCATAAACGCCTTTGGGAAGATTTGTTTCCAATATTCTGATTCCCTTACGCTCAAAAAGACGCAACACACTTGCAATAGGTCCGTCTCCGCAATGCCAGTGCTGGCGAAGGAAATCTGCCGCTTGAATAGCATCCTCAAGGGAAGAAACCTGAAAGTTATCCAGAGGATTGATAAATTCAATGGAGATTCCTGCTGCACGTTCTTTGAGCAGAAGACGTTCTGCCCAATAAGATAATTTTGACTCTAAAGCAATTAGCTCATCTTCTTGCAAATCACCATCACATGTAGCACGAAGCATAGGTACATCTATATGGATATTGGCACCAAGGAAATAGTCTTCGCTGATATCCAATGCTTTTGCCAGTGCAGATAAAACGTTTGCATGAGGACGCATAATGCCTCGCTCATATTTTGAAAGACTCTGTTTGGTGACAACAAAGTCGGTAAGTTCAATGAGCTTATCCATGCTGAGTTTCTGCATGTTTCTTGCTTCTCGTAATCTGATCGGTAATATATTATTAGCCATATCTTGTTGGTTTTGGTTACAAGTTTAGTGAAAAATAATTGATTTGTGAACAAAAAAATCAAAAAACTTTTTCTATTTCGCAAAATAGCAGTTACTCACTGCAATATAAACAGGAACTAAAAGTCTGCAATGCGTAACGAAAAGCCCCACGCCTACCACATCATAGTTTCTTAGCAATTCATTGGTAAAATAAACTATATATCAATCTGATATGACTAAAAAGACGGAGCTCAACCGAAAAGACCCAACAACTATTATTCCTGAAATCCAACGCGTTATTTAGCAGTTAAAACATTGTAAATTAGTTCACTTTTCTTATCTTTAGAGCAGTATCAATAGCGACACATTCCGGAGGATTGCAAACTGACTCGAATACAGATCTTTACAAATACTCTTTACCATTGACACACCGCCATCGCAACGCAAGGACGGTGTATCATAATTGCTACTCTCCTATTTGAGATCTATATCAAAATAGGCATTATTGCCATTGCCAAACGAAACAGTTACAGCAATCACACTGCTAAACGGCTCACGCTCGCCTGTTATCTTCCGGATTTTCAAATCGCCTCTAATGATTACATCCTTTTCAAACACAGGTTCTTCCGTTTCGTTTTCAAACCGATAGACAACCAACCTGCGTTCATGATCCAGATTGTTTGTAATGATAAAGACCAAATCTTCAAAATCGTTTTCAGGCAGACACATTTTAGGATAGACCACCGTATTCAACCGACTTCCATAGGGATTCGCATAAATCTGCCAACCCCGACTTCCGGATGAATATCCTTTTCGCTGCAAATAATCGAGCACAGCCAAACGGTATCGAGTTGCGCCCAGACATTTCTTTGCATCCTCATTTCCCCAAACACCATCCAACAAGCCAAACTGAATTTTGCTAATCAAATGTCGGGATGAAACAAATCCCTTTGCACCGTTTGCCTTCACCTTCGCCCACAAAAAATCTTTTTCATACGCTATCACCTCCGTGCCATAAGGAAGCATGGTAAGGATATTTGTCTTCGATTCCGAATCTTGCGAAGTGCGCAAATTCAGGTTGGTGAACGTGTAGAAGCGAGGCGCATCCCGCTCTATTGCATAAGGTCTATACCAAAATGTATAAGCCAATATAACGACTACAATCACAATTACGGCAACGGCTATGCCATATATCGTGTTGGTATTATTCTTAGATGTCACACGTGTTGTTGAAGATGCTGGCTCTGCAACTTTCTGAACAGGCTTCGGAACCGGCATCGGAGCGGGCTTCGGCGTTGGCTCGGAAACAGATTTTGAAACAGGCAGAGACACCGGTTCGGGCTTCGGAGTCGGCGCAGGAGCCGAAACAGGCGCAGGAGCCGGCTTTACTTCGGGTTTAGGCTCTGCTACGGCCTGTGGCAGGCTCTCTCTTATAAAAGACGGCACAGGCTCTTCCTGCCTTTTATAAGAAGGCAATTCAAAGCCACACCGCGAACAATATCGCTGAGTCTCTTTGCACTGCGTTCCACAGTGCGAACAATATACAGTACCCCTGCTGACCTCGGCTGGCGTTTGTGTTACATGTGTTTCCTTCGCTGGAGTAGCAGCAGATAGAGAATAATTACTTGGTTGGCTTGTGGCAGTATGTAAGAATGCAACAGGACCACCGTTAGCAATGCGTCCCCATCCTATCAGTGTCATCAGGAAGCCAAAAAGACTGAACAGACCACCGATAAAGGGAATGAACATACTGAGAATATACATAATTGCTGCCGTTCGAAGCAATCCGGCTCCGGCTCTGGCCTTGATATTAAACACCGGGCTGTATCTCAAATAGCCAAAAGCAAATACGAACATAAAGTACATGACAAGATTGAATACCCAAGAGAAGAATGGCCCTGCAACGGGAATATAGCCAAGAATAACAGCGACGATGCCAAAGACTGTCGCGGTATGAACATCCCGAAGTTTATTGACAGTCACAAAGTCTTTGTGTATTTTCATAAACTCTTCCAATCCCATGAAATACAATATAAGTCCTATGACAACAAAGAAATTGGCAACCGTTGTTCCGCTAAAAAAACTCGGGGTATCTCCCATCAAAATATTAATGATATCTTCCGGTGATGAGGCCGAAATAAACTGATTTCTGTAATATAAGAGACTGCTCCATTTATCCAATATACTCACAATAGCCCCAAGAATATTTGCCAATGAATAAAAAATAACCCCATAAAATATTTGATGAGCCTTAGGATCCCATTCCGAACGGTCCGTTGTTTGAGGATCAGGCGGAAAAGTCGTAAAAGCTCCGCAAATAAGCAAAACCAAGAGCAAAGGCCCAACGACTAAAATAGCACCTCCAATTATCAGTTCTCCAATACCCAAATTTCCAATAAATAAATAATCCATAATTGAAAAGTTTAGTGTGTAAATAAAAACGACATAACATGCAAAATCAGAATCCTCCTCATTCCGGGACTCCAATGAGATTATATATATATTTGCTTAACTTTTTTTATCTGTGACAAATCCACCTGTTATATTTTGAAAAAATCTTAATATAGATCAAGAAAAACCTCTCTAAACTTCTGTTCTGCACTATTTATCCATTTTTATCCCAACCATACTTGACCGTTCGCTGCACAAATATAAAACCTCGGCCTAAGCTAAAATCCACTTCTGTCGCTCTTCGTCCATGTTTGTCTGTGTTTGTTTGTGAGCTTACGGATAAACAGGCTTAAAATTGTATATAAAATGTCAATCATTTGAATTTCAAAGTATATAATTTGTTTTATAAATATAAAAACCGTACATTTGAGATGTAAAAGATTGGCCAAATTCTTATAGTTTACGTTGTTTTAACTCAAATAAGATTGTTGATAGATGCAGATGATGAACTATTCGCCGCTTGACGCACTAATACACAGATATACAGGGCAAAGGGTGGTTGCTGAATATAAGTTCCACCCTGCCCGGGAATGGCGTTTCGATTATGCCATTCCCTCTGCCCACGTTGCAATTGAAGTAGAAGGCTCTGTTTGGAACGGCGGTCGGCACGTCCGCCCGGAAGGTTATCTGCGTGATCTTGAAAAGTACAACGAAGCGGCCGCCTGCGGCTGGCTCCTTATCCGCACTACTCCGTCGGAACTGCTTACTGTTAAGACTATTATGCTCATTGTCAGAGCAGTGAAGTGTATGTTATGATTTTAAAAATTGTCAGTTGTTAATTATTTAATACTATTATGGCACGTCCAATAAAAAATGGGTTGGATTATTTTCCCTTTGATGTAAATTTCATGAATAGCAGAATTGCACGCCGATTGAAGCGTCAGTTTGATAATGATGGTTTAGTTGTTTACATGACTGTTTTATGCGATACATTTGCTAATGGATATTTTATTGAGGTGACAGATGATTATCTGTTTGATTTAACAGAAGTGTGCGCCTGTGATGAAAAAAAGTTGTTAGAAATTATAGATTATCTGGTAAAACTGGAAGTATTTCATGCTGAATTTTGGAGGCAAAAACGGATTTTGACCTCTCAATATATTCAGGAATGCTATATCATGGCAAAGCACAAATCATCAGTAAATCATTCAATCAATGAAGATGTATGTTTAGTTTCTCGGGCAGAAACTCCCATTTCTCGGGCAGAAACCCCCGTTTCTCGGGCAGAAACCCCCGTTTCTCGGGAAGAAATCCCACAAAGAAAAGAAAAGAAAAGGAAAGAAAAGGAGAGTAAAGAAAAGGAGAGTAAAGAAAAGGAGAATTTAAAAAATAGAGAGAGAGAACGCGCGAGCGATTTTTTTGGAAATGAAAAAGCAGCATGGAAAAAGGCACTGATAGAAAACGAAGATTGGCAAGCCACACTGGTGCGGTTTGCTGGCAAAGGTTCGGCCATCTTGCAGTATGTCGAAGAGGCTATGCAAACCTTTGATGACTTTTTGCTGCTCACTCAACGCGAACACACCATTCAAACGCAACAGGAATATAGCCAAAATTTTATTAGCTGGTGGCGTTATCACAATTTCAATCTCGACATGAAAGAATTGTCAGGTGGCGAAGCCAAACGCATTGTTGGCCTTCCTTATCCTTATCAACCGCCTCAGCGTTTATCAAAAGTGGATGAAATGACGGAAACAACGAAAAGAGCAGTAGAAATGGCTAAACAAATGTTGCATATATGAGCGTAGATTTGCGCATACAGCGCGTTATTAATCAGGAAACTATCAGCCATATCACTTCTGAAAGACTGATAAATGCAGTTGGCGAAATATTGAAAAACTCCTATCTTTTGGCAGGTTTCAATGTTCCGGGCGACAAAGATTTGGCGATTATCACAGCAAAGCTGGCAAGTGATTTAGCTGAGTCGTATGGCTATCTGACGCTTGGCGAAATAGAGCTTTGTTTTGAACTGGGCTTAAAAAACATCTATGGCGAATATCACGGCATCAATATGCGCATTATCACACGATGGCTGCAAAGCTACAAAACAAGTGAATTGCGCTATAACGCATTGAAAAAGAAGCAGCAAGAGGACTGTCAAAAAGCATTGCCTGCCGTGAGCGAAGATTACAAGCGAGAGCATGAACTGAACTTTTTGCGCAATGTTTATTTGCAATACAAAGCCGGAACACCGCTTGACCGCCTCTACCCGGTGAGGGTTTATCAAAAACTTCAAAGTTTAGGGTATATTCATCATTCTGTTGCTGAAAAGCAAAATGCAATAGCTCATTTCGCTAATTATAAACCTCGTAATCTGCTATATATCAGCGAAGATACGAGAAATTACATTATTAAAAGTAAAGCCATGACCTGGCTTCTAAAGCAAGAATTTGATAAATGGATAACGAAACAAGCAGGATAAATTTTGAAATTAAAAGCTACAGTTGGAAGGAGTTGGCATGTCTTTATGCGCCCGATTTGCAGCCTGCTTCTGCCACGAAGCGTTTGCACCGCTGGATTACGTTTAATCCCAAATTGCAAAAATCGCTGGTGAAAGTAGGCTGGAGCAAGGGACAGCGACACTTAACACCGCTGCAAGTGCAGATTTTAGTGGATTTTTTGGGCGAACCATAGCAAAAAACGGGTTAAAAACGACCCAAAAAGCCACAAAAAAGCCACAAAAACGGGTCAAAAACGGAGTGCCTACCCAATTCGGACGGAGTGCCTACCCAATCCGAACGGAGTGCCTACTCCGTTTTGGCAAATAAACGACCCGTTTTCAGCCCCAAAAGGCAGTAAAACGGAGCGGATAAAGATAGACAGACATAGACAAAGGCAGACAGATACAGACAGATGCGGACAAAGACGGACAAAAGCGGAAAAGCCACAAACAGCGTTTTTTACCTTTGCGTCAGTGTTAGGAAAAAAGTTTATTGTTTAATTAAACCCAAAACGGTCATTAGGCCGTTTGATGTATATTTTTAGAACTGCTTGCAGTCTTTTGTTTTTTATAAGGCGTCTTTTGCCTGTTTTTAATTCGCAATAGCTCGCTATTACTCATTAAAAGACAAACAAAATCCACTCTTCTAAAAAGACAAAATACAAGCAAGCCCTAATGATCGATTTGGGTTAAAACCTTTGAATTATGTCATTGAAGTATCATTTAGTGTTGCGCCCCGACATGCGCAAAGACGCGCCGAAAGACAAAAAGTTGTATTACGGACAGGTGCGAGTTCACGACTATTACAGCTTTGAGCAGCTTTGTGAAACCATTGCCGACCGCTCAACCGCCAGCAAGGGTGATGTAATGTTAGTGATAGACGGTTTGCTCTTTGCTCTGAAGACGCACCTTGAAAAAGGCGAAACCGTGCAGTTAGGTGAGCTGGGTCACTTCCGACTCAATGCAGGCAGTGAGGGCGTTGAGAAAGCCGAAGACTTTAAAGTGTCGATGTTTCGCAAGCCGAAAATCGTGTTTTCGCCCGGCATCCTGTTGCGTCAGATGTGTGACCGCATCAAGTTTGAGAAAGCCGGTCTTATTCCTGAAACAGGTACGCAGATTGAGCAGGGCAAAGATCCGTCACTCAATCCCGACGAACAGAATCCCGACGAACAGGATCCGAATCCTGATCACAACGATGAAGGCGGAGGCAACCTGTAGCAGCAGCCTCGGCGATTTATGTTTTTTAGGGTTCAATGTGCCCATTCTATCACCCAGAGGGCGCCCTGCCCTGGGCTAAGAAAACCATTGCCCATGGCATTCGCCACGGGCGCCGTTGCACCAAACAATCAACAAAAAACATTCGCCACGGGCGTTGTTGCTACGTTTCGTAAAGCGTGTGAATATTATTGTGTTTGTGAGTTAACGCGCGCCTCCATCTATCACCCAGCAGTTGCTCACATACATAACATTCTTCTATACAAGAGAAAGGGCTACATCGAAATCACTCTTCCAACATAGCCCTTTCCGCCTCTATTTCTTGCTATCAATCAAAGCAGCCCGGTTATTCTCCGAACAAAAATTCATAATCGCGTTCAGAAGCCGGTTTCACCCACTCTTCCGGAACGAATTTCCACTGATTCAAAGAAGAGGGATTCAACACCTTCTCTTTTTCAATATACTTGATCAGATAATAACGAAGATCCTTATCCGTGGAGGTCAGGATGCGCTCAGACAATTTGTCTTGAGGAATACCAGCTCCTTTCGTCAGCAACTCGCCACCACCGTTGCCACGATAGGAATTCAGAGCCACTTTATAGGTCTTATTCATGTCAAACGGTGTGCCATCGGCCATACGCAGAATAGTAATCTTCTCGCCCTTCGGCTTCGTAACGTCAACAGTATATTCAATGCCGGCAGCCGAATCAAAATTGAAGCTATAGTTGACAAATGTATTATAGCGCTGTTCGCCTCGCTTGCCATCCTTCACCAACAGAATGTGATCATCCGGCGACTTCATCTGATTGGTCCACATAGCATACGACTCTTCCAGGAAACCCTTAATCTCTGCGCCCGTCAGAGACATGGTATAGAGCATATTCTCGAACTTATACAGATTAAACATATCGGCCACCGTTACATCGCCCTGCTTAATCTCGGCATCAAAAGACAAAGGAGCCGCAAAAGAGATGTCGGCCTTAGAGATGGCCAATTGCAACGAGTGAATCAGGTCGATAAAGGCTGAAGGCCCAAAATAGGCCGGACGTGTTGTGATAGAGGCAGAGAATGAGCCGATTTTGCGAGAGACAAAAGCCTCTACAGCCTGATACTGTGGGGCGAACTTCTGCATAAATGCCTCGCTTGCCGGCAGCTTATCCACATCCTTCAATTCTCCGGAGACCTGTTTGCCAACCACTTTTTTGCCTTTCATCCGGAAAACCACATCTACATCGCCAACAACACGGCCATTGCTTGCCGGATTGATCATCAACACACTGTCGCCTTCACAATTGACAATCTTCTCGCAACGCTTACGGTGATTATGTCCAAACATCACCACATCAAAACCGGGCACTCTACGAGCCAGCTCTTCCGAAGCATCTTCCCGATAATGACCGCCTAATGTGCGGGCTTCATCTCCTGAATGGAACACACCCACCACAAAATCGGGCTTTTCCTTCTCACGAATCACTGCTATCCATTTGCGTGCGGTCTCTTCCATATCGGCAAACTCAAGGCCTTTCCACAGTGTTTCGGGCAACCAGATAGGAATTGCCGGCGTAATCATGCCGAGAATAACCACTTTCACGCCATTGCGCTGAATCACCTGATAGGGCTTCAGCAAGGGCTGACCGGTGGATTTATCAATGATATTGGCTCCCAATACCGGGAAATTACAATCTTTGATCCAGCGTTCAAACACGGCTCTACTGGCTTCGACATCGTGATTGCCCATGCTGCCGACATCATATTTCATATAGTTCATAACGGATGCTGCCAGATGCTCCGACGTTGTATCCATATAGTTATAGTAATAGACCGATGGCTGACCTTGCAGTATATCACCGTTATCGACCAATATCAAACGATCTCCATAGGTTTTGCGCACCTCTTCGACATAGGTGCAGACACGTGCCAAACTTCCGCCCCAGGCTTTTTGCTGAATGAAATTGTAGGGAAAGAAATTACCATGAATGTCACTGGTTTCAACTAATTTAATCTTGACTTCCTTTGTGGAGGCCGACAACGAACAAGCCGCCCACAAAAGCATAAAAAACAAAAAGAATCTCTTCATATATAATCACATAAATTTATTACGGCTAAAAATAAGAGCAAGAAGACAAAACGCCGTCTATCAACAAACCGATTTTGGCAATCTCTCACAAGACACTACCGAAACACCGCCTTGCCTACATAAACAACTCCGGCTCCTTGCGAGCACTGCAATTTTTATGCAACAGGGCCGTATAAGGTGTGTCAAACGAACGAGCGCTTTCCGGACACTCTTTCACGCATGCACAACACTTGATGCACTTAGCCGGATCGCTATACATGCCATCGTCGGCCAACGAGATCGCATCGGTTGGACACACATCGATACAGTATTCACACTGTGTGCAAAGCTCACTATCAGTCACAGGCGCCTGCGGTGTTGACGGAGACTTCACTTTATAGGGGAAATTGCCCTTAATCTGCAAAGGCTCGGCCTCTTCCGGAGATTCCGGTTTGTTCAACTTTGCCATAATAGCTTTGCCAAAAGCCATTGCTTTATTCAGATCCTCATCATCCGGACGCCCGGCTGCAATCGGCATATCCCGACGACTATAAGAGTGCTCACCGATAAAAGCACCCGCAGCCACAGGAATAAAACCTTGCGCTTTCAATGTATCGCTCAACTCAAGCAATGCATCTTCATAATCACGATTGCCAAACACAACCACCGGCACCACCGGCGCATTACAAGCTTGAAACATTTGCAGACGATCTAATGCTGTCTCAGCTACGCGTCCGCCATATACAGGCACTGCCACCACAGTCAATTCATCTTCAATACTTGTCTCAACGGGCTTTTCGTGAGTTATATCTGACTCTGAAAATGTTTTCACATTCATTCCCTCAACAATAGCATACGCTATTTTGGCAGAAGTATGAGTCGGAGAAAAATAAATCAAATGAACACTTGTATATTGCATAACCTTCTAATGTTTTAACGATTTCTCTATTTCCTGCATCAGTGCTTCAAATTCCTGATCGGTATAACCTTTAGAAGCATATATAATTTTACCACTCTTATCAATCAGATAGCTTCGCGGAATCAAGCTCTTGGCAAAAGAGCTGTAGATTGCACGACTCTTATCCGGATACAACGGGAACGTAAAACCCTTCATCTCGTTGTATTTTGCCAAATCGGCATCTGTGTGTTCACGGCCAATCACCAACAACACAAAATCTTTATTGTTCTTGTATTTCGGCCATAACTTCTGTTGCACAGAGGCCAGCTCTTTCTGACAAGGCGGGCACCAAGTAGCAAAGAAATTGATCAGCACAACTTTTCCCTTGAATGTAGAAGAAGCTGTACTATGACCTTTGTCCGAAACAATCGTAAAAGAGGGCATCCGATCTCCCACCTTCACAATATCAGAGCTATTGTCCTGTGCACGAGTTACCCAACCCAGCATCAAGAACAATGCTAACAGCAAATATCTTTTCATAAACATTCTCTTATTATAAATTAACAGATCTCCTTCGAATACGCCCTAAGGCTATCCGAAGGAGATTTTTTATGCTTGACTGTCTTTTTAACGCATGCTCTGCGCCACATCATATCCGGCCTTCAACGCCTTCAAGTTCATATCAACAATCTCTTCACCTTTTCTTCCGAAGATCTGGCGAATACCATTTTCAATCTTATCATAATCGATGCCGATGAACGGAGAAGCCGCACCCAACATAACGATATTGGCAGCACGCACTGAGCCAACCTCTTTTGCGATGCTTTCAACATCCAGCACAACCTTGTGAGGCAATTTATCCAATTCGGCTGTCAACTTATCCTCTTCCGGATAGTTAGGAATATTCATAAATGGCTGAGAGTTGGTTACCAACCATCCATCTTTCTTCAGATAAGGCAGATAGCGCAAACTTTCCATCGGCTCCAATGAGATAATCAAATCGGCCTGGCCCAATGCGATCAAGTCCGAAGCAATCGGTCTGTCCGACAATCGTAAGTTTGACTGCACATCACCACCACGCTGGCTCATGCCGTGCACTTCGGCCTGCTTCATGTACAAACCTTCATTCAGGGCTGCTTCACCAATGACAGCAGCGATTGATAGGATACCCTGACCTCCTACACCTGACAATATAATATCTGTTTTCATTTCTTACTTGCTTTTTTCTTTCTGGTTAATGTCTGAATACATTCTCGACGAGGAATCAGGACAGAAATACCTTTATATTCAATCTCTTCACGGATGATAGCCTTCATCTCTTCATAGTTCTTCTTCAAAGGAACCATTACACGGATATGAGCCGGATCAACACCCAATCCTCTACAGATTGATTCGATTCGTCCGGTTCCGGCTGAATCCTGACCACCGGTCATTGCCGTTGTTTCATTATCAGAAATAACAATCGTCATATTGGTATTTTCGTTTACACAATCCAACAGACCTGTCATACCAGAATGAGTAAATGTTGAGTCACCAATCACAGAGATAGCCGGATAAACACCTGCGTCAGATGCACCCTTGGCCATTGTGATAGAAGCACCCATATCAATACAAGAGTCGATAGCACGGAACGGAGGCAATGCGCCCAATGTGTAGCAACCAATATCACCAAACACTTTAGCACCTTCGTATTCAGCCACAACTTCATTCAATGCCTGATACATATCGCGGTGACCACATCCCTGACACAATGCAGGCGGACGCTGTTCCACCACTTCGGGAATAGCATAATACTGAGTAATCTTCTTACCCAAAGCCTTTCCTACGGCATCCGGAGTCAGTTCACCGTCGCGCTGCAAAGTGCCATCCAAGCGACCATGAACAATAATTCCCATAGAAAGCAGACCCTTTAATTGCTGTTCAACAACCGGATAGCCCTCTTCCAACACCAAAATCTCATCACATTCTGCCACTATCTGTCTGATCTGCTTCATGGGCAACGGATACTGAGAGATCTTCAATACAGGATGTTCAAATCCATCAGGATAGTTTTCAGAAAGATAATTAAAGGCAATACCTGTTGTGATAATACCCAGATCTTTATTCGGAGCATCATAGTAAACATTATAAGCCGATTTTTCAGACGCATCAACCATCACATCCTGAGCAGCAAGCAATGTTTTGTAGCGCTTACGGGCCAAAGCAGGCAACAGGATGAAACGCTGACGTCCATCTTCCGGACATTTCATCTCATTTTCAGGTTTCGGAGCTTGAGTTACTACACCGGCACGAGAGTGAGCCATTCGTGTTGTCACACGCAACAAAATAGGATAGCCCAATCTTTCAGACAGTTCAAAACCATTGTACACCATATCATAAGCCTCTTGCTGACTGGATGGCTCAAACATAGGAATCATGGCGAAATTGCCATATACACGGTTATCCTGTTCATTCTGTGAAGAGTGCATAGAAGGGTCATCAGCTGTAACGATGATCATACCACCATTAATACCACTCATTGCGGCATTCATAAAGCAATCCGCAGCTACGTTCAAACCCACGTGCTTCATACAGCAAAGTGAACGCTTGCCTGCGTAACTCATACCCAGAGCGGCTTCCATTGCAGTCTTTTCGTTGGCACTCCAACGGCAATGGATTCCTCTTTCTCTTGCTACTGCAGAACCCTGGATATACTCTGTAATCTCTGTAGATGGAGTTCCAGGATAAGCATATACGCCAGATAAACCAGCATCAATTGCAGCTTGCGCAATAGCCTCGTCTCCTAAAAATAAATGTTTTTCCATGTGTATTTAAATAGATTTCAATTATCATATGCAAAGATAAGAAAAGATATGAAAGCGAAAAGAAAACGCCAAAAAGAATATAACTCAACAATATAAGTATTTTTTGACCGCCCAAATGCCTCCTCAAACTGCGCTATACGATTGGAATCGGTTTCCCTGTATCACCGATGCAAAATGGAATCTATTTAACGTTATCACTTATCTTTATGGCAAGATGAACGGTCTTTTGCCTGTCTGTTGGCTTATTATATAAATGTCCGTTGTTTTGCCCTATTAATCATTTCACATCGTTGCGCTTGTTGCTACACTCGTAGTTACATTGTATAAGTCTTTTATCTATCGTATTTTTCTCCGATTCAACTCCATGCGATATCGATCGGCATTTCGAATGTGCTCAGACAAAGTCTTGGCAAAGTTGTGACGACCGGAAAAATCCTCTTTGGCGCACATATAAAAGTAGCGGTGCTTCGTATAATTCAACACGGCATCCACTCCGCGTATGGTGGGAATGCGCAATGGACCCGGAGGCAAGCCAATGTTCTTATAGGTGTTATAGGGTGAATCTATCTCAAGATGCTCAAACAAAATGCGCTGAAGCGTAAAATCTCCCACAGCAAACTTCACGGTCGGATCGGCCTGCAAAGGAATACCCGCATTCAAGCGATTCAGATAGAGTCCGGCAACAATCGGATATTCATCTGCCGCTGCGGTCTCTTCTTCCACAATAGAAGCCAAGATTGCCACCTCAACCGGTGTCAGGCCCAACTCTTGGGCCTTTTTCATTCGCTGCTCATTCCAAAAGGCCTTATATGCACGCTGCATACGATTCATCAACCCCTTAGCCGGAACATTCCAATAAATCTCATACGTGTTGGGAATAAACAGCAATGGCAAAGTCAGTGTCGTGAAACCCAAGGAATCGCAATAGGCAGAATCGTTCCACAGTGTCAACAGTTCAGACTGATCCAGCATTAGCTGCTCATCCAGCCGGCGAGCCAAATCCTCTTTCAAACGTATATTGTTGAATGTAACTTGTGTGGCAGACTGCAATCCGCGACGCAGACGGTTTAGCAAAGCAAGATTGCCCATCTCTTTTTCAACGGCATAACGTCCGGTCTTCATGTGTTCCGGATAGTCCAAGAGACCGGCCAACTGCTTGAAGGATTCTATCTGACGACATCCGGCAGAATCTACAAGCTGACGACACAGGTCGTCAAAACACTTATGCTGATCGACATAAACATAAGCGGTCTTTTTCGGATTGAAATTGGAACGCCACAGCAGACCATACATCCATCCGCCGACACCGACAAGCAAGAGGACTGCACAAGCAAGACCTATCAGCCAACTCTTTCTGCTAAGTTTGATTTTCTTCATGTTCGCTTTATTCAGAGCTATTCAACAAGTGCACAAAGGTATTATTTTTACCGACATAACCCTACGCATGAATATAAAAAAGAAAAAAAGTGATTCGACATTCCTTTGATACATAGATTCCTACAAGAAACCTGCGATTTTTCATAGAAAAAAGTGGCAAGAATATTTTTTTATTCCAAAATATCACCCTATCTTTGCAGCGCAATTCTAAGGAAATGCACTACTTCAAAAAGGAAGTGTGGGTGAGTGGCTGAAACCACCAGTTTGCTAAACTGACGTACGGGTAACTGTACCGGGGGTTCGAATCCCCCCGCTTCCGCAGAATGAGTTATACAAGGCTTTGCAGATTTTTCTGCAGAGCCTTTTCTGTTTTATGCCTCTGATCTATTTATTCCGCCCACTACACAAAGGCACAGGAAGATTACAAACGGCTCCACAGCTTCCAAAATCGGGATTCAGCGGCTTACACTTTACGAATCACGACAAACTTTAAACCCAATTCGGTCATTAGATTACAATTCTTGTTAGTGCTTGTTTTGAGCAGGTTGCAATGGCTGCGTTGAAGGCATAGCGGGCTATGTCGAAACGCAGGCGGAAGCAAGATGCCGAAAGAAGTGCTGACAAGAGTTGGAAAGAATAAAAATATTCAGCCGCTTTACTTTTTTTCGTTCTAATGACCGATTTGGGTTAAAGGGGCTGCATCAAAACTACCATTTTTGACACAACCCCTCTCGAGATTAATAAATACTTATTGGAGTATAATTATTTTTCAATACGAATACGAGCATCCACAGCAAACAGACCACGTTCGGTTGATACCAGCGGATTGATATCCATCTCTTTGATTTCTCTTGCGAAACGAAGAAGAGTGGACAGACGTACAATGATATCAGCATACTGCTGTTCGTCAACGCCCTTCTGACCACGAGTACCCTTGATGATAGGATAACCGCGCAATGAATGAATCATAGAGAAGGTTTCTTCGTATGACAACGGAGCCAAACCATAAGACACATCCTTCAATACCTCAACAAAGATACCGCCCAAACCACACAATACAACGTGGCCAAAACGTTCTTCATACTTAGCACCCAAGAACAATTCTGTACCCTTCAACATCGGCTGAACCATAACGCCTGTTACACCTGGCAACTTCATCATGCGGTCATATTCAAATATCAGATGTTCTTCGCTACCAATATTCAAAGCAACACCACCAATATCACTCTTATGAACCGGACCTACAACCTTAGCCACAACCGGATACTGAACCTTCTTAGCAAATGCAAGCAATTCTTCTCTGTTATCAGAAGCGAACTCGTCAACCAAAGGAATGTTAGCAGCACGGAGCAACAAGCGAACATTTTCAGGAGACAAATAACCGCTTTCAGGCAAACCGTCAATGATACGACGTACTTCAGGCACATCAACACCATATAACTGGATATCTGAACTTGCTGGTTCCGGAGTGTTCAACACACGTGACAAAGCTGTACCCAAAGTAACCTCATCAGAGAAGTTTACATGGCCTTTCTTGATAAAGCACTGTACTTCAGGACCGGCTGTTACGATAGAAGGCAAAATCGGGAAGATAGGCTTCTTACACTCTTCCATCTTCTTGTGCAACACTTCAAATGTATCATACAACTTAACCAGACCCGGTGTACCGAAAATAACCATCATCAAGTCAATGTTGTCAAACTTGTTTTCGCAATAGTCAATAGCAGTAGCCAAGTGTTCCGGTGTACCAGTACCAATGATATCAATCGGGTTACCAACAGCAGCGCCCGGATACAATTTAGACTTCAATTCGGCAGCCATAGGACCATCAATGAACGGAACGTTCAAATGACCCTTTGACAAAGCATCGGCCAACATAACAGCAGGACCACCGGCATGAGTTACAATAGCACAATTCTTGCCGTGTACACGCTTCAATGTAAAGATACTTGCTACAGTTGTCAATTCTTCACGGCTGAAGCAGCGTACGATACCAGCCTTGCGGAACAATGCTTCAACAGCAGAGTCTGAGCTGGCAATAGCGCCTGTGTGTGAAGAAGCAGCACGCTTACCAGAGTCTGTGCTACCTGCCTTAATTGCTGCAATTCTACATCCCTTACGAATCAAAGAAGAGGCATGGAACAACAGTTTATCGGGCTGCTTAATCTGTTCGATATACAAAATCTTGATCTTAGAGTCACGAGAAGGATCAAATGTACGGTCCATGTGTTCAAGAATATCCTCAACACCCAACTGCTTAGAGTTACCTACTGACCATACAGAAGAAAAACGCAATCCCTTAGTCAAAGCAGATTCAATGATAAATAAAGCTGTACCACCAGAGCTTGAAATAAAGTCAACTCCTTCAGGATGGAATTCAGGAATAGGCTGAGTAAACACGCCCAGATAATTCATATTCATCAGACCGATACAGTTCGGACCAATCATGTTGGCTCCCGCTTCGTTCACGATGTCCAACATTCTCTGTTCCAACACGGCACCTTCTGCAGTTTCTTCACCAAATCCTGCAGAAACAACGATAAAGGCCTTCACGCCTTTTTCTTTGGCAAGCACCTCCATTACATCCGGACAAGATGGTCCGGGGATAGAGATGATAGCACATTCCGTTTCAGGAATTTCATTTACAGACTGATAAGCCTTGATGCCCTGCACGTCTGTATCTTTAGCATTAACGACACGAAGGTCACCTTTATACTTTCCATCCAATAAGTTACGAACGATACGACCGCCCGGTTTATGCACATTATTGGAACCTCCCACCACTACGATGCTTCGAGGATTAATTAGTTCACGGTTAATCATAATATTTTGATTAAGTAGATTCAACGATCGGGAACAAATATAGTATTTTTATCCATTTCCCAAGCCTATAAAACCTTTTTTATTTACATTTTGAACCATATCAACCCTATTTAGGCCATAAAAGTTTCCACTTTTAATATCTTTAAGTTAAAAACAGCCTAAAACGCCAACAGAAGGATTATCAGTACACATATCTTCTCTCCTGTTCCGAGAGCTATTTGCCGGAAGAGAGTTGTTTGGGAAACTTGTAAACACCACGAAGGACAGGGTTAAAGGATATTTAAATAAGCCACTGCTTGCAGAAACCAAGAAATTTTACGAATATTGCATATAGTTATATACAAAGAGAGAAAGATAAAAGGGGAAAAACGTAATACTAACGTCGTATGCCATTAGTTTATTCAAATATGCAATTAAGTGTGATTGTGGAGGAACATCCATCTCTTATTCCTGTTATCAATCGGTTTGGAATCAGGCTGGGCTTGGGTGATAAATCCGTAAGAACAATTTGTAACGAATATCAGTTGGACACCAACTTTCTGTTGACTGTTATCAACACCTTCTTGAATGAGGAATATTTCCCGGAAAAGAAGTTACAGGCTTTTCACACCTCGCTGATCATCGACTATCTAACCAAGACCAATCTCTATTACACCCGCTATCAGTTGCCCAATATCGAGCGACATCTCTCCTCTTTCATCTCAATGAGCACACCGGGCAACAACAGCCTGCACCTGATTGCCCACTTCTTCTCTTCCTTCAAAGAAGAGTTGATTACACGCATCAAAAAGGATGAACAAGAATGGTTTCCCTATTGCAAAGCGCTCAGTGCAAAGTTTCAGCATAACAAGATTCCTTATGCGTTGGAGAAGCCGGATTCAGCCTCTTCGATGGAAGGAGAAGATTCTATCGAAGCCTTTCTGGCAGACTTGAAGAATATCATGATCAAGCATCTGTCGGGAGATTATGATGAGAATCTATGCTACGCCGTGATTTTTTCTATCAGCAGCCTCGAGAAAGACATCAAACAGCATAACCGTATCCGCTACCGGATTCTTGCTCCTATTGTTTCCGCTATGGAGAAACTTTGTGAATCAACCAAACAGGAATAGCCTAAACGACATGCACAGAGACAAACAAATAGTATTAATCTTGCCCGACACCCTGCAATGTATCGGACTACAAAGTGTGTTGACCGACTACTTCAGTCCGGTTGAAATTTCCTGCTACTCTTCTTTTGAACAGTTTGCTGCCTCGGGTAGCGACACGTATGACTATTATTTCACCCAGCCAGAGTTGTTTGTGCTAAATGCGGACTTTTTCCTGCCGCGCCGTAGCAAGACGGTGATACTAATTCAAGACGAGGAGATCAAAAGCATGTCGCCCCACTCAAACAGAATCTACACAAAAGCGACACAAGAGAACCTTATCGAACAAATACAACAGCTCTTTTCTGTGGATAACAATGGTGTAGAGACCAACAAAGAGCTTTCTACCCGCGAAATTGATGTGCTGCAACTAATCGTCAGAGGCATCACCAACAAAGAGATTGCCGATAAGCTGAATATCAGTCTGAATACGGTTTTGTCGCATCGCAAGAATATCACTAATAAATTAGGCATCAAAACGGTCTCGGGTCTTACCTTTTATGCCATCATGAACGGCATCATCTCAGGAGATGAGATTGTATTCACTCCCACAAACTCATAACTATCGCCTATACATTATTATATATACAGACCCATTCTTATCGTCGTTTCAACACGCATCGGTTATAAGCAAAGAAAACCCAATCGGACCATTGAGGAATCAAGAAATTCCGCTTTAATCCAATTGGGTTAGGGAAACAAAAAGATATTACTTTCCTTGAAGCTGAGTAACAGTTGCACGATCCACAATTCTCCAAGCCGGATGGATCTCCATATTCTGTTCTGAGATCTTCTTCACCTTTGCATAGAAGAAACCTAAGATAGCCTTCGGATCGGAAGCAAATGCCGGGTCAGAAGCCTTCTTTTCTTCAAACTCCTTACGCAAAGCAGGATCTTTCTCCAACAACTCTCTACCTTTCACCTCCATATAAGGCAAACTGATCCAGAACTCACCCGGAGCCTGAACAACCTGGTTGAAGAAGCCCCAATAGGTCAATGAACCCGGTGCACTCGGTTCCAACAGCCAAGCAACTACGCGAGCCGAAGGTTGATTCATATCAATCAGCAACGCGCCAGCCGGACAAAGCAATTCCTCTTCCTGAGTCGTGTAGGTTGTCTGTACCGGAACACGGCCTTCACTCTGATAGCGGCTGAAAGTAGCTCCTGTATAGCGATAGGTCTGCACCTTCACACGCTGCGGTTTCTCTATCTTGGTATATTTCACATTATGCAGATCCAACAAGGCAATAGCCTCTTTCCATTGCGGCATAAACAGATAAGCCTCGGGCAATTGCACGGTAAGCGTCGGTTCATAAGAGGTGATAACAGAGGTGTGAACGGTCTTTGGCTTCTCATAGTTGTGACGAACCCAATCACCACCGGAGAGATCGCTCTTCACAGTGTCGCGTTCCCAACTCAAGAAATCGACCATCACGCTATCACGGTTCACCGGCTGGAAAGCCAAAGCCATCGGTTCTTTACGGAAGGCTTCACTGCCCACCTTTTGATCGGCTTCATGAATAACCTGCTGCAATGTAGAATAGTTGTCTGCCAAGATGTGAGCAGAAGACTTCAGCAATTCAATGGTTGCCAACACACGCTGCTTATAAGGTTTATAGATATGATTTTCGACCAACAATCCTATTCGGTTACGAGCTGCAACATATCCTTGAGAATAGCGAGGATCGAACACCTCTAACAAGATACCGCTTTCCGGTTTGTTATAATCGCGGAATGAGAAGTAAGGGAAGATAGGATAACCAACCTCTTCCATCTGCTTATTCAAAGAGGCTTCAAACACATCGAAAGTCCATTTGCGCAAACCCTCTTCCATATAGGTGCTATAGGTTTCCATTGTATAGGTCAATACATATTGGAAGTCTGCACCATTCGTTACATGGACATCAATAAACAATTCCGGCATCCACTTATTGAAAAGCGGCAACCATTGACGCATCTCCGGACCGTCTGCCTTCAAGAAGTCTCGGTTCAGATTGATGAACTGACCGGTTACACGTGTACCCAACTCTTCCGGACCATTCTGATTGATACGATTCTGAGCACTGAAGTTTTCGTGGCCATCTACGTTAAAGATAGGGATAAACACGATACTGACGCGATCGAGCACCTCGATATCCTTCTTATGGATTACCATATCACGAATCCACATCAAGCCGGCATCTTTGCCATCAGGTTCGCCCGAATGGATACAGGCTTCGACCAACATAATAGATTTTCCGCTCTTACGAATGTCCTCAGGTGATGTTGAGCCATCTTTGTCAATAATCATCAACGGCAAATCACGACCTTCGGGACTCACACCAAAAGTGGTGTAATGAACCATCGGAGAAGAATCGGCCAACAGCTTACAATAAGCTATTGTCTCGGCATAGCGCGGTGTTTTCACAAAATCCGACTTCTCACAGTCGGTCACAAAACGTTCATCATTCTCCTGCACGCCCTCTGTACATGAGAGCATACCACACAACAGGAATAGACATAAGGTTAATAAGTTCTTTTTCATAACAAGTTTGTTTGTATTAGATAAACTGCCCACACAAAAGTAAAGAAACTTATAAAAAAACACTACCTTCGTCGGGCAAAAAAACAACAGCTATGCAAAATAAAGAGAAGAAAGAGCGAAAGATTATCCATATCGACATGGATGCGTTCTATGCTTCTGTAGAACTGCGCGACCATCCCGAGCTGCAAGGCAAAGCCATTGCTGTTGGACATGCTTCTGAAAGAGGAGTTGTCTCTACCGCCAATTATGAAGCCCGCCGTTATGGCGTACGTTCGGCGATGTCGTCACAAAGAGCCAAACAGCTTTGTCCCGACCTTATCTTCCTACCCGGACGCATCGATGTCTATAAAAGCGTATCCAAGCAGATTCATGAAATCTTCCACTCCTACACCGACTTGGTGGAACCGCTCTCGCTGGACGAGGCTTTCCTGGATGTAACAGACAACAAACTACAGATAGAGCTGGCTGTTGACATAGCGAAAGAGATTAAAAGGCGCATCCATGATGAGCTGGGACTTACCGCTTCGGCCGGAGTCTCTTACAACAAATTCCTGGCAAAGATTGCATCAGACTATCGCAAGCCCAATGGACTTTGCACCATCCATCCGGATCAGGCTTTAGATTTTATTGCCCAATTGCCGATTGAATCTTTTTGGGGCGTCGGACCTGTCACAGCCAAGAAGATGCATCTGTTGGGCATCCACACCGGTGCACAATTACGGGAAAGCTCTATTGGAATGCTGACCCGACAATTTGGTAAGGCCGGATTGCTCTATCACAACTTCTCGTTAGGAATTGATCCCCGACCGGTTGAACCGACACATATCCGCAAATCGGTTGGCTGTGAGCACACCTTGGAGAAAGACATCACGCTACATTCTTCCATCATCATCGAGCTCTATCATGTGGCAACGGAATTAATAGAACGGCTGAAGCGTTCACAATTCAAAGGCAACACGCTGACACTGAAAATCAAATTTCACGATTTCACACTGACATCGCGTAGCGTCAGTCAAGCTCATACTCTCACGACCTTAAAAGAGATATTACCGCTGGCCAAACATCTGCTGAAAGAGATCGAACATGACAATCGTCCCATTCGACTGATTGGATTGTCGGTCTCAAATCCACAAGAAGAAAAACAGAGATGGAAGCAACTGGAAATAGACTTCAACCCGCGCCATTGATCCAAATCAACAGAAAACAGACTCATTTCGTTCGCTTTACGTTATATTTATGTATATTTGCGTAAAGTAAACAAATGAATGATCAAAGTTATGAGAATTACCATTATTATCTTAGCCATAGCGGCCAGCCTATGTGCTACTGGTCACACGACAAACGCCCAAGACAACGGTAAAGATCTGATGCAAAAAGCTCAGAATTCTCTTACTCAAAACAACAAAGCCCAATCGCGTGCTCTGTTTCTCGAAGCCTACAACGCCTTTGCTGCCGAAGAGAATTATCAAGAAGCCACCAACAGTGGCACACAGGCCGTGTCTCTTTTCTATCGCGACCACAACTATAAAGAGGCTTTTGATCTGTGCCGCGCCATCGATCAGCTGATTATGACAGGCGAACAGCAAAAGCAAAAACAGATGCCCGAACTACATTTCAAAGTAGCACGCGAACGCTTGCAGATGTACATCCAGCTTAAGAATGCAGAACAAGCACAAGGTCAGTTGACGCGCTTGAAGAATTATGCCCAACAAGCAAACGAACATACCGTGAATGAAGAACTTCTCTATACGGAGGCCAATTTCTACTACACATTTGGCCAGCCGGAGAAAGGAGACAAATGTTTCCAGCAACTCATTGCGAAATATAAGGAACAGAAGAACTATGACAAAGCAAGCGAATGCTATCAGAACCTGATCAACATCGCTCTAAAAACTGACAATACGGCTCTGATCAAACAAAGCTACGAGAAATATTATGTATGGACCGATTCGATCCGCTCTATCAAAGCAAAAGAGGAGTATATGTTGCTAAAACAGCAGTACGACGAAAGTCTGCAAACCATTCAGGATAAAGACAACTCTCTATCAAACAAGCAATACATCATTGTCGGGCTCTGCATTGTAATAGCTATCATGATTGCCCTCTTGCTGTTCGGCCTGCTCGTATTGTCGCGCTTTATGATGCTCAACAAAAAGCAGAAACAGAATATTCAGATCATCAACGAACACAACGACTTGAAAAGACAGTTTATCCAGAACATTTCCGCACAGATGGAGCCTTCGCTGAAGAAGCTGGAAAGTGTAGTCGATAATCTGACTGCCACAACCTATCAACAAAAAGAACAGATCGCACAGCACGTGAAGGCACTGAAGAACTTCACCACCAATGTGCAAGAGTTGTCGCAACTGGAAAATACGCTGATGACGCCCTACGAAACAGAGTCTATCAATGTCAGCACCTTCTGTAAGAAGCTTGTTGAAGAGATGAGACTGAACTGCAAGCAAGGTGTTGAAATGACGGTTGATGCGTCTGCTTTAGAGATCAAAGTCAACACAAAACAGCTGGAACGCATCCTGCAATATCTGCTGATGAATGCAACCATTTATACCACAGAAGGCAAGATCAAACTTGAATTTAAGAGACGTGGAGCACACATCTGTCAGTTCATTGTAACCGATACGGGATGTGGCATACCCGAAGAACGTAAAGAAAACATCTTCAAGCCATTCTCTGAGATCAAAGATCTGTCGGAAGGAGATGGATTGGGACTACCTATCTGTAGCCTGATTGCAACCAAAATGAATGGTTCCTTAACGCTGGATCCGGAATACAAACAGGGTTGCCGGTTCGTCTTGGGCTTAAACATCTAAGATGTGCAAGCTCTAACGTATGTTATAAAACATGAAAAATAAATAGACGTAATACAACAAAGAACGTTACTTTTACAGTCAATTTTGAAAACTCATATACACATGGAGACTAAACACACACTGTCAGGCTTAGCTGTATCTGATTTCAGCAAGTGCATTGACGGAAAAAACACTGCACTATTCACACTGACAAATAAAAATGGAGTAGAGTTGGCAATTACAAATTATGGCGCAAAGATTGTCTCTCTCATGGTTCCAGACCGAAACGGAAAATTAACCGATGTCGTTACCGGACACAAATGTATCGAAGATTATCTCACGTCAGAAGAGCCCTATTTCGGAGCTATATGCGGACGCTATGGCAACCGCATCGCGAAGGGCACTTTCTCAATCGATGGCATCGTCTATGATAAATTAGCAATCAACAATGGTCCTAACAGCCTTCACGGAGGCATCAAGGGATTTAATGCTGTTGTCTGGGATGCCGAAAAGAAAGACGAACAAACCATAGAACTGCATTATACCTCTGCTGACGGCGAAGAAGGTTTCCCCGGTGAACTTAAAACAACTGTTACCTATCATTTAACAGACGATAATGCCGTGGTGATTTCTTATCATGCCGTAACAAGCAAACCCACTGTGCTCAATCTGACCAACCACTCTTACTTCAACTTATCAGGAGCAGGAGATCCGTATATTGGAGATCATGTCTTAACTATCAATGCAGACTATTACCTTCCGACCGATAACACAGCCATTCCTTATGGCCCGAAAGAAAAGGTAGAAGGAACTCCAATGGACTTCAGAACACCGCACGAAGTGGGTGAACGTATCAACGAGCCGTTTGAACAGTTGATCTTTGGTAAAGGTTACGATCACACCTATGTATTGAACAAAGAGGGTGATGAGCTTTCATTCTGTGCCCGCTGCTTCGCGCCGAAGACAGGTATTGTGATGGAAACTTATACTACACAGCCAGGTGTACAACTTTATACCGGAAACTGGATGACCGGCAACTTCGAAGGCAAACCGGGTCAGCGCTATCCCGAACGTGCTGCTTTGTGCCTGGAGACACAG
Organism: uncultured Parabacteroides sp.; assembly: GCA_934725305.1. Classification (GTDB taxonomy): domain Bacteria; phylum Bacteroidota; class Bacteroidia; order Bacteroidales; family Tannerellaceae; genus Parabacteroides. The sequence continues at coordinate 65,294 of CAKVBA010000004.1, read as the reverse complement.
CACTTCCCCGACAGCCCCAACAAGCCGGAATATCCGACAACTCTATTGCGTCCGAACGAAGTGTTTACCAGCAATACAATCTATAAATTCTCTGTAGAATAAAACAAGTGCCTAACTAAACAGAAATAAATTATTAACAAATAAAAAATATCAAATCAATGACTCAAGAAAAGAAACAATGGGGTGCAATCATTATTATGATTGCGCTATTTGCCATGATTGCATTCGTTACCAACTTATGTTCTCCTATGGCAAACATCATCAAAGCTCAAGGTGAAATCTCAGAAGTATTAGCCCAAATTGGTAACTATGGTAACTTTGTTGCCTATTTGGTAATGGGTATTCCTGCCGGTATGCTTATCTCAAAATATGGCTACAAGAAGACAGCCCTTATCGGTTTGGCTGTTGGTATCACAGGTATCCTTGTACAGTGGCTCAGCGGTCAGTTGGATGCTAAAGACAACTTAGGTCTGGTCTTTACAGTTTACCTGATCGGTGCATTTATCTCAGGTTTCTGTATGTGTATTCTGAACTGTGTTGTTAACCCGATGCTTAACCTCCTTGGTGGTGGCGGTAGCACAGGTAACCAGCTGATTCAGACAGGTGGTGTATTCAACTCAGCAGCAGCAGTAGCTGTCTATATCATCATGGGTGCTCTTATCGGTGAGATCTCTCCCGAGACTAAGATTGCCGATGCAACTCCTGCCCTGATGATTGCTTTGGGTATCTTCGTCGTAGCCTTCTTTACAATCATGTTTACAAAGATTGAAGAACCGGAACAGGCTCCTGTTGACGTTAACCTAATCAAGGGCGCAATGAAATACCGCCATTTCGTATTGGGCGTTTTGGCAATCTTCCTGTACATGGGTATCGAAGTGGGTACTCCTACTTATGTAAATATGTACCTGGTAAATACACCGGAATTGAACATCAACGCTGCAACAGCAGGTTTGATCGTTGCTGTTTACTGGTTCATGATGCTTATCGGCCGTTTCGTTGGTGCCAGCATTGGTAGCAAGGTTTCTCCTCGCGCCATGATTACAACCGTAGCTTCTGCTACACTGTTGCTGGTTGCTTTCGGTATGTTTGCTCCTACAGATATTAAGGTAAATGTTCCGGGTATCGACTGGTCAACATTGACAATGATTTGGGCAGAAGTTCCTGTGGGCATCTTTGCTTTTCTGCTGGTTGGTTTATGTACATCCGTTATGTGGGGTGGCATCTTCAATATGGCCGTTGAAGGTTTGGGCAAATACACCGCTGTAGCATCAGGTATCTTCATGACAATGGTCTTCGGTTGCGCTGTTATGTTGGCTATTCAGGCACAGGTGGCAGATTTGACCAACTACATGACAAGCTATTGGGTAGTTTTGTTCTGTGCTGCTTACATCCTGTTCTATGCACTGATCGGTTCAAAAGTTGAACACAAGAATTAATTAAAAGAACAATCCATAAAGAATCATTCGGCACTTAACCGGCCGAATGATTCTTTGTATCAATAAATGATTAACCTAAAAAGAAAAATATCATGCAACAAAGAATTAGGGAAAAATTCCAAGAATTATTCAACGCTGCTGGTAGCGTTTATACCTCTCCTGGTCGTATCAATCTGATTGGTGAACACACCGACTACAATGGCGGTTTCGTATTTCCGGGTGCTATTGACAAAGGTATGATTGCTGAGATCAAGCCGAACGGAACAGATAAGATCCGCGCATTTGCTCTTGACCTGAACGATTATGCCGAATTTGGTCTGACCGAAGAAAGTGCACCTCAGGCAAGCTGGGCTCGCTACATTTTCGGTGTATGCCGCGAAATCATCAAACGTGGTGGCGAAGTAAAAGGTTTTGATACAGTATTTGCAGGTGATGTTCCATTAGGAGCAGGTATGTCTTCTTCTGCTGCATTGGAAAGCACATACGCCTTTGCCATGAACGACCTGTTCAATCTGAATATTGACAAATTTGAATTGGCCAAGATTGGTCAGTCAACTGAACACAACTACTGCGGTGTCAACTGTGGTATCATGGACCAGTTCGCTTCAGTATTTGGTAAAGAGGGTAGCCTGATCCGTTTGGATTGCCGTTCATTAGAATATAAATACTTCCCGTTCAATCCGGTTGGCTATAAATTGGTATTGCTCGACTCGGTTGTTAAACACGAATTGGCATCTTCTGCCTACAACAAACGTCGTCAGTCTTGCGAAAACGTTGTTGCTGCCATCCGCAACAGACATCCTGAAGTTGAGTTCCTACGCGATGCCACTATGGATATGCTGAACGAGGTAAAAGCCGAAGTAAGCGCAGAAGACTATATGCGCGCTGAATATGTAATCGAAGAGGTTCAGCGAGTATTGGATGTTTGTGATGCTTTGGAAAAGGGCGACTACGAGACAGTTGGTAAAAAGATGTACGGAACTCACCATGGCATGAGCAAACTGTATGAAGTAAGCTGTGAAGAGTTGGACTTCTTGAACGACATTGCTAAGAAATGTGGTGTAACCGGTTCACGTGTAATGGGCGGTGGTTTCGGTGGTTGTACAATCAACTTGGTAAAAGAAGAATTGTATGACAACTTCGTAAAAGAGGCATTCGCTGCTTATACCGAAAAATTCGGACACGAACCTAAATTGTACAATGTAGTTATCAGCGACGGCGCTCGCAAACTTTGCTAAGCAACAGAGCTTATTATCACATAGGAGGCTGTATCAAAATGGTTGTTTTGATGCAGCCTCTCCCATTTCAGGAAAAAGGTCGGCATCTTTTCTGAAAAAGGGCGCACCCTTTTGGGAAAAAGGTCGGCATCTTTTTTCGAACGGTATTCAAATCGCGTTTGAAAAGGATTCGAAAAAGAGACCATAGACTCTTAAGGGAAAGTCTAGGGAGTCTTCAGAAAAAGGGTATAGACTCTTGAAAAATTGGGTAGGCACTCCGTTCGGATTGGGTAGGCACCCATTTTTGACAGAGTAGGCACTCCGATTTCACCAACATCCACTTCACCCTCCAATGAGTTTATAACGTATTGCACCGAGAATATAGACCACTTGATAAAATGCACATGCAATCTCCGTTCCATTTTAGCAATAACCACTTAAAGCATGTCTTTCTCAACACTTTGACCCAAACAATTACTCCCAGACAACTCAAACACAAGAATACGGTGATAAAAAGACAGAAAAATTCGAATCAACGACAATCGTTCCCCTCTAAAAGAATTGTTTGTCAAATGAATTATCTATATATTTGTAGCAATTTAACATTTTAATCATTATGAACGATATTAATATAATGAACAAAGCAGCTGACAACATACGTGTTCTGGCTGCGTCAATGGTAGAGAAAGCAAAATCCGGACACCCGGGTGGTGCCATGGGTGGTGCAGATTTTGTCAACGTACTGTTCTCTGAGTTCTTAATATATGATCCCAAGAATCCGACATGGGAAGGCAGAGACCGTTTCTTCCTGGATCCGGGTCACATGTCTCCAATGCTCTATGCGACATTAGCACTAACTGGGAAGTTCACAATGGAAGAATTAGGACAATTCCGTCAATGGGGTAGTGTTACACCGGGCCATCCGGAAGTAAATGTTATGCGTGGTATTGAAAACACATCCGGCCCGTTAGGACAAGGCCACACTTACGCCGTTGGTGCTGCAATTGCCGCTAAATTCTTAAAAGCTCGCTTGGGCGATGTCATGAACCAGACCATCTATGCTTATATCTCTGATGGTGGTGTTCAGGAAGAGATCTCTCAGGGTGCCGGACGTATTGCCGGTACATTAGGATTGGACAACCTGATCATGTTCTACGATGCCAACAACATTCAGTTATCTACAACTGTAGAAGAGGTAGATGATGAAAATGTAGCCATGAAGTATGAAGCATGGGGCTGGAAAGTCATCAAGATCAATGGTAACGATGTTGCTGAAATCCGCCAGGCTATCATCGAAGCTCAGGCAGAAAAGAACCGTCCTACCTTAATTATAGGAACAACACTGATGGGTAAAGGTGCGATTGCCGAAGACCACAGCAGTTTTGAAAACAAAGTTTGCACTCACGGACAGCCACTGTCTGCTGCCGGTGCTTCTTACAAAGAAACTGTTAAGAACTTGGGTGGCGATCCTGAAAATCCATTCACTATATATCCCGAAGTTGCTGAATTATATGCCAAACGTGCGAAAGAACTGGAAGCTATCGTTGCAGAACGCTATGCAGCTAAGGAAGCATGGGCTAAAGCAAATCCGGAGTTGGCTGCTAAGATGGAAAAATGGTTCTCTAATACAGCTCCCGAAATCAACTGGGAAGCTATTGAACAGAAGGCCAACAACGCAACCCGTGGTGCATCTGCTACAGTATTAGGCGTTTTGGCTACTCAAGTAGAAAACATGATCTGTGCTTCTGCCGACCTTTCCAACTCAGACAAGACAGATGGCTTCTTAAAGAAAACTCACGCTCTTGCTAAGGGAGATTTCACTGGTGCATTCTTCCAGGCGGGTGTTGCTGAATTAACAATGGCTTGCGTATGTATCGGTATGGCACTGCATGGTGGTGTAATTGCAGCATGTGGTACATTCTTTGTGTTCTCTGACTACATGAAACCGGCAATGCGTATGGCGGCCTTGATGGAATTGCCTGTTAAGTTCATCTGGACACACGATGCATTCCGCGTAGGAGAAGATGGTCCTACTCACGAACCGGTTGAACAGGAAGCTCAAGTACGCCTGCTTGAAAAGCTGAAAAATCACAGCGGTAAAAACTCTATGTTAGTTCTTCGTCCGGCCGACGTTCAAGAAACAACTGTTGCCTGGAAATTGGCGATGGAAAACACTTCTACTCCGAGTGCTTTGATTCTTTCTCGTCAGAATGTAACAGACCTGCCAACTGCAGATTGTCGCTACAAAGATGCTTTGCAGGCAGCTAAGGGTGCTTACATTGTTAACGAAGACGAAAAAGCTGATGTTGTCTTGTTGGCTTCAGGCTCAGAAGTTTCTACCTTGGTAGAAGGCGCTGCTTTACTTCGCGCCGAAGGTGTTAAGGTTCGTATCGTTTCTGTTCCTTCTGAAGGTTTATTCCGCAACCAGAGTAAGGAATATCAGGAATCTGTATTGCCGGCTAATGCCAAGAAGTTTGGTTTGACTGCAGGTCTTCCTGTAAACTTGGAAGGTTTGGTTGGTGCCAACGGAAAGATTTGGGGTCTTGAATCATTTGGTTTCTCTGCTCCATACAAAGTTCTTGACGAAAAGCTTGGCTTCAACGGACAGAATGTTTACAAACAGGTCAAAGAATTATTAGGATAAATAGGATTATAGAGAGGGTGCGTCAAAATAATTGTTTTGATGCAACCTTTCCTTTTATATATATCACCTCACATTTCCAGATCACCTTTTATACAAAATATTATGAATACAATTGGTTTATGCTGCGACCACGCGGGTTTTGAATTGAAAGAGCAGATCAAAACTCTTTTCGATAGCAAAGGTTTAGCTTACAAAGATTTTGGCACCTATTCAACAGAAAGCTGTGATTATCCTGATTTTGCACACAAGCTGGCATTTGCCGTTGAAAAGGGCGAAGTATATCCGGGTATCGCTATCTGCGGTAGCGGCAATGGCATTGGTATGACATTGAACAAACATCAAGGTGTTCGTGCTGCACACTGCTGGATGGAAGAGATTGCTCGCTTGGCACGTGCTCACAATGATGCCAACATCTTAGTGCTTCCGGGACGTTTCATCGAAAAGGAAGAGGCTTTCAAATGTGTTGAAGCATTCCTCAATACTCCTTTCGAAGGCGGACGTCATCAAAGACGTGTTGATAAAATTCCTCTGTAATCACACAGAGGAATTAGCACATAAAAAATCACCAATGGAAAAAAGCGAACACTGACCCCTTTTTCACAAATCACTCCACAATCCGCAACGACTCATCTCGCAGATTACGCTTCTATCCTATCTTTTGAACCCAAAAATCAGAAAACCTTTTTAGAAACATCTTGCATGTTTTACCGTCAATATTTGCGAAGCCGAAAATATTTCATAGCTTTGTGCAATCGTTATCGAATTAAAACAGACACTGAAATATGAAACATATTTTCATCATAGCGAGCTTGCTTCTCTCTTTACCGCTCATTGCACAGACCAAAGTGGTAAAAAAGAATGCAGTCAAAGCAAATAATTTCGGAATTACCTATACATTGCCTAAAACAGTATTGACAGTAGAAGCTGAAGTAACCAAGGTTACTTGTAAAGCGGGTCCCTATTATCAGTATGCAGAAAAATACTTAGGCGTTAAAGATGTGATTACAGACAACAAAGTCTATTATGAATTAGGGAAAATCTCTTTACTTAACAGAGGTGTTCCCGATGCTGACAACACATACATTGTCGAATTCAAACAGGGAACAGTGGCTCCATACGCCTACTTAACAGAAGATGGCCGCTTGTGCTCTATCAATGCAGAATACTCTCCAAAAGAAACAGCTCAAAAAGCATCCAGCAAGAAACAGAAAGCCACAGAAAAGGTAACTGATGCCTCTGTCTTATCGGAAGAATTACTGATGGCAGGTTCTACAGCCAAACAGGCAGAAGTAGCCGCAAAGCAGATTTATCGTATTCGCGAAAGCCGCATGAACATCTTGACGGGTGAAGCAGACAATCTTCCTCCCGATGGTGAAGCCATGAAACTGGTGATTCAGCAGTTGGAAAGTCAGGAGAAATCTTTATCCAACCTGTTCACAGGCATACGTACCAAAGAAACACAAAGCTATGAAGTAGAAATAGAACCCAAAGAAGACTTGAACAAAGAGATTCTGTTCCGATTCTCAAGTCGCTTAGGTATCTTAGATGCTGACGACTTAGGAGGAGCTCCGGTTTATATGAACCTGACAGCCACGGAACGTGCTCCACAACTAGATCCAAAAGAAGCAGAAAAGAAAGAAAAATCACTGAAAGGCATTGTCTATAACGTTCCGGGAAAAGCCAATGTCGAGATCATGATGAACAAGATAAATCTTTTCAAGGGAGAAGTACAGATTACACAATTTGGTAGCCACGAAGGTTTGGCTCCGGTTATGTTTGAAGACAAAAAGGCTCCGATAAAAGTTTATTTCTATCCGGAAACAGGCGCGATAAAACAAATTATTCAATAGTTATAATCTCTAATATTATCTAAAACACTATGTTTGAAGGACAACCTAAAGGACTTTGGTCATTGGCATTGGCCAACACAGGCGAGCGTTTTGGTTATTACACCATGCTTGCAGTATTTGCATTATTTCTCGGCGAGAATTTCGGGTTCGAAGCTGGAGTAGCTTCCGAGATTTACACTTGGTTTTTAACACTGGTCTATTTCTTGCCTTTGTTTGGCGGTATGGCTGCCGATAAGTGGGGCTATTCCCGTATGGTAGTGATCGGTATCTTTATTATGTTCGCAGGTTACTTCCTGCTTTCTATCCCCTTGGGCAGCGGCACAGTGGCTATCATCGCCATGGGTGCAGCTTTGTTGCTGGTAAGTGCCGGCACAGGTATGTTTAAGGGCAACTTGCAGGTGATGGTAGGTAACCTCTACAATGATCCAAAGTATGCTGATAAACGTGACTCTGGTTTCTCTCTGTTCTATATGTTGATCAACGTAGGTGCATTGTTTGCTCCGACTGCAGCAATCAAATCTATGGAATGGGCACAGACGAGCCTGGGCTATTCAAAAGCTGATTCTTATCACTTCGCTTTTGCTGTGGCTTGCATCTCTGTCATTGCCAGTATCTGTATCTATAAATTTGGTAAGTCAACCTTTGCTCAGGTGCTTGCAGTAAAGAAAGAAAAGAAGGCCGATGACAAGCAGACTAAAGAAATGTCTCCAGCAGAAACTCGCGAACGTATCGTATGTTTGCTGTTGGTGTTCGCCGTAGTAATCTTCTTCTGGATGGCATTCCACCAGAACGGTTTGACATTGACTTGGTTTGCTGATGAGTTTACAGCCACTACCTCTACTGGTATTGCTTCTATGCAGTTCGACGTAACCAACCTTGTGGCTTGTATCTTCTTAGTATATGGTTTGTTTGGCGTATTCCAGAGCACTACTTCAAAGACAAAAGGTATCTATGCTGCTGTAATCATCACAGGTTTGGCTATCTTGGGCTACAACTACTATAATTTGGAACCCGAAGTGAAGCTATCTGCTCCGATCTTCCAGCAGTTCAACGCTTGCTTCGTTGTAATGCTTACTCCTGTCAGCATCGCCTTGTTTGGCTGGTTGGCTAAGAAGGGTAAAGAACCGAAAGCTCCGGTTAAGATTGGTTTGGGTATGTTGGTTGCTGCTGCTGCTTACTTGATGATGACTGTTTCTTGTATCGGTCTGCCGGCATCTGATCACCCCAACCACGTGGCTGACGTAACACCGAACCTTTTGGTTTCAACCTATTTGATCTTGACATTCGCAGAGTTGCTGCTTTCACCGATCGGTATCTCTTTGGTAACAAAGGTGGCTCCTCCGAAGTATCAAGGTATGATGATGGGTGCTTGGTTCGTTGCAACAGCTTTGGGTAACAAGTTGGTTTCTATCCCGGGTCACATGTGGAATATGGACCTTACAATCGTTTGGGGTACATTGATGTGCATCTGCGTGGTAGCAGCTCTGTTTATCTTTGCAATTATCAAGAAACTTAATAAGGTTTGCTAATCCGATGAAAAGAGCGCATACCATTTTCTCTAAGTGCTGTGCTCAACAGCCAGTACTCCGTTTTCGCAGATGGAGCAGGAAACGGTATGCGGCCTTTATCAGTCGGAAACAGGTAGTAACGATTGGCCATCTGTCGGCTCACATAGCAGATCGGTTTCTAGAAAAGAATCTGTCACTGCACACAGCTTCCTCTTGCTCTGAAAAGAGTGTTGCCTATGGAGCTATGACAATCCGTGAACTGACAGAAAAGATTACCGATTTACTGAAGGACATCGCCTCTGTTTGGGCATCATGGACAGTTTTGTCTATGAGAGAACAGACTGTGACTTGCCATCAGGCGCATACTACCTATTTTACTGATCATTATTCTTTATGAATAGGAAGCGGGGGAAAGCTCTTGGCTAAAAGAGTTTTCTTCCGCTTTTGCTTTTAAAACATCAATTATGGAACAGATAGAATTACTGAAACAAAAAGTATTGAACGGAGGACTAATCAATGAAGCAGAGGCTATCAGCCTGGCTAATCATCCCAATAAAGAGGCTCTTTATAAAGCGGCTCATGAAATCACCCACCATTTCAAAGGTAATATGTTTGATACCTGCTCAATCATCAATGCAAAAAGTGGCAACTGCAGCGAAGATTGTAAATGGTGTGCCCAATCCGGACATTACAAGACAAAAGTCAATCTCTATCCTCTATTATCGGCCGAAGAGTGCTTGAGACATGCCACATACAACAGTAAACAGGGAATCGGACGCTTTGCTCTGGTGACCAGCGGTAAGTATGTCAGCAATACAGATGTGCAGAAGATTACCGAAATAGTCAAAAGCATCAAACAGGCAAGCCCAATCAAATGCTGTGCTTCCATGGGCTTGCTCGACCGTGAAAAGCTGCAAGCTCTTTATGACAGTGGCATCGAGAACTATCACTGTAATATCGAAACTGCACCCTCTTATTTCGGTAAGCTATGTACAACTCATACCATCGAACAGAAGATGAACACCATCCACATGGCACGCGAGATTGGTTTCCGCATCTGCTCAGGTGGCATCATCGGCATGGGTGAAACCATGGAACAACGTATCGAGATGGCTCTATTCCTACAGAAAGAGGAAATCCTGTCAATTCCATTGAACTTATTGCAGCCTATTCCTGGCACTCCGCTCGAAAACACCCAGCCGCTCAACGAAGAGGAGCTGCTGACAAGTATCGCTCTTTTCCGCTTCATCAACCCGAAAGCCTTCCTGCGCTTCTCGGGTGGTAGAGCTCAATTGACACAAGAAACACAACAGAAGGCATTGTATATTGGCATCAACTCTGCCATTATTGGAGATTTATTGACAACCATCGGCTGCAAGGTGGAAGACGACAAAGTGCTCTTCACCGCAGCCGGCTATTCATTAACTGAAAATACAGATTGGGAAAAATGACAACAACAGAACAACTCAGATATGATAGGGAGCATCTTTGGCATCCCTACACTTCAACCATCGATCCGCTACCTGTATTTCCGGTAAAGGAGGCGCATGGTGTGACCATCACATTGGAAGATGGACGCGAACTGATTGACGGCATGTCTTCTTGGTGGGCAGCCGTACATGGATATAATCATCCGGTATTGAACAAGGCGGCAGAAGAGCAGCTGAAGCAGATGAGCCACATTATGTTTGGAGGCTTCACACATAAACCGGCTGTAGAACTGGCAGCCAAACTGCTTCCTCTTCTTCCACCCTCTATGGACAAACTGTTCTATGCCGATAGTGGTTCAGTGGCCGTAGAAGTGGCTTTGAAGATGGCTATCCAATATTGGCAGGCCAAAGGCTTGAAGAACAAACATCAGTTTGCCACTATCCGCAGCGGATATCATGGCGACACTTGGCATGCGATGTCGGTTTGTGACCCGGTGACCGGTATGCACGGACTGTTTAGCGGCAGCTTGCCTATACAATATTTCATTCCGCAACCCTCTGTCAAGTTTGGTGAAGAATGGAACGACGAAGCGATTAAACCGCTGGAAGATCTGCTGAACCAGCATGCCGACAGTATTGCAGCCCTGATTCTCGAACCCATTGTTCAAGGTGCCGGTGGTATGTATTTCTATTCGCCTGAATACTTGGTAAAGGCACGTGAACTGTGTAACCGCCACCATGTACTATTGATCTTTGATGAAATTGCAACAGGATTCGGACGTACAGGCAAACTGTTTGCCTGGGAATGGGCCGGAGTTGAACCTGACATTATGTGTATTGGCAAGGCATTGACTGGCGGATACTTAACGCTGTCGGCCACCATTACAACCCAACCGATTGCAGACACCATCTGCTCGGGTGACGCCCAATGCTTCATGCATGGACCTACATTTATGGCCAATCCTTTGGCTTGTGCCATCGCTTCGGCCTCAGTCTCTCTGCTATTGGAAAACGGTTGGCAAGACAGAGTTCATGCCATTGAAGAGCAACTCAAGAGAGAACTGGCTCCGGCAGCAAAGCTCGACTCAGTCAATGAAGTGCGCGTTTTGGGAGCCATTGGTGTGGTTGAGATGAAAGATCCGGTCAATATGGCGGTATTGCAACAGCAGTTTGTAGAAGAGGGAATCTGGATCAGACCTTTTGGTAAACTGGTTTACATCATGCCTCCTTTCATCATCAAGCCGGAAGAATTGTCTAAACTGACAAATGGCTTACTGCACGTACTGCAAAAAAGTTAACCTATCTCAATACGAAGAAGCATGAAAGATTATCGCAAACAATTGGAAGAATTAGCCGCCCAAGGTAGTCTCCGTAAAATACCGGAGATTATCCACAACGGCAAATATATCAAGCAAGAGGAGAACGAGCTGCTCAACCTGTCGTCGAACGACTATTTGGGATTGAGCTGCCGCCTCGATCTGCGTAACGACTTCCTCTCTTGGATAGAGACGACAGATCTGCCCTTCTCCTCTACCTCATCCCGACTGCTAACCGGTAATTATCCCATCTATACTGAGATGGAGGAAATTTTGGCCGAACAGTTCGGACGAGAAAGTGCGCTGCTCTTTAACAGTGGCTATCATGCCAACACAGGTATATTGCCGGCTTTGGCAGACAAAAAGACACTGATTCTTGCCGACAAGCTGGTACATGCCAGCATCATTGACGGCATCTTGCTGAGCGACACGCCTTTCTATCGCTATAAGCACAACGATTACAACCATTTGGAACGTCTGCTCAGCAAATCGATCGATCAGTATGAACAGATCATCATCGTAACAGAAAGCGTCTTCAGCATGGATGGCGATGTGGCCGACCTGCGCAAGCTGATTGAACTGAAGAATAGTTATCCCAATGTGCTGCTCTATGTCGATGAAGCACATGCCATCGGTGTGAGAGGTAAAAAGGGATTGGGCGTGGCCGAAGAGCAAGATTGCATTCAGGATATCGACCTGCTGATCGGTACTTTCGGGAAAGCACTGGCCTCAATGGGTGCTTATCTTATCTGTAACAATGATATCCGCAACTACCTGATCAACACCATGCGTCCGTTGATATTCAGCACGGCTCTGCCTCCAATCCAGATTGCCTGGAGCTGGTTCCTCTTTGAACAGCTTCCCAATCTGGAAGATGAACGTATTCATCTGGCAACTATCAGCCAACAGCTGCAACAAGCCTTGAAGGGCAAAGGTGGCGAAATCAGCAACAGCCACATTATTCCCTTCATTGTGGGAGATAACGAAGAGTGTATTCTGAAGGCCGAAGAGCTTCGCCGTAAAGGATTCTATTGCTTGCCGGTCCGACCGCCTACAGTGCCTAAAGGAACATCTCGAATCCGTTTCTCATTGACCGCAAACATAACAGAAGAAGAAGTAAAGAGCCTAATATCAATCTTAGAAGCCTTATGAAAACTGAAAAACTGACTCAACACCCAGATGCCAAACAGCTCATACTCTGTTTCGCCGGCTGGTCGGCCTCGCCGGAACTGTTCCGCAGACTGACAGCCGACGACAATCAGGATGTGTGGGTTTGCTACGACTATCGCGACATCAGTCTGACCGAATCTCTCGAATCGTATAACAGAATCTATCTGATTGCGTGGTCACTTGGCGTGTGGGTCGCTGAACAGTTATTGGCAGAAACAATCCGCAAAACTTCACAAACGATTCAATGGATCACCGTAGCCATCAACGGCACCGGCGCTCCTATTGATGACCAATTCGGTATTCCGGAGGTCATCTTTAAAGGAACATTGGAACATCTGGACGAGACAGGCAGACAACATTTCAACCGCAGAATGTGTGGCAACAAAGAACATTTTGCTGCCTACAAACAGCTTCCGGAACGGCCTTTGCCTGAGATACAGGAAGAGCTACAACAGCTATTTATCCATATCAAAGAGGATGCACATCCTGCCGCCTCTTTCCCTTGGACCAAAGTGTGGCTATCCCGACAAGACCGCATTTTCCCAATTGACAATCTGCGCAATTATTGGAAAGATCGGGCCGCTATCTGTGAGACTGATTCACCTCATGAACCTTTTTATATATGGAACAAATGGGAGGAGTTATGGAAGTAATCGAACAGAAACAGATCAGCCGCCGCTTCACACGAGCCTTGTCCACCTATGACCGTCATGCAGAAGCACAGCAACAGATTTGCCTTCGGCTGACTGAGCTGTTGCAACAGCAGGGGAAAACTTCCTTCAATCGTGCGTTGGAGATTGGTTGTGGTAGCGGAGGCTTCACGCGTGTATTAATGAATAAATTTCCCATCAACGAATGGGTCATCAACGACTTGTGCAGTTCTTGTCAGCAGTTTGTGCCTCTTGCCAACAGCTCCGGCAACGAAGAGCCTCTGTTCATGGCTGGCGATGCCGAGACACTGGCCTTTCCCGGTCCGTTCGACCTGATTGCATCTGCCTCGGCTTTCCAATGGATGAAAGACCAGAAAGCGTTCCTGAAAAAGCTGTTCGGGCTCTTGAATCCAAACGGCATACTGCTGTTCAACTCATTTACATCCAACAACCTGAAAGAGATACGACAGCTCACAGGCAAAGGCTTGGATTATCCGGAACCGTCACTGCTACGTGAATGGATCAAAGAGGCCGGTTTTCTATTGCTGCATGAAGAACAAGAGACAATCACACTCTCTTTTGACCATCCGCTGGAGGTGTTGCGCCATCTCAAATATACTGGAGTGACCGCCACGGGAGACGGTTCTGTATGGACACGGCAAAAACAGGCTTTGTTCTGCGACCGTTACCAACAATTGTATGGCAACGACAAACATAAGGTAACACTTACATACAGCCCCATCTATTGGGTTGCTGTCAGAAACAGATAAATTAAACATTCAACAATATGGAAGGAAAAGTATTTTTTGTATCAGGTATCGATACGAATATAGGTAAGACATATGTCACAGGCATGTTGGCAAGAGCTTTAGCTCAAAATGGCAGAAATGTCATCACACAGAAGATGATTCAGACCGGATGCACAGAACGTTCAGAAGACATTGAAATGCATCGTCAGCTGCAAGGCATTCCCTTCACAGAAGAAGATCTGAACGGAACCACTTGTCCCTACATCTTCACCTATCCCTGTTCGCCTCACATGGCTGCCGCACGAGACGGACGCACCATCTGTCTCGACACGATTACGGCTGCCACCGAGCGTCTGCAACAGAATCATGCCTATATCCTGTTGGAAGGTGCCGGTGGTCTGATGGTTCCAAACGATTTCAACTCACTGACAATCGACTATGTCCGCGACCGACATTATCCGCTGATATTGGTCACTTCGGGCAAATTAGGAAGCATCAATCACACATTGTTAAACCTCTTTGCCTGCAAACAATATGGCATTCAGGTAGCAGCCGTTATCTATAATCTGTATCCGCATACCGACAGTCTTATCGAAGAAAACACGCTGGAATATCTGCAACAGTATCTACAGAAAGAATTCCCAGAAACGCTGTTAGTGTCTATGCCCGAAGAAGGCGACACTCCTCAAGATGCTTCCTGGAGCAAAGAACTGCTTAATAAACTATTCCCACTATAACAAATAAAAGAGGATGCCAACCGACCTTTCAGTCATTTTGGTATCCTCTCTTATTGATTTCCTCAACCCTATTTGCTATTTTTGCTTCTCAGTTAACAAAATTATATCATGGCAAAAACAAAAGACGAACTATTGCATATCCTCGACCAATTTGATCTTCAGGATAAAGTAATATCTGCCGAACCGTTTGGCAACGGACACATTAATGACACATTGAAGGTTTCTACCGACAAAGGAGAAGTCAAATATGTACTTCAGCGAATCAATCATCTGATCTTTACCAACGTGGAGATGTTGCAAAACAATATCCATATCGTGACTTCGCATATTCGCAAAAAGCTGGAAGAACAGGGAGTAGATGATATCGACCGCAAAGTATTGACCTTCTTGCCCACTAAAGAGGGTAAACTTTATTATTTTGACGGAGACAGCTATTGGCGTGTTTGCCTATTTATTCCTCGCAGCAAAAGCTACGAAGAGGTAACGCCTGAACTCTCATACGAAGCCGGACGTGCTTTTGGTGATTTCCAAACCATGCTGTCCGATCTTCCGGAAGGCGCATTGGGCGAAACCATCCCCGACTTCCACAACATGGAATTCCGCCTGCAACAGTTCCACGAAGCAGTGGCAGCCAATCCGATCGGCCGCTTAGAAGAGGTGAAAGAGCTGGTTGATGAGATTGAAAAACGAGCCGAAGCCATGTGTATCCAAGAACGATTGTATCGCGAAGGCAAGTTGAAGAAACGCACCAATCACTGTGACACCAAAGTGAACAATATGATGTTTGACGCCGACACCGATAAGGTATTATGCGTGATCGACCTGGACACCGTTATGCCCGGATTCGTTTTGTCTGACATTGGAGACTTTATCCGTACAGGAGCCAATACGGGTGCTGAAGATGATGAGAACCTCGACAACGTAAATGTAAACTTAGAAATCTTTGAAGCCTATACCCGTGGTTATATGGAAAAGGCAAAAGCCTTCTTGACTCCACAAGAGATTCAACTGCTTCCGTATGGAGGCCGCCTGCTGACCTATATGCAGACTGTGCGCTTCTTGACAGACTATATGAACGGAGATACTTATTATAAGATTCACTCTCCGAAACACAATTTGATCCGCACCAAAGCGCAGTTCAAACTGTTGCAGAGTCTCGAAGCTCATGCCGAAGAGATGGATGGATTCATGAAACAGTGGTTATAAGAAACTACACAGGCATACACAGGCATACCAGAAAAGGGCGGCATCATAATGATTGTTTTGATGCCGCCTTTCTTTATTCCTATCCTTTTCATGCGGTGTATTGGCAATACCCGTGAAAAAGGTTATTGTAATTTATAAAAGCTCGTTTCGACTAAAAACGAGAGACGATTCCAATAGAAACGCTGGATGACTCCGGCAGAATTGACGGACAAGTCTGCCTTGATTCAAACACCCTTTAAACACAGGATTTTAGCTGTCTTTCAAGGGTCTATAGAGTTTTCGAAAAAAGGGTATAGAGTATTTGAAAAAAGTCTAGGGACTTTTTTGAAAATGGGTAGGCACTCCGTTCAGATTGGGTGCCTACTCCGTTTGAATTGGGTAGGCACCCAATTCTTGAAAATAAACTACTCCTTTTTGACAAGATCAATAGCCACTTATCCGCTCGTTGGCTTATTGTATTTTGTCACCGAGAAACAACATCAAAAACTTTGCAGAAGTCATCCGTAATACAGAAAATCTCAGTAACTTTGTCCTCGGTAATCATAGCAATTATTGTCTATAAACTTTTGATATTTAACACTCTAAGATTACAACAATTTCCGCTAATCACCATTTTTCAGGCACTTATATTTCGTCGAACTCACGTTAAATTATTTAATATACATATAATCTTGGATACTTGCTTAGACCTTATTGCTCTTCAATATACTTGCATGATTGTGATGGTCATGCTTGCATTTTTTGTTTTTGTGTCGCGCTACTATGTAACTTGCCGTAATAGGCAGTTTGAGCAGTCGCGTTGGATGATTGTTGCGGCATTACTATTGTTTGTTGTACACTACGTGTGTCAGATGCGGTTTGGTTGGCGACAACATGGGGACGATGTGGGTGTTCTGTTTAATCTGCTGTTTTATTCGCCTTCGGCTATTTTGTTGTCGTGGTCGCAGCTCAATATTCTGCGTGCTGGGCATAGACGTTGGAGTTTTATGCGCTATGGCGTTGGTGGATATGCTCTTATGGTATTGTGCATAGTCGCAGGAGTTATCTCAAATGACAGTCTGCATATTGGTCCTATGCTATATATTGCTGATGCCATTCATTTCTTTACTCTGTTGTATTATATATGGACTCCGCTGAGGGAACTTGGTAATGTTCAACGCCGGCTCGACAGTGAACATGGTAATCCTGTAGATGCTTACCTGCGCACTATGCGCATTGGGCTTTTTGTGGTGTGTGCTTTTGCTGTAATTTCGCCTCTTTATATATTGTCGCGGCCGCTGCTCTTTGTCTTTGGACCTTTGGGATTGATTTCGCTTTCGCTGTTTATTGTTAGTTTTACGGCGCTTGGATTTAGTATGTCCGAGGGAGTAACTGAGATTGTTGCCGAGACTAACGATGAGATAGCCGCTGCTAAAGTCTTTCGGGAGATTGAGCCTGAACGTATCGCCGAAATAGATATAGCGGTAAGCAAATGGCGAAGCGAGGGTGGTTTTAGAGATAGCGACTTGACATTATCCTCGTTTGCTCGTCGCATAATGGTTAATCGTACCGACGTTGCTTCGTATCTGACTTCCATATATGGTAAGAATTTCCGTACATGGCTTTCGGGTATTCGCGTGGAGGAGGCAAAGGCACTCATGGCTGCACACCCCGAATATAGTAACGAGGTTGTTTCTATGGAGTGTGGTTTCTCGTCGCGTGTGTATTTTCAGCGTCTGTTCAAGGAAAGGACGGGCTTGACTCCCGCCGAGTGGCGCCGTCAACGGTAATATACTGGTTATATGTGCGTTTGCTACTGAATGTAAGGTGTAACTTTTGTATGAAGGTTACATAATAAGGCAAAGTGTAACCTTTCTTACTGTGACGTATCCTTTCTATAAGAGTGACACATAAGTGATGTCTTTGAGGTTTTTGATGATTGATGCTCCTGTATCTTTGTATGAGGAAATTCAAACAATTCAAACATAAATTCTCAAAAACAATTCACTATGCAAAAAACCTATCTTTATTTAATGGTGTGTGCCATAGGAGCTATGTCTTTAGCTTCGTGTTCCGAAGATTCTATTTCTCCTGATGCTGGTGGCGATGGCGATGGCGACAGCACTACCGAAGTGCCTTTGGCACAAGTTGCAAAACCCAAACCTAACCCTTGGCTTGCACAGGAAGAGTATAGTATTACGCACTTCAATTCGGCTCAGACCGATGCTTTCTCGTCTGCTGTCAAGGATGGAACTTTCAATATCGATCTTTCCAAGTGTCAGATGACATGGAGCGGTCCTGTTAATTTGATGACTCTTGCTTCGACTTCGCCCAATTATATGTGGGGCATGAGTAGCGACCGCGTGTCATATCTTGACATAAGCGACGGCAAGCTTGAAAGGGTTGCGGAGGCTGGCTTGCCAGGGATTACAATGAAGACTCAGGAGCAACTGACACGTATGACTGCCGATCATGCTACTTACGACGAACTTTCTAAGACAGTTACCGATATACTGGGTCCGATGCCACAAATGTCTATGGCCAACGGTAATTATGTCTTGTGCGACAAGGATAACTATGCTTACACCAATGCAGGTCAGGTAATGGCACGCTATCGCCTTGCCAATCCTAATAATCCTAAGGAAGGCATTGTGCTGGATCATCAAATAAGACTTACGAATTTTACCTTTAACTCTTACACACTCGTAGGTGCTACTATGACCTATGACGGACACCTCGTTGTGGCTGCTCAGAACGGAATTCTTGTGCTGAATCGCGCTCTTACCACAATTGAAGATTCATACCCTCTTCCATCAGACCAGGTTCTCACCAACTCTATCAGTATCGACGAGAATGGCGGTGTTTACGTAGCAAGTAACAGTCGTACACCAGGCGGAAAAGGCCTTATGCAGAAACTCATCTGCAAGGACGGCAAAATCTCTACAGCCAAGGCAGATGGCGCTTGGCAAGCCTATTACGATGGTGGTCCAGAAGCCCCATGCATCAAACTCGGACATGGCACTGGTTCAACGCCTACACTTATGGGCTTTGGCCAAGACGAGGATAAGCTGGTAGTTATTACCGATGGCTCTAAGCATATGAAACTGGTAGCTTTCTGGCGTGACGAAATCCCTTCGGACGCACAGCAAGTAGCAGGGTACGACAAGCGTATAGCCGGAATGCACGAGGTTACATGCGGTCTTGGAGGATCAACAGAGTGGATACAGTCTGAGCAGTCTGTTGTAGTAGGTGGCTACGATGCCTTTGTTGTAAACAACATCAATGTTACTGATCAGAAAATAAACGACAAGATTGTTGGTGTACTTGCTATTGGCCCTATTGTCAAAGGTCCTCAAGGTGCCGAGTGTGTACGTTGGAATACAAAGGAGAACAAGTGGGAGAATAAGTGGACGCGCAGCGATGTAAGTTCTGTAAGTATGATTCCTGCCGTAAGTACCAAGTCGGAGATGGTATTTGTATGTGGCTGGAACGATGCTTCGGGCTGGGAAGTTACAGGACTTGACTGGAAGAGTGGTGCCACACGTCACCGCAGCATATTGGGCAAGAACAACCGAGCCAATGGTGCCTACGCCATCATTCAGTATCTTGCTAACGGCGATCTTTTATTCAACTCTGTTGCCGGACCAATCCGCGTAAAATATTGAAATAATTTAATCATCATATAACAGTTATGTCAATACTTCACTAAAAAATTACCGAAGTATTGACATAACAAAAGCAAAATAAATAATGAAAATAAAACGCCTATTTCTTCCTCTTCTGGTGACACTAAGTATGTTTACAGTAAGTTGTAACAAATACCTGACAAAGAACCTATTACCAATCCTATTGATGTTCCCGTTACCGAGAGTGAACTAAAAGAGACTTTCTATTATACCTTTCCGCTAATGATAATGGATGCCACAGAATCGGTAGAAACAAATGCCGAGACATTTGTACCGGGCATACCTCGTGCACCGGTTAATCAACTTATTCATGCTGTAAAGATGGCCGACGCATCGAACAAGTCAGAGGTTTTTGTCATCATTGTATCAAAAAACTTGCAAAAATCATCTGCCATACAAAATATTTCTATAACTTTGTTTTCGGTGATTATAGCGATTGTTGTTCGTATATATTTGTATTTCAACACTGTAAAGACACAATAATTTTTGCTAATCACCAATTTTATAGACTGTTATAATTCATCGAACTCACGTTATTTATAAAGCAAATAACCAGAGCTTCGTAGGAAGGATGTATTATGCATTATGTATTATGCGTTGACTTCGCGGAGTATCTCCTTGGCCTTATCCAGCGCCACGTCGATGTGTGGGCAGATGTGGTCGGGGTTCATCTTGTCATAGAAGTGAGCCTTTTCGAGCTGTGAGTGTACCTTGGCAGTTACACCCGAGAGGATGACGTGGATGCCTTTCTCGTGGTTCATCTCGATGAGATATCAATTAATTTTTAGCAATATGAAAAGCCTGCACATTATTTTAACCGTGGCGCTTGTCTCGATATTAGGGGCATGTTCTGCCAAAAGTGGTCAATCGGCCGAAACTGATGGAGTGTTTAAAGGTATATGGTTTAATAGCCAAGAACCAGACAATGAAGATCAGTATCCCTATTTCATGTCTATAAATATCGATCTGTATGCCAAGACTCTATCAAGAGGGATTGATTTAGAGGAGGAAAAATCTCATGGCGGTTTTTATGTAAACAATGGCCTCTTTGAACAAGAAGGAAACATCATAGCCGCCCGAACGGAAGGGAATAATGCCTATATAGAATATGTTGATCCCATGGGACTGATCTATTCGGCCACATTAACCTATAATCCGAAGAACCAACAATTAAAATTTGAGGGCGGAGAGCTTATCAATAAAGGGAGTAAAGAGGAAGAAGAGGCTTTGGCTGACGACACGTATGAACAGTACCATAAAATCATTCCTTCTGAACTATTACTGGATGCGCTGGTGCCGCATCCTCACTCGGCACGAAAGGGATTGGGCATCTATGGAAATGCCAGTAAGGTAACAAAAGAGAACGGTGATTTTATTGAGTTTGACAGGATGGGTGACATCTTGAGTAGAGTCAGCAATAACGGAGAAAAAACGGAATACTACGACTTCGGAGTGTCATATAAGCAATATCAGATAAATGATCGTGGCCCTTACAAGATTATTTATTCCGACCACAAAAGAACAGATTTGAGTGAAGATAAATCAGACACAGAAGGCTCCGTTGAATACTTTTTTGACGATCAAGACAGAATTATCAAACGTATAGAACATACCTCGATGTATTATCCTGTATCAACTTATACTTATACGGGAGAGAACAAGCTTCCTGACAGTCAGAAGATTACTACACCAAATGAATATGGATATATGTGCACTATAGATACATACGAATATCTCGAAGTGGATGCACAAGGGAATTGGCTGAAACGGAAAGTTTCCCGCACAATTGAGTCGTATGAAAACAATGACGACAAAGAGGTAAAAGAAATTCATACCGATCCTCCCTTTATTGAAACACAAACTATCGAGTATTTCTGAAAAGGGTTATTCTAAGAAACAAAATCAAAATAAATAAATATATATATGGCAAATTTATTAGATGAAGTGACCGGGCCTGTTAATGACAAAGGCCGAGACATACATGTGATTGACCGTCAGCTGCCCGTTAAGGTGGGCTTCGGATCTACGTTTTTTGAAATTGCACTTTGGGTGACAATCCCAATGCTGGTATTGTTGTATGTGCTCATCATGGGGAATACGCTCGAAAATGCCTTATTTGTTGGCGTTGTGGGTTGCTTAGTGGGAATTTTGCCCGGAGTGATCTTTATTTTCATGAAGATCTCTGCCCGCAACTATTTCCAACAGCTCGAACAACGTATTCAAGCAGAAGCTTCTAACATCGACAACTTCCTGGAACAGCGTGTGCAAATCTTACAGAATGTGGTAGGACTGGTTGAGCGAGCCATCGACCTGGATAAAGATGTGATGAAAGCCGTGGCTACGCTTCGTGGCGGTGGCAACATCAATGCCGAGAACCGTAACACAAAGAGTCAGCAGATTAATTCTGTCTGCGCTCATCTGTTTCCCCAAGTAGAAGCCTATCCGGAGTTAAAGGCTCACAAGGCTATTGCGGATGCCATGCAGCAGAACAGTTATCTACAACGGGAGATCACAGCCGCACGCACGGTCTATAATAGCCGTGTAACACAATGGAACACGGACATCTTTGCCTGGCCAACCAAAAAGATTGTGGCAGCTCGCCAAGGATATACCACTCGCATTCCGTTCACCGCTTCAGCCGAAACACGCGAGATGGCAAGAGGTAAGTTCTTCTAAACAGAAGGCCATGCTGAAAGACATCTACGACCCACTGACAGAATACGTCAATGTATTTCGCGACCGCTTTAAGGATGTTACCGAAGAGACCTTTGCAGAATTGGCCGCAGAAGCAAACGTTGACGTTGATGCAAATCATAAGACGTGTCGCCAGCTATACGCAACGGAAAAGGTGCTATCTTCCGTAAAATCGAGTATCAGCTGGTGGACAGTTTGGTGTGTGTGTCTGTGGTTGGGCGTTGTGGGCGGCTTTATCAAGGTCTATGTTTCGATAGAAGAATTAGAGGAACATGCTTTGGGACTAATTGTGATCGCGGTATTGGCTGCTCTTGTGTATCTTTTCGTAAGAGTGCATCCTCGATTGAAAAAGCTGAAAACAACGCGTGATGACTTAGCAGCAACCGCCAACCAACTAAAAAACAAAGCATGGGAACAGATGTCGCCACTCAATCGTTTGTACGATTGGGACATACTCACTCGTATGATGTCTAAGACAGTTCCTCGTTTAGAATTTGACCCCTATTTCACCACACAGCGTTTAGCCGACTTAAAGAGGAGTTATAACTGGGACGATTCCTTCAATGCCGAACGCTCTGTGGTGTATTCTCATTCGGGCCTTATCAACGGCAATCCGTTTGTGATATGCCGAACCCGAAAGATGGAAATGGGCACAAAGACCTATTATGGATCGAAGACTATCACCTGGACAAGACGCGAACGCGTGGCTAATGGCAAGTATCAGACGGTTCGCCATTCCGAAGTTCTCACAGCCAGCGTGACAGCTCCTTTTCCGGAGTATTTCGAGAAGACACGTCTGATCTATGGAAACACCGCTGCTCCCGACTTGATATTCTACCGCAAACAGAGCGGATTGGCAGGTAAAGAGGATTCGTTGTCCTTCAAGTGGAAAAAGCGTTCACTCCGCAAAAAAGCCCGAAATCTGACGAATGCCGATTTTGCGATGATGACCAACGAAGAGTTTGAAGTGGCTTTCAATACGAGTAATCGCAACAACAACCAACAATTCGCCCTTCTGTTTACTCCGCTGGCCCAAGAGAGTATGCTTAATTTGTTAAGGGACGAAGAAGCCGGCTATGGTGACGATTTCGACTTCGACAAGCACAAGATGATCAACACCATTCTCTCCGACCATATGCAGGAGCTGAATCTCGACATGAACCCCGATCAATATCACCACTTTGATTATGATAAGGCTAAGGCGGATTTCTATACAATCAATGCCAAATATTTCCGTGCTATCTATTTCTGTCTGGCGCCATTGCTCTGCGTCCCGATGTATCAGCAGATTCGGCCGCCACATGACATTTATGGGCAAGACATGCCACGTCATAGTTCGTTTTGGGAACACGAAGCCTTGGCCAACTTTTGGGGACAAAATCATTTCAAACATCCAAGCTGCGTTACAGACTGCATTCTGAAAACGGAACAGACAAGAGAGAGAGGTGACAATTCAACCATTACTGTGTATGCTCATGGCTATCGTTCCGTTCAACGACTGACCTATGTCAGTAAGTGGGGTGGCGATGGTCGCTCACACCGTGTGCCGGTATATTGGGACGAATATCTGCCTGTCACCGGTAAAGGCAACATTTACATGAAGGAAGACAATGATTTCCAAGATGCTTCAATCTCTCAACGCCAGCGTCTGAATCATATAAACAATGTGCTTAACCAAACAAATCTCGACTTGTACAGAAGGCATATCGCCTCAAAAGTGTAAAGATGAGACTGTTTGCCATTCTGCCACAACGACATAAAAAGGGGCTGCATCAAGATAACTATTTTGATACAACCCCTTTTTCAGATGCGTCAGGAATTAGTAACGCCCCTTTCAACAACTATTACATCGGAGGCAACTGTGCACCATAATCCTTTTCGGCACCAAAGAACTTTAACGCCTTATCGAAATTATAACGGTTACCAAACATAGAAACACGAGTAGTCATAGTTCCGCGCTTGTTTAAGCCATGAGCCTCACGATAAAGGTTTGCGGCTGAATTGGCATCATAACTTTCAGTAGTGATGATTTCAAGAGAAGCATAACCTTTCAGATAAGCCGGATCAATCACATCCTTGAAGTTGCTTGTCTCAGGAAGTTCACGGTTGTTTTCATACTGCTTCAACATTTCCACTTCGTCAAAGCGCTTGCCCGGAACATACAGCCATTTGCCACCGCTTGTACCAGCCAAAACAATATCGCCCTTGTTCATAAAGAACAGATTGTCGTATGCTGAACAAACCTTACGTTTGTCTGCCGGAAGATTAGAGTCGTCCCAACCACCGTCAAGAGCACCAAAGTTGTTGCAGCCGAAAATATTGTGGTGTACGGTGTGGTCGCAACCATTGCGGAAACGATAGCCATAGCCCATACTTTCCATCTCTTTGGTTGTCGGCCATGAGAACATCACAGTGTTGTGGTGGAAATCCACGTGAGATTTGTGTGCATTAGTCTGCTGGTTCAAGCCACCTGTAATCTCGCAAGATGCGTAAAGATTGGATACGAATACATTGTTATAAATCTCCCAAAATCCGCCCATATTGGTCATGATAATGCCGTTGAACGAAGCATTAAGGAACATACAGTTGCGAATGATCAAACGCCCGGCAACCTTGCCGCCGATAAGACGTACTGTTTTGTTTGGTGGGTTTCCTACCGGCAGAATACGACCGGTTTCACAACCTTCCGGACATCCGAAACGCGGGTCAGACGGATCTGCCTTGCAATATTCAAGCATCAGACCGAGATCGATGAAAATACCGTCGATAACGATTGTCTGATCCGGATTCTTTGTTGTTTCAATCATCAAAGCACCTCTGGCAATGGTTCCTGCCTGTTGCTGGCCCGGCTGAATGCGGGTAATGTATTTCAACGGATCTCTTTCCGTAAAATCGTTATTCCAGCCGCCTTCGAGACTTACATATTTGTCTTTGATTTCAATCCAACCACGATCGAGATTACCCAGATAGTTTCCTTCTGCAATGCGGATAACGTCGCCATCGGAAGCAAGACTGATTGCCTTCTGCACATCACGCAACGGAGCGTCTTTGGTTCCCTGACTGCGTGCAGAACCTTTTTCGGCACTTACATAAAATACATTGTTGAACTTCACATCGCCGCTCACTTGAGAGAGTCCTGCGACCACTCCTTGGTTTTGTGTCACTTTGTCAACTACAGCTTTGGTTTCCTTCAGTTTTCCTTTCAGCGAGTTCACAAACTGAGCTCCGGAATCAACGGAAGTTCCCATTATCAAAGCTACGGACAGTAATACTTTGATAAAAACGTTGCTTGCTTTCATACTGATACATTTTAAGATTAATACTATTCTTTTGAGTTTATACATTTATTTGGATGCTCCATCCAAACGGCCATTTTGAACAGTTTCTCTTTGAATTCAAAAGATTACTAAACCGACATATATGCCGCAAGATCGACAGATCTTTACACAGACAGGTATCATTGTCACATCATAAAAACGGTTATAAATGTCGTATCAAGATTTTTCCGGTATGGAAACAATTGCAATTTCACGAACCTCTTAATCAGGATCTTTAAAAAAACGAAAATAGAAATTTATTTGTGTAAATCAAAATATCCGGACTGATAAATTACGGTAGTAAATAAATTTCCCAACAGTCAAATTTAGGGAAATGAAAATTGCTGAAAACGAGAACGACTGAAGGAGAGGTTATAGTGGCCAGCTGCTTTCGTCCGAACAGCATGGCCACTTTTACCTTGCATATATATAGTTAGGGTTGTCCGACTATTTTGATGCGAAATAAGAGGCAATTGGTGCATCCTATCTGCACTGCAATATTTTTAAGTACTTAAACCCATTCAACCATTAACCTTCGAGGGAAGGAAGTGCTACTATCGCTATGCCGACGCCGACTTTTCCATCTTCAACAATAAATTGACCACCGAGGAAGTAACCTCTCTGCGCTCTACGATTGATCTACTGGGCCGTTTCCGAGGAGTGTCGAGCAACGCCTGGCTGGAAGATGTCATCTCCAATCTCGAATTCCGTTTTGGCGTGAAGCCTAATAACGAAAATATCGTTTCGTTTGAACGTAATGATCTGCTAAAGGGCACCGAGTTTTTAGGCGAACTGATCGAATCGGCATTAAATCATCAGCCTCTCACCCTACATTATCGCTCCTTTTCGGGCAACGAAAGCATCAGCATCTTCCATCCTTACCACATCAAGCAGTTCAACAACCGCTGGTTTCTCATCGGATTGCAAGAAGACAACAACGGCAATTGCATCATCAACAAGGCTCTCGATCGTATCGTAAAGTTCTCACACGCCAATGTGCCGTTTATCCCGAATACCAAGATTGACTTTAATAACTATTTCAAAGACATTGTAGGTGTGACTTTGCCCGAAGACCATCCCGAGGCAGAACCAGTGCTCTTGAAGTTCGACAAGGAACGTTTCCCTTACGTGGTCAACAAACCGATTCATCCATCACAGACAATTGAAGACGAACAGCAACACATCATCAGGCTTATAGTCCGCCCCAACAAAGAGCTGGAGGCACGCATCTTCTCCTATGGCAATCAAGTAGAAGTGCTCCAACCTGACTGGCTAAGACAACAGATTGCCCAAAAGATAGAGAGTTTACTAAAAAAGTATTCGACAGTCTTTCCTTAACACAATACGGAAAGGATCAAAGGGACGGAAATCTCAATCATTATACCGTGTATCACGGCCGCAGGCATCAAACGAGGCGAAGTGCGCTGATTGACAATCATAGGCAGACAAACATCCATCGAATTGATTCCAGCCAAAGAGATGGCTGTGTAGCATCTGCCGGATAAGGCAACCGGTGTACACAGCACCAATGCCACCAACTCACGGATCATATTGATGATCAATGACAAAGATGCCAACTGAATAGCTGCCTGCTGACCGATAGTGGCACTCTTCAAGTCGAGTATGATAATGGAGGATAATGAATAGTATCCAAATCCGCTTCCTACCGTGAGCACATCTCTGACTGAATGAGAAAGGATAATGGCAGCCAATGCAGTAAATGTTAAGGTGCCAATTATGGTGAACAGCGGCAACAACAGTGTACGCGGACGAACAGAATGAACAATCTCCTTAAAGTCGGGCCGGTTTCCTAATGATACGCCAACTTGAAATACCAAAGCACACAGCACGATATAAGAGAGCGAACCCATCGAAACAGACACCAGACCGGAAACACCGATCAAGACGCCCAACAGAAGTATGGCTGGCAACTTCGTTGAATGCAACAGGACTTTTCCAATATTGACTCTTCCGCCCTGTGCCCGATTACCGGCACCGGATTTCTGTGAAGCGAATGTCTTGGCAAATAAAAATTCATAGAACAACGAGAATAGGATACTTCCAAAAATACCCATGAATGAAATAATTAAGGCTGGCTTGCCAAATGAGGTGAGATTCTGTAGAATGCTCTCGTTTGAACCGATGGAATGACCGAACAACAATATCAAGAATGAAACGGTCCATGACATGCTTGTTTCTGTATCAAAAACTCTTTTACTATACTTACGTAACAATAAACCAACAACAACACCTAAAGCTATGGTTAACAAAACTGTGTACATGATATTTGCTTTTTATAAATTGAATAATGAAAAACGCCCATTTTCTTAGTATCAACCGGGCAGAAAACCCTTGATGAATATTTACAGCTTTAACGCATCAATACACCATACACGACTGAAGATATCTACAAGCTTCAGAACTGTACTTTTAACACTATGCCCACCGTACGAATAAGAATCAAGAGAGAAAAAGAGATAAGAAAAACGTGTTACCGAGTGAATCCACTAAACCAATGAACAAAAGCGATGCGGCAGGTGCGAGATTCCACCTGTCTCTTGTTCAACTTGATATGTTTGGTTCTGCACTCCATCTGTATATTTATTGAATTTTTATACAAAAGTACAATATTAATAGCAATAGCCAAATTATTAAGGATTATTTATGAGCTGTATGGATTTAAGAAGACTGAAGACTCATAAAAAGATGGTACGCTATACTTGCGAACAGCATCGTTGCTTTCGGAATTCAACCTTAGTCTGGTTTCCATATACTAACTATGAC
Organism: uncultured Parabacteroides sp.; assembly: GCA_934725305.1. Classification (GTDB taxonomy): domain Bacteria; phylum Bacteroidota; class Bacteroidia; order Bacteroidales; family Tannerellaceae; genus Parabacteroides. The sequence continues at coordinate 36,921 of CAKVBA010000004.1, read as the reverse complement.
ATACCTAAAAGGGGCTGCACCGAAAACAACCATTTCGATACAGCCCCTTTTTATTATAGATTCAAGTCGGATATTATTCCCACTCGATTGTTGCGTTGGGTTTCGGTGACATATCGTAGCAAACGCGGTTGACTGTCTTCACCTCTTTCAAGATACGATCAGTGATCTTCATCAAGATAGGCCATTCAACCGGCTCGATAGTTGCAGTCATCGCATCAACAGTGTTGACCGCACGGATGATAACCGGCCAGTCAAATGAACGGGCATTATCACGTACACCTACTGATTTGAAATCGGGCACAACAGTGAAATACTGCCATACTGTCTTATCCAAACCTGCTTTCTGGAACTCTTCACGCAAGATAGCATCTGATTCACGAACGGCTTCCAGACGGTCGCGAGTGATAGCACCCAAGCAGCGTACACCCAAACCCGGACCTGGGAACGGCTGACGGTAAACCATATCGTAAGGAAGCCCCAGTTCCAAACCACAAGCACGCACCTCGTCTTTGAACAACTGACGCAACGGTTCAACCAATTCAAACTTCAAATCTTCGGGCAGACCGCCTACATTGTGATGAGACTTAACCATCTTGGCTGTCTTGGTTCCGCTCTCTACGATATCCGGATAGATTGTACCCTGACCCAGATAATCAATACCATCCAACTTGCGAGCTTCTTCTTCAAATACGCGGATGAACTCGCCACCGATAATCTTGCGCTTCTGTTCAGGATCTGCTACATTTTCCAACTTAGACAAGAAACGTTCTGTTGCATCTACATAGATCAAGTTTGCCTTCAACTGGTTACGGAACACCTCAACAACAGCTTCTGACTCACCTTTACGCATCAAACCGTGATTAACGTGTACACACACCAACTTATCACCGATAGCTTTCAGCAACAAAGCAGCAACAACAGAGCTGTCAACGCCACCTGACAAAGCGAGCAATACTTTCTTATCTCCTACCTGACGACGGATCAACTCGACCTGGTCGTTAACGAAGTTTGTCATGTTCCAGTTTGCCTCTGCCTTGCAGACATCGAACACGAAAGACTTAACGGCAGCCTTGATAGCTTCGATATCATTGGTAAATTCAGGAAGCTTCACTTCGCACAATGCCTTGTCGTGGCCGGCTGCGATTACCGGAAAACCTGCTTCATAGATAGCGGGATCGACATCGATCTCTACACCATCAACTACATGGTTAGGACCACCATTGATGATAATACCCTTAACGTTAGGCAATGCCTTCAATTCAGCTACAGTGATATCATGCGGATAAATTTCACTATAGACGCCCAAGGCACGGATGGCTCGAGCCAACACGGTGTTCTCGTGGCTACCCAAATCCAAAATAACAATCATATCTTGCTTCATGAGATTCTTTGGTTTTTATATTTATACTATTATTACTTTCTTTACACTATTTACCTTCTTATTCCCACTCGATGGTTGCAGGTGGTTTAGAGCTAATGTCATACACAACGCGATTAACTCCCTTCACCTTATTGATAATCTCGTTTGAGACCTTGGCCAAAAAGTCGTAAGGAAGCTGTGCCCAGTCGGCCGTCATGGCGTCTGTTGAGGTTACAGCTCGCAACGCTACTGTGTTTTCATAGGTGCGTTCATCACCCATCACGCCTACCGACTGTGTCGGTAGCAATATCACGCCCGCTTGCCAGATCTGATCATACAAACCCCATTCACGCATCAGCGACATATAGATTTCATCTGCATTCTGCAGAATCTGCACCTTCTCAGGAGTAATCTCACCCAAGATGCGGATACCTAAGCCCGGACCGGGAAACGGATGACGTTTGATCAGATGGGGTTGCATTCCCAACTCGATACCTACACGACGCACCTCATCCTTGAAAAGAAGACGAAGCGGCTCAACCAGCTTCAACTGCATCTTCGCAGGCAGACCACCCACATTATGGTGGCTCTTGATGACTGTACCGGTGATAGATAGAGATTCTATCACATCGGGATAAATTGTGCCCTGACCCAGCCACTTGATATCTTTCAGCTTATGGGCTTCTTCGTCAAACACATCGATAAAGCCCTTGCCGATAATTTTACGTTTCTGCTCGGGATCGTTCACACCGGCCAAAGCCTTGTAGAATCTATCTTTTGCATTGACACCGATCACATTCAGTCCCAAGTGCTCATAATCGCGCATCACATTCTCAAACTCGTTCTTGCGCAACAGACCATGATCAACGAAGATACAGGTCAGGTTCTTGCCAATAGCCTTGTTCAACAACACGGCTGTGACAGATGAGTCAACTCCGCCCGACAAAGCCAAGATCACCTTATCGTCGCCCAACTTCTCTTTCAGTTCAGCCACGGTTGATTCAATGAATGAGGCAGGTGTCCAGTCTTTCGCACATCCGCAGATGTTTAGGAAATTGTCTAACAGACGGCTTCCGTCGGTCGAATGAAACACTTCCGGATGGAATTGTACGCCCCAAGTAGATTCACCTTTAACGTGATAAGCAGCAGCTTTTACATCGGTTGTACTGGCTATAATCTCAAATGATTCAGGAAGCTGTGTGATGGTGTCACCATGTGACATCCAGATTTGACTGTCTGTTTCGATTCCCTGTAACAACGGATCTGTACTGTCGGTAAATGACAGATTAGCGCGACCATATTCCCTTGTATCTGCAGGTTCAACATTGCCTCCGGATGTATATGCCAAATACTGGGCTCCGTAGCAAATACCCAATAAGGGATATTTTCCACGAATCCTGCTTAAATCTGTCTTAAAGGCATTAACATCATAAACGGAATAGGGGCTTCCGGACAGAATTACCCCTTTGACATCTGCAGCATCATCGTATGGGAACTTATTGTAAGGAACAATCTCGCAATACATATTTAGCTCTCTGACTCTGCGGCCAATGAGCTGTGTCGTTTGCGAGCCGAAATCAAGAATAATAAGTTTCTCGTGCATGCAAATTAAATATTAAATTGAGCGCCACAAAGGTAGAAATAATTCTCGCAACATTTATTCAAGAGCCCCATAATTTAACACTTGGAAACAAGAAAGTAACACTCTCTGCTCCTACTGATTCAATATATGAATGGTGTGACAGGCAACCAAGGCTGCTGTTTCGGTGCGCAAACGGCTTTCGCCCAACGATATGGCCTCAAAGCCATGCTCTCGTGCCAAGGCAATCTCTTCCGGACTGAAATCTCCTTCCGGACCAATCAATATCAGCGCATTCTCTCCCGGATGATAGATCTTTTTCAACAGCGGTTTCTCTCCCTCTTCGCAATGGGCAATAAATTTATGTCCGTCGAAGGGCTGAGAGACAAATGTCTTAAAATCGGTCATTCCATTCAAACGAGGCAGTGTGGCTTTCTGAGACTGCTTCATGGCACTGACCAATATCTTCTCAAGACGTGCCGGTTTCACCTCTTTTCGTTCCGAGAAGCGACAGCTCAAGCAGGTGATTTCGTCAATACCTATCTCTGTAGCCTTTTCGGCAAACCACTCCATCCGATCCATGTTTTTGGTCGGCGCCACTGCCACATGTAAGCGAAAGTTCCACAATGGCTTCTGCTGCCATGTCTCCAAAATATCCACTTCACAATGTTTATGGTGAGCACGGCTGATGGCGGCCTTATAAAAAGAGCCTAATCCATCGGTCAGCAAAATCTCGGATCCTTCAGTAAGGCGCAACACTCGGATACAATGGCCGGCTTCCTCTTCGGGCAACTCATTGTTTACAGCAATATCGGGGGTATAAAAAATCTGCATCTCTTTCTTTCTTTTCTAAAACAAGGTGTAAATATACGGAAAGATTGTCACAATCACGCTATGACAACACTTCTGCTTGCTGGGCAAACAAAAAAATGCACTTTATCCCAATTCCGCCATCGGAACGAAAAAAGTAAAGCCGCTGAATATTTTTATTCTTTCCAATTCTTGTCAGCACTTCTTTCGGCTTCTTACTTCCGACGGTGTGCCATAATTAAATATGCGCTAATTCAATTCCGCCAACGGATGATAAACAGGATGCTTTCACCGGTTGCCTCGACATACTGCCCATAACCATCGGGCAGATAGTTATTGTATTTTTATTCGGATTATTATTTACTAAAAGCGGTAACGGTTCCGGCAGAAACGACGGGCAACTTCGCCAGACTTGACAGACGAATCTGTCTCGTCCCAAACACCCTTAAAAAAGGTCTTATAGGCTCTTTTTCAATAATCTATAGAGTTTCCGGGAAAAGGGTATAGACTTTTTCAAAAATGGGTAGGGACTTTTTTGAAAATGGGTAGGCACTCCGTTGGAACGGAATAACTACTCCGTCCGAACGGAGTAGTTACCCAATTTTCGGAAATAGCTTAATCCTTTTTGATAGGATTAGCAGTCTCTTACCCGCCTGTTAACTTATTGTATTTTTATAGCCAACAAATATGCCTTCAACGCAGAGCCATTGCAATCTGTTCAAAACAAGCACCAGCGAGAAACGAGCAAAAACATCTACTTTCTTCGGTCTAATGACCGATTTGGGTTTATATTTGCGCTACATTACAAATGATAAAACAGGTAAAAGACATGTTAGAAAGTATGAGAAACCGACGGACTATCCGTCAATATACCGAGCAGAATATCTCCGACGAACTATTGAACGAACTGCTCGAAGTAGCTGCACGTGCCTCAAACACAGGCAATATGCAGCTCTATAGTGTAGTGGTAACTCGTGACCCGGCTCGCAAAGAACAGTTGGCACCAGCACACTTTAACCAGCCGATGGTGACCACAGCTCCGGTGGTATTAACCTTCTGTGCTGATGTAAATCGCTTTGTCAAATGGGCCGAACAGCGTGAAGCGGAAGCCGGATTTGACAATCTACAGATGTTCATGGCGGCCACAATCGATGCAATGTTATTCGCACAGAGCTTCAGCACAGCAGCCGAAGAGAAGGGATTGGGTTTGTGTTATCTGGGAACAACCACTTACAATGCGGATAAAATCATCAAGGCTCTCTCTTTGCCTCGCTTAGTAGTTCCTATCATTACCATCACTGTGGGATATCCGGCCAAACCTCTACCCGATCAGGTTGAGCGTCTGCCGTTGGCTTCCATCGTGCACCAGGAAAGCTATCAAGACTACACTCCGGAATGGATCGACCGATTCTATAAAGAGAAAGAGGAACTGCCCACTAATCAGCAGTTCGTAAAAGAGAACGAGAAGAAGACATTGGCACAGGTATTCACCGATGTGCGCTATACAAAAAAGAACAACGAATACTTCTCGGAAGTGCTTCTTCAAGTGCTGAAGGAGCAGGGATTCCTGAAATAATCGTTATTCTTCTTATCTAATAGAAATACTGACGCGCCAACTTCAAGGTGCGTCAGTATTCGTAAAAGGGGTTGCAATTATAGCGCACCGTCTAAATTCGGTCGAGAACCGTCTCAATCAATCGAGGCATCAACTCTTTATAATCGGTATTCATCTGCTTATCGACACGTCCGGCAATGATGCAACAAACGGTCATGGCTCGGTGTCCCATCAAAGCCGATAGAGCAGCAAGTGACGAACTCTCCATCTCAAAGTTGGTAATCTTACGTCCTTCATACTCGAAGGCCTCAATCTTACGGTTCAGCTCCGGATCCATCAATGGCAGACGCAGCACTCGCCCTTGCGGACCATAAAAACCATTTGCCGCAATGGTCATGCCACGCACAATGTTGGTTCCTTCCGTGATCTGCTCAATCAAAGAGGCATCCGAAGAAACCACATAAGGAGTCAATCCCTTCAACTTCCAATCCAGCTGTTTATACAGCTCGGCTTCCAACACATGGTCACGTACGCTTTCATTGTTTCCATAGAAATAGAGAACGCCATCGAAACCGATTGATTTCTCAGCAGCAACAAAAGTTCCTATGGGCACAAAGTGCTGCAATCCTCCCGACGAACCGACACGAACCATAGACAACTGACGGAATTCAGGCTTGACTGTACGTGTTGCAAAATCGATATTAGCCAAAGCATCCAGCTCATTCAACACAATATCAATATTATCTGTTCCTATTCCGTGTGAAACGGCTGAGATACGTTTGCCTTTATAGGTTCCCGTGATAGAATGGAACTCACGGTTGCTCACCTCACATTCCTTGGAATCAAAGAAAGAGGCAACAGTTGTTACGCGATCCGGGTCGCCAACCAAGACAATACGGTCGGCCAATTGCTCCGGCTTCAAATGTAGATGAAAGATACTGCCATCACTATTGATGACCAGCTCAGAAGAAGGAATCACTCTCATAACAGACTAATCTTTTAACGGTTTAGAAGGTGTTGACACCGGCTTGGCAATCGCCTCGCGCATGGTTGTATCTGCCTCTATATTCTTCATTTTATAATAGTCCATAATGCCCAAGTTGCCTGAGCGGAATGCTTCTGCCATCGCTTTAGGAACCTCAGCTTCTGCCTCAATCACCTTAGCGCGAGCCTCTTGAGCCTTAGCCTTCATCTCCTGCTCAACAGCTACTGCCATTGCACGACGCTCTTCTGCCTTTGCCTGAGCAATATTCTTATCTGCCTGAGCCTGGTCCATCTGCAAAAAGGCTCCGATATTCTTACCTATATCAATATCAGCAATATCGATAGACAAGATTTCAAACGCTGTTCCGGCATCCAAGCCTTTACGAAGCACTAACTTTGAGATTGAATCAGGATTTTCCAAAACGGTCTTATGATTTTCAGACGAACCGATTGAAGAGACGATACCTTCTCCTACACGGGCCAAGATTGTTTCTTCTCCGGCACCGCCCACCAACTGTTTGATATTGGCACGCACTGTGACACGAGCTTTGGCAATCAGCTGAATGCCATCCTTGGCAACGGCCGTTACCGGCGGTGTATCAATCACCTTCGGATTGACAGACATCTGTACAGCCTCAAACACATCACGTCCGGCCAAGTCAATGGCTGTTGCCATCTGAAATGGCAAATCTATATTGGCTTTAGAGGCCGACACAAGGGCATGAACCACCTTCTCGACATGACCGCCAGCCAAATAGTGTGCTTCTAATTCATCACGGGTCAACGACTTCAGCCCGGCCTTATGTGCCTCAATCATTGCACGCGTAATAATATAAGGAGGAACCTTACGGATTCGCATCAAAAAGAGCTGAATCAATGAAATGTTTACTCCCGAAACCTTGGCGGAAATCCACAACAAGAAAGGTACATAATAGAAAAATATAGCCAGCAAGAGCACACTCGCTCCCAGCATGACCAAAGGTAAAATGGTTGGATCCATAAGCTTACATATTTAAATATGAATATTTTATTCTTTCTCTTTGCGTCTGACCACTACATTGTAGCTATCAACACGAACCACCACAATGGCTTGCGACTCGTCGATCAACTCGTCCTGAGCCTTGGCCTCAACTATTTTTCCCTGAATATTTGCCTTGCCAATCGGTGCCAAACGAGACAAGGTAACACCTTCGTCACCCGGCTTGATACCTAAATCGCGACTTGACTCCAAACGAGAATCAACATCGGTATGCAACGCTACCCGATTGAATGACTGTGAACGCAACAACCACACAAAGATAACGACAAAGAGTAACAGAGAAATTATCAACGTGAGATGTCCGACTGTTGCACCTATCGAATAGGCAAATATCAGCCCGCCTGCAGCAAACAACAAACCGCCAACTCCTGCCAGCGTAATGCCAGGAAGCAAGAATATCTCCAATAGGATCAGCCCGATCGCCAATCCCATCAACACGATTATAATGGCTACATTCAGCAACATCTCTATTCTATTTATTTCTTCAGATACTTAATCTCGGCATTACGAGCTTTCTTTTCCCATTCAGCAGGCAGAGGCTGCATTTCGTCCAGCTTAGCTTCCATCTCTAAAATCTGAGGGCGCATCTGTTCACGCTTAACGGCTCCAGCCTTGCTCCAAGTCACACGCAGCTCTTCTAACTTACGCTCGATCTGTAGAATCTGCTTGTTGTATGAAATCACCTTCTCATAGCTCTCTTTAGCCTCAGGCGATTTAATCTCAGACAAGGTGTAATAAACCACATCGTTGTTCACAACGAACTCAAAATCCTTCTTCACCTCCTGCTTACCATAAGGTATCACCTTGTGAGACAACTCAATCAGTGAAGCATAGTTTTCACCCTCTTTCCAGCTCTTCTTGATATCTTGTATCATTGCTCTCGAACGCTTCAGCCCATCATCGTCACTCTCTATTCTCACATGTCCATCATTCGGAATGAACAGATAGACACACACCTTGTCTTCGGGTTGGAAACGGTCTGAAACAAACCAGCCTAATCCCTTCACCTCATCAATCACCAGCATATAATCGTTGAACGGCGAGTTAAAAGGCATGCCCAACTGCTCCGGAGCCAAATAGGTGTCGGTTGCCGAATTATAGCGTGTCAGAAATATATCATAACCACCTAAAGAACCGTTGCCGGTCGAAGCATAATACATCGTCACACCATCAGACAACACATAAGGATAATTGTCATCGCCCTTACCATCATCATTCATAGGGAGTTGTTTCTCATCGCCCCACTTATCCAGCAGGCGTGATTGGCTATATAAAGAATAACGATCTTCAGCATTCGGATGAGCATAATAAACCATATCTCCCTTCTGATTCATGTAAACACTTGAATGAATGAGATCGGTTGTCTGAAAGAAATCAACAAAACTATCCAATGAGCCGGACTCCTCGCTCAAAGTGTAGGCTGAAAGGAACTCGCTCTTATCAACCACCAAGCTGTCGATAATCTGAAGATCTTCCACCTTATCCACCATACGACGGGCATTCTCTGCCAAATCGAGTCGAGGCTCAACATCATCAACCGGACGTTTCTTTTTCGTCATCAGCTCAATGTATTCTTCATACATATCTACTGCCTTATCAAAACGATAGGTACGATAATATACTTCTCCCAAATAGCGATAGGCATCTATTACTCTGCGCTTGACGGCAAGAGAGAGATACTTCTCGGCCAATCCCAGATCATTTGTCTCATAACAACACACGCCATACCAAAGATTGTAGAAAGAATTACTTGGAGCACGCGTCACAAGCTTTTCAAATACGGGCTTGGCCTCTGCGTATTGTCCATCGTTATATAATTTCTTCGCCTGGTCGAGACTCTGTGCATGCAATCCGCCCAAACAGATCAAACTGAATCCAAGGCCACAAAGCAATCTTTTCGGAAATTGTTTCATTTATCTTTTTCTTTGTTATGGTTACACTGTTTCAAAGATAAGAATATTTTCAGTTGTGTCACCTTTTTTGCCCATATTTTACAACTGAAAACAGCGTTTACTCGTATGCCACACCATCTTTTCAGATATGACAATTTAGCATAATTTCAGGCCAAGCATTAGCCAACGACATCATATCGGGGAACAACAGATCGGCACCAGCCTCCAACAACACAGCATCATCCAATGGACCGGTATTCACCGCAATAGTGAAGATGCCGGCTGCAACAGCCGCCTCAACACCCAACGGTGCATTCTCCACGACAAAAGCCTCATGAGCCGACACGCCGGCTTTTTGCAACCCCATCAGATAAGGTTCCGGATGTGGCTTGCCCTGCTTTACGTCAAAAGCCGTCACCATCTTCTCGCGCTTGAAGTGTCCCGGATAAGAATGGTTCAGCTTTTCGAGCAGGCTATGTTGTCCCGATCCTGTCACCACCAATCGTTCCAAGCCTTCATTGCGCACAGCGGCCAATACCTCTGCTGCGCCGGTCATAGGACTGCCATCGCTATAGCGTGAAAAAAGAGCCGATTTCTCGTCATAAATACGTTTCTTCTCCTCTTCTGTTGCGTCACGGTGGAATGTCCGTCGAAACAGTTCATTAATAGTGGAAAATCCTGTTTGCCCTTCAAACAGATAAAACAGTTCAAGTGTCGAGGTGAGGTTATACTTCTGAGCCACTTCAGACCAGGCTTGTGCATGATAGCGCATCGAGTCATACAACACACCATCCATATCAAACAACACAGCCTTAGGGGTTATCTTTTCAACGCCATGTCGCTGCAGATAACCTTTCATTGCTTCTTCAATCTTCATTCTTTTTTCCTTAAAAACCAGCTGCAAAAGTACGACAATTCCGATAAATATAAAGGATTAAAAGTGCATTAAAAAAAGGTATACTGACTTGAAAAATGGGTAGGTACTTTGGGAAAAATGGGTAGGCACTCAATTTGAACGGAGTAACTACTCCGTTGGAAATGGGTAATTACTCCGTCTTAGCCTATATTTTATAGCAATTACAATCTAGCTCTGATAGCTTCGCTCTCTTTTTCGTAACCTGGTTTATTCAACAAGGCAAACATATTCTTCTTGTAAGCCTCAACACCCGGCTGATTGAACGGATTCACGCCCAACATATAACCGCTGATACCACAACCTCTTTCGAAGAAATAGAACAACTGGCCAATATAATAAGCGCTCACCTCAGGCATCACAATCTTCAAGTTAGGAACACCTCCATCCACGTGAGCCAACTGAGTTCCCAATTCAGCCATCTTGTTTACCTCATCCACACGCTTTCCGGCCAAGAAGTTCAAGCCGTCCAAGTTAGCTTCGTCAGAAGGGATAACCACCTTATGATCGGGATTCTCAACAGAAATCACAGTTTCAAAGATAGTGCGTTCGCCATCCTGAATCCACTGACCCATAGAGTGCAAGTCTGTTGTCAAATCGACAGATGCCGGATAGATGCCTTTGCCATCCTTACCTTCGCTCTCGCCATACAACTGTTTCCACCACTCAGCAATGTAGTGCAATTTCGGGTGGAAGTTTGCCAAGATCTCTATCTTCTTACCACTCTTATACAACTCATTGCGAACAGCAGCATACACTGCAGCGATATTCTCAGCAAAAGGAACACTAACATCAGTTGCCTTTTCCATAGCCACAGCACCAGCCACCAAGTCACGGATATTGATGCCGGCAACAGCAATAGGAAGCAAACCAACCGGAGTCAACACAGAAAAACGACCACCTACATTATCAGGAATGATAAATGTCTTGTAGCCTTCCTGATCAGCCAATGTACGCAAAGCACCCTTCTTAGCATCAGTGATAGCAACGATACGCTGTTTTGCTTCTTCCTTGCCCACAGCCTCTTCCAACTGTTTCTTCAACATACGGAAAGCCAATGCAGGCTCTGTTGTTGTACCAGACTTAGAGATATTGATAATACCGAACTGTTTGCCTTTCAGCACTTCGGTCAGCTCATACAAATAATCTTCGCCAATATTGTGACCGGCATACAGAAGAACCGGATTCTTACGTTCAGTCTGCAACCAGTCAAAGCTATTGTTCAGAGCTTCTACTACAGCCTTTGTACCCAAGTAACTTCCACCAATACCAACAGCTACAACCACTTCACATTTCTCGCGCAATATTTTTGCTGTATTTTCGATATCAGTCAACTCAGCATCCGTAATAGAAGAGGGCAAATGCATCCAACCCAAAAAGTCGTTACCTAAGCCGTTTCCGTTTTGCAATGTAGCATTGCATTCATTAGCTTTTGTTTCTTGTGCGAACACTTGTTCTTTAGAGATGACGCCTAAAGCTTTTTCAATGTTTAAACTGATGTTTTTCATATTATATCAATTATTTAAACGTTTCAGTCAACTGCCTAATTACGGTAGTCGGCGATTTCTTATCATATAAAATATCATACAAGGCGTTCAATATTGGCATATTCACCTTGTAGCGTTCATTGATCTCATGCATACATTTAGTACCGTAGTAACCTTCGGCAATCATCTCCATCTCAAGCTGAGCCGTCTTCACGGAATAGCCTTTACCTATCATCGTACCAAACGTGCGGTTACGGCTGAAACGTGAATAAGCTGTTACCAACAGGTCACCCAAATACACAGAATCCGTGATATCTCTTTCCAAGCCATGCACATTATCCACAAAATTACGCATCTCTTCAATGGCATTTGCGATAAACACAGCCTGGAAGTTATCACCATATTTCATACCATGACAGATTCCGGCCACAATTGCATAAACATTCTTCAATACGGCAGCATACTCGATACCTATCACATCCTTACAGCAGGAATTCTTCAGATATTGGTTTCTGAACACATGTGAGAGCACACGCACCTTTTCAATATCCGGACATGCCAAGGTGATATAAGAGAGACGCTCCAAAGCAATCTCTTCGGCATGACACGGACCTCCAATCACAGCTATATGATCGACAGGAACCTGATAATACTCAGTAAAGTAATCAGTCACCAACATGTTTTCATCCGGTACAAGGCCCTTGATAGCAGAGATAACGAACTTATCTTCCAACGATGTGGTCACCTTCTGCAGGTGCTGCTTCAAGAACGGAGACGGTGTTGCAAAGATCAACGTATCCGATTCCATAATAGCCTTATTAATATCGGAATAGAAAGTTATTCTACTTGTATCAAATTTTACAGATGTAAGGTAACTCGGATTATGCCCCAACTGCTCAAAATCTTCAATCTGTTCAGGTCGGCGCATATACCAATTGATACTGTCTTGAGTTGAAAGAACAATCTTGGCTAAGGCGGTAGCCCAACTACCGCCTCCCATTATTGCAATTTTACCGGGCAATTTCATGGTATCAACTTTTTTTATTTGCCTGCATTTGCAATCCAAGCCTCAACAGTTTCGGCCGACGGATTCTGCAGTGCCAACTTATACTTCTTATTTAATTCACAAAGTTCTTGTCTCAACTTATTCGGATTAACATCCTTCAAAGTATCGACAGTCAGATAACCGGCTTTTTGCAAAGCAGGCACCCAATCTGCATCAATGCCACACTCTACATATTTTTCTACGGCATCTCTCTTCACTACCTTTTCAGGACGCATCTGTGGGAAGAACAACACCTCTTGGATAGTAGTCTGGCCGGTCATAAGCATAACCAAACGGTCCATGCCAATACCCATACCTGATGTAGGAGGCATACCATATTCCAAAGCTCGTACAAAATCCTTATCGATTACCATCGCTTCATCATCACCCTTTTCGCTAAGCTTCATCTGCTCAACAAAACGTTCATACTGATCGATCGGATCGTTCAGCTCTGAATAGGCATTACACAATTCCTTACCATTGACCATCAACTCAAAACGTTCGGTCAGGTTCGGATTATCACGATGTTTCTTAGTCAGCGGAGACATCTCAATCGGATAGTCGGTAATGAAAGTGGGCTGGATATAGGTGCCTTCACAGAATTCACCAAAGATCTCGTCAATCAATTTACCTTTACCCATTGTTTCATCAATCTCCATGTTCAACTTCTTGCACACTTCGCGAATCTCTTCTTCAGACATGCCTGTCAAATCATAACCGGTATGTTCCTTGATTGAATCCAGCATAGTCACACGCATGAACGGTGCCTTAAAGTTGATCATCTGGCCATTCACTTCAACTTCTGTCGTACCGTTTACATCCAGACAAATCTTTTCAATCATCTGTTCAGTAAACTTCATCATCCAGTTGTAGTCTTTATAAGCCACATAAATCTCCATACAAGTAAACTCCGGATTGTGTGTGCGGTCCATACCTTCGTTACGGAAGTTCTTACCGATTTCATACACACCTTCGAAGCCACCGACAATCAAGCGTTTCAGATACAACTCACTGGCAATACGCAGATACAAAGGAATATCCAAGGCATTATGATGAGTGATAAACGGACGAGCCGCAGCACCACCGGCAATAGACTGCAGAATAGGAGTCTCTACCTCGATATAACCTTTTGAATTGAAATATTCACGCATTGAGTTATACACCTTGTTGCGCTTGATAAAAATATCTTTTACGCCTTCATTGACTGCCAAGTCAACATAACGCTGACGGTAACGCAATTCGGCATCATTAAATCCATCATACGCCACACCATCTTTATACTTAACAACGGGCAATGGACGAAGTGATTTAGAAAGCACTGTCAGCTCTTGAGCATGAACAGAGATTTCTCCCATCTGAGTACGGAACACAAAACCTTTGATTCCAACGAAGTCACCGATGTCAAGCAGTTTCTTGAACACTGTATTATACAGTTCTTTGTCTTCACCCGGACAAATATCATCACGAGAGATATAGACCTGTATTCTTCCTTCTGAATCCTGCAACTCCATAAAAGAGGCCTTTCCCATAATACGGCGGCTCATGATTCGACCGGCCACAGTCACAGGGCGCGGTTCCGCATCGTCCTTAAATGAAGCTTTTATCTCTTTAGAAAATGCATTTGTTTCATACTCAGCAGCGGGATATGGTTCTATCCCCATTTTACGTAACTGCTCCATGCTGTTACGTCTAATGATTTCCTGTTCACTCAGTTCTAATAGATTCATTACGCTATTATAATTTGTATAGTACGGCTACAAAAATACAAAACTTTTCTTACTTATTGTGCAAACAGGTGTAGTTCTTTATCCTTTTCAACTGTAATTCACCCGGTATTCAGAACTATCAGATAGAAAACAGCAGAAAAAAGTCAATTATCAGAGAAAATAAAAATAAAATAGCCTTTAAGGCTTGTTAGAGTTAGTAAACAAGTCCTTCACTCTGTCTCTTATCGCCTCAGGCAAAAAGAAACGGACATCCTTTCCGGCCTGATAGGATTCGCGGATAAATGTAGAAGATATCTCCATCAACGGAGCATTCACCTTACGCACTTGACGGCTATATTCGGCAGGAATCTCTATCTCATAGCCTTTGCGAGGATAAACCACAATGGGAAACTCCTCTATCAACTGCCGTGGGTTCTTCCATCGGTCAATTTGAGCCCAGTTGTCTGCACCCATGATAAAATGGAACTGATGATCGGGGTAACAGCTCTTCAAGGCATGAAGGGCATCAATTGTATAAGAGGGTTGTGGCAAGGAAAACTCAAAGTCACTGACCTTGAAACGCGGATAAGCGGCAACAGCAGCCTGTCCCAACTCCAGACGCAATCGGTCGTCAAGCAGCTCTTCACGGTTCTTCAATGGATTATGGGGCGTGATCAAGAACCACACCTCATCCAGTTCATCAAACTCACACAGCCAGTTAGCCAATGCCAAGTGACCGATATGAATAGGATTGAACGACCCGGAAAATATTCCCGTCTTCACGGCCGGCTGTATCATCTTTGCATCTTCCATTTAATAAAATTCAAGATTTGAGCACCACTGACAAACCCGCAAGCAACGCCAATAATCCATTCTTCACGCATCAAAGCTATCACCGACACCAGCAAAGCCGCCACAGCGATTGACAAGAAGATGAAAGCCCACCTGCGGGACAGTTTCTTGCTTTTATTCATTCTCTCTTTATTCATCCAGGAAGTTTTTAATCAGTCGCAATGCTTCGGCTTCGGCTTTGTCCAGATTGTCATTCACCACAACGACATCAAACTTGGGAGCAAAACCCAGCTCATAAGCGGCTTTGGCTATACGGCTTTCTATCACTTCAGGAGTATCGGTAGCACGTCCTTCCAAACGCTTACGCAGCTCTTCAATAGAGGGCGGCTGAATAAAGACTGACAAGGCACGGTTGCCATAGTACTTCTTGATGTTACATCCTCCGACTACATCAACATCAAAGATCACATTCTTTCCTTCGCCCAACAGACGCTCCACCTCGCTCTTCAATGTTCCATAGAATTTGTCGGTATAAACCTCTTCATATTCCAGGAAATCTCCGGCTGAGATGCGAGTTCTAAACTCTTCCGGTGTCAGAAAATAATACTCCACACCATTCTTCTCTGTTCCGCGAGGAGCACGGCTGGTTGCCGAGATGGAAAAATGCAAATTCAACCCTTGACTCAACAGATAGTTGATAATCGTTGATTTGCCAGAACCTGACGGTGCTGAAAATATAACCAATTTACCAGTCATCGCTATAATACGTTTAATACCTGTTCTTTGATCTGTTCTAACTCATCCTTCATCTGCACCACAATCTTCTGCATTTCAGCATGATTACTCTTGGAACCCAAAGTATTGATCTCACGTCCCATCTCCTGGGCAATAAAACCAAGTTTCTTACCCTGGCCATGTCCACTCTCCATCGTTGACAAGAAATATTTCAGATGGTTGTCGAGACGGTTCTTTTCTTCATTTACATCCAACTTCTCGATGTAATAAATCATCTCTTGCTCGAAGCGGTTCTTATCATAATCCTGACCGGCAATCTTCTCCAGATTGTCCATGATACGTGACTTGATCTTGTCGATACGTTCTCCTTCATACTCTTCAATCTGTTTCAACAGTTCGGCAATATTATGCACCTTCTGCTCAAAAAGACGCTGCAACATGACTCCTTCCTGAATGCGGAAATCCCGTAACTGCTTCACAGCAGAATCAACTGTTGCTTTCACGACATCCCATTCTGCCTCATCAACCTCAACCACTTCCGACTTGATTGCATCCGGCAGACGAAGCAGTGTCTGAAACCAATCTGTCGGCATCGCAATATTCAATTTCTCAGAGATATCCTTAATCTGGTTGTAATAGTTCTCAATTGCTGCCTGATTGATTTGTGTGGGTGTATTCTTGGAAATATATTCTATGTAAATATTAAATTCCACCTTTCCACGCTCAAGCTGCTGCAGCAACATACTGCGGATTTCCATCTCTTTATCCTTATAGATAGAAGGAATACGAGTCGATAAATCCAGCTGTTTGCTATTCAACGCCTTTACCTCTACGGTTACTTTTTTTGAAGGAAGTTCGGCTGTAACCTTACCGAATCCAGTCATCGATTGTATCATTGTTACTCAGATTACTCAGATTTTTTTGCAAATATAACTAATCAATTGACATTTGACAATTATTTTATACTTTTGCAACCGTAACAAAAAAGGCTGATTGCCTACTTACTATGGCTTGTATTTTAAATATTGAAACATCTACATCTGTCTGTTCTGTTGCGCTTGCCGTTGACGGAGCTGTTGTGTTTGATAAAGTGTCATTCAATGGTCCTTCGCATGCTTCCCTAACGGGCGTTTATGTTGAAGAGGCTCTACACGAACTTAAGTCTCGTTCTCTTCGTCTGGAAGCTGTGGCTGTCAGCAGCGGACCAGGCTCTTATACCGGCCTTCGCATCGGCGTATCTGTGGCCAAAGGTCTGTGTTTCGGTTTAGGCATTCCTTTGATCGGGATCCATTCGTTAGACATCATGGCTGCTGCCGCTATCCGCCAATATTCCGAAGCAGAAGAGGCATTGTTCTGTGCCATGCTGGATGCTCGCCGCATGGAAGTATATGCTGCCATCTATGATGCTCAACTGCGTCCGATCCGTCCCGCAACGGCCGATATCATCACAGCCGACAGCTATGCTGAATACCTTTCTGCGAACAGGGTTTGTTTCTTCGGCAACGGCTCAGACAAATGTAAGCCGGTGCTCACTTCTCCAAATGCTTTCTTCATCAGTTCCATCCATCCGTTGGCTTCTGAAATGGCTCCGTTGGCCGAAAAGGCATTCGAGGCTAAACAGTTTGAAGATGTTGCCTATTTCGAACCATTCTATCTGAAAGAGTTCCAAGCCACCATCGCCAAGAACAAAGTGCTTAATGAAGCGTTGGCCGAGAGCAAACATCAATAGATACTGAAATCTTGGGGCTTGATAACGAATCCTATGCGTAACATGCTCTTAAACTTGTTATAATCCAAGAGGTTTTCGCCGTATCCGTTATAATATTGCAGGAAGAAATATTGATTCTCCTTATTATTGAACTTATAACTCACCTCCAGTTGCGTGTTGAAGCTTAACCAGGTTTTTCTCTTGGTCAGTATCAACCCGCAATTGAAACGGCGATTGTTAGTCCGGTAGTTGCCGGCCAACTGAAATATGCCCTTATACTTCAACAGGTCTTTATTATTCGCTCCATCCACAAAGGGGACCCAAGTAGAGAACTGCATTTCCCAATTCTTGTTAATCATCAAGGCAAGAGCCAGCGACAACTTATTCCAGCTACGAGAATCGATGCTATCTCTGCCGTTCGATTCATGTTCAAGCATCAGATAAGACTTTCCGATGTATTTGTTCTCACGGATTATCAGATGGCCCAAGCCTATACCGGGATTAAAGTTCAAGTCACGCATTGGCAATGAGTTCTGAAAGACATTCCAAAAGGCCTTCTGCGTATATTGAATGAACAGATAGGTATCGAACGGCAGCTTGCTCTTCGTCAATCGCTGAGAGATGCTCAACTGAAATTTCACATCTGAATTGTTTGCAGTGGGATTCTTGCCTATCGTTGTTCCTCCTACGAAATAGTTATCCTTGAACAGGGTAAAATAGGGCATTTTATCCAATACGGCACGAACACTATCGGCATTATAAGTCTCAGCTGGAGTGTTTCCCAAAATCTGAGCTGAGAGCGAGGTGCTTAAACAAAGCATCAGCAACAAGACCTTGATCTTTTTCATAACACGACTTCTTCTAACGGTTTCTCTTTGAACAAGGCAAAGATATAGCGAAAGGCTAAACACTTCTTCGCCCAAACAACAAGAATCCTCGTCGTTTCTTCAACCAAGGCAACAACTCGCCAAACAAATCCGACTATTTATCCGATTGATTCAATCCTAACTTCTTACGATAATAATAGTTGGCTGTATATAAAACGGAGACCGGATTATGACCCGTCACACGGTCTTTGGCAACCAGCGTGGTAACATAGGCATCTGAATACTTATAGAACAGGCTGTCGTGTCCCACACAAAGACCAATCACCACATTTAGATCGGTTCCCGCCTGATTCAACAGACGCGCCTGCAGAATAGGATTACACATGGCTGCACCAATAGATTCACATTCCTTGGGAATGCCCACCGATGATTTAGGCATACCTGCCACCTTGCAGATGACCGAATAAACCTCAAAGCCATTGGCACGAAGGATACGCGCAAACATACGAGCCTCACTGATAAGTCCGATGCAGTTGGCAATACCGATCTTGCGGGCACCAATCTTGTGGGCAAACTGCAAGATCTCTTCTACACGCGTCAGACGTCCGTATCCTTCATATTCCACCTCAGCACTGGCCACCATCACTTCATGGTTGCGTTCCTCTTTATATCGCTCAACGGCCCAAGCCAGATCGTCCGGATCAAGATGCGTAGTCGGACAGAAGTCCGGATAGGTGCGGTCTTTATACTTACAGTTCTGTGTTCCGCAGTCAACACATGAATATTTTTGTTCCTTTTCCATTCCTCTTTTCATTTTTGTAGAGAGACAAATTAATCAAGAAAATATTGAACATGCAAACAAATATGTACTTTTGCCCCATGGAAAACAGAGAAGACTTTTACAGAAACAGAATAGAAAGCTATGCCTTACAGGCTGACAAACTCAAGAAACATATTCACACAATCGGCAGCTTACGATTGGCCGTAACACTCGGATGGATTTTTGTCCTCTGGCTCTTATGGGCACAGAGTTGGCCAATCTTAACAGCCATCACACTGCTATTTGCCCTTCCGTTTGCTGGCTTACTGCACTATCACAACAGACTATTCGCTCACAGAGCGTATGCAGAGCGCATGATCGAATTAAACAGGAACGAGCTGAAAGGCCTACAATATGACTTCAGTGCCTTTGATGGTGCTGCCGAGAAATGTTCGGCCGACCATTCTTTCAGTCTGGACTTGGATCTCTTCGGATCACATTCCCTTTTTCAGTCGATCAACCGTACCGTTACAGCTCTTGGACGCGAACTGCTGGCCGACTGGTTACAGAATCCGCTGACCGACACGAATGAAATCTTGGCCCGTCAAGAGGCTATTCAAGAGTTGGCCGAACAGACCGACTTGCGGCAACATTTCTATGTAAAAGGCTGCACACAACCACTGGCTTCGAACGACCGCGAACGGTTGCAACAGCTGCTGCATAGCCCGGAGCGTTTTGTCAAGAATCGCTTTTGGAATATCATGATCTGGATTGTTCCGACTCTTTGGATTATATTGGCAATTGCCACAGCGTTGGGCTTGATCGACTCCTCGGCTCTAAGCATCTATCTGCTCTTTTGCCTTATACTCAGCAGCATTCCAGCCAAAGCTATCACTTCGCTCTATCACACGGTGGACAAACTGGAACAGCTCTTCCGCACCTATGCCGATCTGATTCGCACTATCGAACATCCCGAACAGTTCCATGCGCCTCTTTTACGGAAGATCAGCCACGACCTGTCGGGCGAGGTGTCGGCTTCGGATGCCATTCGTCAGCTATCATCCTATATCAATGCCTTGAATCAACGGTTCAGCTTGGCCGGTTTGCTCCTCAACCTATTGTGTCTGCGAGATATGCGCCAAGCCATTCTGATAGAGCGTTGGAAAGAGCAATACATCAATCAGGCAGATGGTTGGCTGAAAGCGATGGCTCGTTTCGATGCCTTTTCTTCGCTGGCCGGATTTGCCTTCAATCATCCGGATTATATCTATCCTCAGCTATCGGACCGCTATTTCAAGATGGAAGGAAAAGCTTTAGGACATCCGCTGCTCGACCGAAACGTGTGTGTACGCAACAATATCGCCATCGAAAAGAGTTCCTGTTTCCTGATTATTACCGGTGCTAATATGGCCGGAAAGAGCACTTATCTGCGCACTATCGGCGTCAACTATCTGCTGGCCTGTGTGGGCGCTCCGGTGTGTGCCGAGCAACTGACTGTGTCTCCGGCTCATCTGATTACCAGCCTGCGCACCTCCGATTCATTGGCAAGTAACGAGTCTTATTTCTTTGCCGAACTGAAACGGCTGAAGAGAATCATAGACCACCTGCAACGGGGCGAACAGCTCTTTATTATCTTGGACGAGATTCTTAAGGGAACGAATTCGATTGACAAACAGAAAGGTTCTTTGGCATTGGTAGAGCAGCTGATCTCTCTGCATAGCTGCGGCATCATTGCTACTCACGACTTAGTGTTGGGCTCTTTGGCTGAGGCCTTTCCCCAACAGATACGCAACTACTGCTTCGAAGCGGATATAAACAATAATGAGCTATCCTTCTCGTACCAAATGCGAGAAGGGATAGCTCAAAATATGAATGCCTGTTTTCTGATGAAGAAGATGGGAATCTTCCTCGATCAGCCGCCTATTTCTTCTGATACTTCGCTTTGATGCCGGCCAGGTTTTTCTTAATCGCAGCAATACGGTTGGCATCACTCGGGTGTGTGCTCATATATTCAGGAACTGAAGCCTGTGTGCCGGCAGACATTTTCTGCCAGAAGGCCAAAGCTGCATTCGGATCATAACCGGCAATGGTCATCAATGCCATTCCGATGTAGTCAGCCTCATATTCATGCTTACGCGAGAAGGGAAGCATCACGCCATACTGTGCACCCACACCAAAAACCGTACTTGCCAACTGCTGTACAGCTGCGCCTCTATTGCTCACGGCCGATCCTAAAATAGCGGCTCCATATTGGGCCACCAGCTGCTGACTCATACGTTCATTACTGTGTTTGGCTACGGCATGGGCAACCTCATGACCCACAACAACGGCCAGCTCATCATCGGATGAGATCAGTTTCATCAATCCTTCATACACCACAATCTTACCGCCGGGCATACAGAAAGCATTCACCTGTTTGTCATTGATCAGGTTAAACTCCCAAGCAAAATTCTTCAACTCATCACTCATGCCATTGGCCTTCAGATAGGCTTCGGTAGCTGCTGCTATCTTCTTACCTACACGCTGTACCTGGGCAGACTGTTTTCCGTTTGATGAAACCTTGGCCGACTTGATATAACTGTTATATTGAGTCAGACTGGAAGATAATATCTCACTGTCTGGGACAAGCAACATCTGCTTACGTCCCGTTAACGGAACACTCGAACAACCTGCCAACATCAACAGGGCTGCAAGTAAACATGCAACTTTCTTCATACAAATACTCCTTTTTATTTTAATGCTTTTTCTCTGCAAACATAGGTAAAAATCCTATACGTTTTCTCTTAAAGACAGACTTACTTGTATTGAATCCATTTTATCATCTCTCGAATACTCGGTTTTTTGCCATACATCAGAATTCCTACCCGATAAATCTTTGCTGAGAACCAGACAATAGCCACCGCTGTAGCAAAGAGCAACAACAAAGAGAGGATCAGCTGCCAGATAGGAATATCGAACGGCAAGCGAACCATCATGACAATCGGAGAGGTGAACGGAATCATCGAACACCAAAAGGCCAACGGTCCGTCGGGGTTGTTGATACTATAAATACCGGCATACAAGCTAAACACCATCAACAACATAATCGGTGTCATAAACTGCTGACTGTCTTCCTGCTGTTCCAAGGCACTGCCAATAGCGGCAAACAGAGCGGCATAAAGCAGATATCCACCGATAAAATAGCAGATAAAACAACTGCCGATCAGGCCGAAATCGATCGAGTTCAGTATCTCCATCACCATCACATTCATGTCGGTCGATGCAGATGAAGTGGCCATCATCGCTTGCGACGAAGAGGCAACTACCTCAGACGGGTCGCCACCGAAGAAAAAGAGGCTGCCTGCCACCAATACACTGGTGAGTATGCCCCATAGAAACACTTGAGTCAATCCGACAAAGCCAATACCGATAATCTTTCCCATCATCAAGTCGAAGGGCTTTACCGACGAGATCATAATCTCGACAATACGATTGGTCTTCTCCTCCATCACGCCCTGCATCACCATGGCTCCATACATAATAATAAACATATATATAATAACAGTGAGCAGCATGCCTAAAACAGAAGCCACCTCGGCCGAAGTGTTTTTCTCACTGCCATCGTCGCCCCACTTGACGGTCTTCACATCGAAACGAACCTTGCTGTCTTCAATGATCTGCTTCAGATTCTCGATATGGTAAGAGGCCAACCGTTCGTCTTTCAGATAATCGGCCAACGTACGGTCGATATACTGCTTCAGTCCCAAAGGAATCTGCTTCTGTGAATAGAGAGCTGCCGCCTCGGGATGCTTCTGCAAATCGTCGGTGATATTCAAAAAGGCAAAGATCTCCTTATCCGGATTCTGCCGATAGGCATCCATACTTTCCCCTTCGGATATGATAAAGACATACTCTTCTGTGTCTTTGAACAGCGAGGCATATTTGCCGGTATTATCCACAACAGCCACCTGCTTTACCTTATCGGTCTTCAACGAAGAGAGCCACAACGGCACAAACACTAACGCGGCAAACAGAAAAGGTGTCAAAAAGGTCAACAGCAGGAAAGACTTCTTGCTGACACGACGCAAATATTCTCTTTTAATAATCAGTCCTATCTTGCTCATGACTCTGTAGTTTTAGTTTCTGAAACGGTGCGGATAAAAATATCATTCATCGAAGGAATCTCTTCTACGAACGAAAGTAGTTCGGTCTGCTTGGCCAAGGCCATCAACAGATCTGAATTGGAAACGCCCTCCTCTTTGTGGATGCGAATCTCGCGAGTACCGGCCTGGTCTTTCTCGCCCAACAGACGGAATAGTCCGGGTATTTCCTGCAACTGACCGGATGCAGCCTGATAACGCAAGGTGTAATTATTGGTACGGAAGCGGTTCTTCACCTCAGTAACATTACCCGATAACACCACCTTGGAGCGGTTGATCAAAGCGATATTGTCACAAATCTCCTCCACTGACGACATGTTATGTGTAGAGAAGATAATAGTATGTCCGGCCTCTTTCAACTCCAATATCTCACGCTTCAACAATTCGGCATTTACCGGGTCGAAGCCACTGAAGGGTTCGTCGAAGATCAGCAGCTGTGGTTCATGAATAATGGTGATAATGAACTGCACCTTCTGCTGCATACCTTTAGAGAGTTCTTCCAGCTTCTTGTTCCACCAAGGCATGATGTCAAACTTCTCGAACCAATTTTTCAGACGCTTATGAGCTTCCATATAAGAGAGACCCTTTAATTGGGCCAGATAGATGGCCTGTTCGCCCACCTTCATCTTTTTATACAAGCCACGCTCTTCGGGCAGATATCCAATCTGAAAGATATCATTAGGTTCTGACACATGGCCATTAAAACGAACCACTCCACTATCGGGAGCTGTAATGCGGTTAATGATGCGAATCAAAGTGGTCTTACCGGCTCCATTGGGTCCTAACAGTCCAAATATTTTTCCTTCCGGAACAGTTATGCTAACCTTATCAAGTGCCCGATGAGCGGCATATTGTTTGACGACATCTTCTGTTTCTAAGAAATTCATACGTAAAACAAATAATTTAAGATTGTCCTTTATTTACATTTCACAAATATATAATGTTTGCCAATTTCTGCAATCAATTGTCAAACAAAACAGCAAAAACAAACATCTTTTTTATGCTCAGAATAGAAAAACGCTGATAGGATGTAATAGCAGCATATCTGTGGCATCGCCTTGGAGCGTGGAAAACATAGAGCCCCAACTTGGATCGGCTGAGCCGGAATTTTTTACAGGCTCTGACATACAAAAAAAAGAGGCTCCATCAAAAACATCTATTTTGACAAAACCTCTTTAATTTGCACGGAACGAGAGGCTCGAACTCCCGACACCTGGTTTTGGAGACCAGTGCTCTACCAACTGAGCTAGTTCCGTATTGCGGGTGCAAAGGTAAACAAATAATTTAACAATACAACTATTTGCATGATTATTTTCAACGTTCCTATAAAAAACATCCAATAGCGGCTGAGAATCATTATGTGTCCCACTAAAATTGGGGCGCATTAAATATAATACAATAAGTCAACGAGAAATCGGGAAGCTATTAACCCGGTCAAAACGGAGTCGTTTATCTACGGAAATTGGGTGCCTACTCCTTTCCGACGGAGTGCCTACCCAATCTGAACGGAGTGCCTACCCAATTTCAAAAAAGTCTATACCCTTTTTTCAAAAAGTCTATAGACTAATCCCGAAAAGTCTATAGACTCCTGAAATACAGTATATAACATTCATTTAGAGGAAGTTTACACCGAGACCAACTCATTCGACAATTCCAGCAGAATCGCCCATCGTTTCAGGCGGATTTATCTCCTGTTTCCAGCAAACAACAACCCTAAAAAAATTACAATAACCACTCGTTACGACCGTTGTTGGTGTGCCCAAATACTCACATAAGACTGTAATTTAACTGTTCCAACAGAGAGATTAGCCCATTTTTACGAAACAATAGGAGTTGACGGATACACACACGGTTTTAAAACCAGCGAACGAATCCTCCGGAAATGGATAACCAATCCACTTCCGGACCTTAGAAAGAGGTAAAAGAGCTGATTATTTCATCGAAAAGTAATAATTATGCACCCTATACAGCTCTATTTACATAAATATTGAAAAAAGGCAGAAAAAAAACAGCATTACGTGTATAATTATTCAACGATACTCCTTATCTTTGCCGCAGTTTTGCATAAATATACAACATGAGTACAAAGAAAGAACGATTGGATGCTATTCGTCGCATATTACAGACGGAGACTGTGAGTAATCAAGAAGAGTTGCTTAAAGAACTGAACAACAACGGCTTTTCGATTACACAAGCTACGCTTTCGCGCGACATAAAGCAGCTAAAGGTGATCAAAGTACAAGATGGAAATGGAAATTATGCATATCGGTTACCTGATTATGTAATGGCTGCAAATCCCGACAAGGAGTTGGAGAATCTGCCATCCAACATCCAGTTCTCCGGGAACCTTGTAGTGGTAAGGACACGTCCCGGCTATGCGATGGGAATTGCTTCGGATATCGACTCTCATACTCCGAATGAGATTTTAGCAACCATTGCCGGTGATGACACCATCCTGGTAATTCCCCGCGAAGGAATTCCTCGCAAGCAGATAGCTGAAGCGTTATTACATTTTATCGAACAACCGAATTAAAAAAACTACTAAATAGAGATGGGACAAGAAACAGAAATTGAAGTAATGATAGCGGAGGCTTCACACGAAGTTTACGTGGACACTATCTTACAGACCATTGAAGAGGCTGCCAAGGTACGTGGCACCGGTATCGCCAAACGAACACATGAGTATGTTGCCCAGAAGATGAAGGAGGGCAAGGCTGTCATTGCCTTGGCCGGAGACGAGTTTGCTGGATTCAGCTACATTGAATCATGGGGCAACAAACAGTATGTAACGACATCCGGACTGATTGTACATCCGAAATTCCGCGGATTAGGCGTCTCTAAACGTATCAAAGAAATGACCTTTCAACTGGCACGTATGCGATGGCCCAAAGCGAAGATATTCAGTCTGACTTCCGGTGCGGCTGTTATGAAGATGAATACTGAATTAGGTTATGTGCCGGTCACTTTTGCCGACCTGACCGATGACGAAGCTTTCTGGAGAGGCTGTAACGGTTGTGTCAATCACGATGTACTGACAAGAACCGGCCGCAAGTATTGTATCTGTACGGCTATGTTGTATGATCCGGCCGATCCGAATCGCACCGAATCAGAGCAACACAAAAGATAACCTGAGGCAGCGTCTGCATTACATTATATGTATTAGCAAAACGGTTTACAAGTATGACACACCATTTAGGAAAAGAGAGAAATCAAAAAGTAAAACAAAGAATAAAACAATATAAATTACATCATGAAAAAGAAAGTTGTAGTAGCATTTAGCGGAGGTCTCGACACTTCGTTTACAGTCATGTATCTGGCCAAAGAAAAGGGTTATGAAGTATATGCAGCTTGTGCCAACACCGGCGGATTCAGCGAAGAACAGCTGAAGCAGAATGAAGAAAATGCCTACAAGCTGGGTGCAACTAAATATATCACCCTCGATGTAACCAAAGAATACTACGAGAAGAGTTTGAAATATATGATCTTCGGTAACGTACTGCGTAACGGAACCTATCCTATCTCGGTCAGCTCTGAACGTATCTTCCAGGCTTTGGCAATTGCCCGCTATGCCAACGAGATTGGTGCTGATGCGATTGCACATGGTTCAACAGGTGCCGGCAATGATCAGATCCGTTTTGATATGACCTTCTTGGTTTTGGCTCCGAATGTAGAAATCATCACCCTGACTCGTGACATGGCTCTGAGCCGTGACTATGAGATCAACTATCTGAAAGAACATGGATTTGAAGCAGACTTTACCAAACTGAAATATTCATACAACGTAGGTTTGTGGGGCACCTCAATCTGCGGTGGTGAGATTCTGGATTCTGCTCAAGGTCTGCCCGAAAGTGCTTACCTGAAACAGGTAGAAAAGACAGGCAGCGAACAGCTTCGTATCGAATTCAAGAATGGCGAGATTCATGCTGTCAACGGTGAAGTGTTTGAAGACAAGATTCAAGCAATCCTGAAGGTTGAAGAGATTGGTGCCGCTTATGGTATCGGCCGCGACATGCATGTTGGTGATACGATTATCGGTATCAAAGGTCGTGTAGGTTTCGAAGCCGCTGCTCCGATGCTGATCATTGGTGCACACCGCTTCCTCGAAAAATATACGTTGAGCAAATGGCAGCAGTACTGGAAAGATCAGGTTGCCAACTGGTATGGCATGTTCTTGCACGAGAGCCAGTATCTGGAACCGGTTATGCGCGACATCGAAGCCATGTTGCAGGAATCACAACGTAATGTAAACGGAACAGCAATCCTTGAACTTCGTCCCTTGTCATTCTCAACCGTTGGTGTTGAATCAAAAGACGACCTGGTAAAGACTAAGTTCGGAGAATATGGAGAAATGCAGAAAGGCTGGACAGCCGAAGACGCTAAGGGATTCATTAAAGTAACATCTACACCGTTGCGTGTATATTATGCCAATCATAAGGACGAAAAGATATGATTAAATGCGGTATTATTGGAGGAGCCGGATATACGGCTGGTGAATTGGTTCGATTATTGCTGAACCATCCGGATGCAGAAATTGTCTTTATCAACAGTACGAGCAATGCCGGAAACAAGATAACTGATGTACATGCAGGACTATACGGAGAAACTGATCTGGTGTTTACCAGTCAGCTTCCTCTGGACGACATCGACCTGCTTTTCTTCTGTACAGCACATGGCGACACCCGTAAGTTTATGGAGAGCCACACTGTGCCCGAACATGTAAAGATCATCGACCTGAGCATGGACTATCGCATAGCTGCGCCCGATCATGACTTTATCTATGGTCTGCCGGAGCTGAACCGTCGTCGTATCTGCAGCTCAAAACATGTTGCCAATCCGGGATGTTTCGCCACCTGTATCCAATTAGGTATCTTGCCGCTGGCAAAACACCTGATGCTAAACTCCGAACTGCATGTCAATGCCATCACCGGATCAACAGGTGCCGGCGTCAAGCCATCCGAGACATCACACTTCAGCTGGCGCAACGACAATGTTTCGATCTATAAACCATTTACTCATCAGCATCTGGCCGAAATCAATCAGAGCTTATGTCAGTTGCAGAACAGCTTCTCCAGCCGAATCAACTTTATTCCGGTTCGCGGTAATTTCTCTCGCGGCATCTTTGCTACGACCTATATCGACTGCAAGATTGACCTGCCAGAGATCAAGCGTATTTATGAGGAGTATTATGATGACCATAGCTTCACCTTCATCACGGATAAGAATCCCGACTTGAAGCAGGTTGTCAACACCAACAAATGTCTGATCCAGCTGCAGAGAATCGACAACAAGTTGCTGATTATATCTATGATCGACAACCTGTTGAAAGGTGCCAGCGGACAGGCTGTACATAATATGAACCTGCTGTTCGGACTCGAAGAGACTGTGGGTCTTCACTTGAAGCCGTCGGCATTTTAAACTTGTATGTCATGAAATTATTTGATGTCTATCCATTATTTAATATAGAAATCGTACAGGGCAAAGGCTGTCATGTATGGGACAAAGAGGGCAATGAATACCTGGATCTGTATGGCGGTCATGCCGTTATTTCTGTGGGTCATTGCCATCCGACCTATGTCAAAGCCATCACCGAACAGGTGAACAAGCTGGGATTCTATTCCAACTCGGTAATCAACAGCTTGCAACAGACCTTGGCCGACAAGCTGGGCAAGGCTTGTGGCTATGACGAATATGCTCTCTTCCTGATCAACTCTGGTGCTGAAGCCAATGAAAATGCACTGAAGCTGGCTTCATTTCACAACGGAAAGAAAAGAGTATTGGCCTTCAGACATGCCTTTCATGGACGCACCTCTGCAGCTGTGCGTGTTACAGACAATCCCAAGATTATTGCTCCGGTCAATGAAGATCTGTCTGTCACCTATCTGCCGCTAAATGATGCAGCCGCTGTGGAGGCCGAGCTGAAAAAGGGCGATGTTTCATCTGTCATCATCGAAGGCATCCAGGGCGTAGGTGGTATTCAATTGCCAACGGATGCATTCCTTCAAGAATTGCGTGCCTTGTGTACCCAATATCAAGCCAGCCTCATCCTGGATGAGATTCAGTCGGGTTATGGACGTAGCGGTAAGTTCTTTGCTCATCAGCATGCCAACATCCGGCCCGACATCATCACGGTGGCCAAAGGAATTGCCAATGGCTTTCCGATGGGGGCTGTCTTGATCAGTCCAATCTTCAAGCCTATCTATGGTATGTTGGGAACAACCTTCGGCGGAAACCATCTGGCCTGTGCGGCAGCTATCGCCGTTCTCGACATTATGGAGGAGGAAGATCTGGTTACCAATGCGGCCCGCGTGGGTCAATACCTGATGGAGGAGCTAAACAAACTGCCCGGAATCAAAGAGGTGCGCGGACGAGGCTTGATGATTGGTATCGAGTTTGAATCATCCATCAAAGAACTTCGCAGCAAGTTATTGTTCGAAGAGAAGGTCTTCACGGGTGTAGCAGGTACCAATATTATCCGTTTGCTTCCACCGCTATGTATCACTATGGCAGAAGCAACCGAATTTATTCAGAAATTCAAGAAGTTACTTAACTGATCTTTTTTGATCTGATATCTTTCTAACATAAACTCAACAATGGTGCATCAGAATGGCGAACAGAGTGCTCCCTCTGTCGCCAACGCACCTTATTAGGGCTGTAACAAAATAATCATTCTGTTACAGCCCTTTTTATGCAAATTATAGCTACTTTTGTCTTTCCATTTTATATTACACTTAAAAGAATGATCGATCAATCCACTATCAATAGAATATTGGACACGGCCAACATTGTCGATGTTGTATCAGAATTCGTAACATTACGGAAACGCGGTGTCAATTATGTAGGATTGTGTCCGTTTCATTCCGATAAGTCTCCCTCTTTCTATGTTTCTCCGGCTAAAAACATCTGTAAATGCTTTGCCTGTGGCGAAGGAGGAACGGCTGTACACTTCATCATGAAGCATGAACAGCTCAACTACTTTGATGCCCTACGCTGGCTGGCCAAGAAATACAACATAGAGATACAGGAACGTGAACTGACGGATCAGGAAAAGCAGGCCCGCAACGACCGGGAAAGTATGCTGATTGTAAACAGCTGGGCACAAAGCTACTTCATCTCTCTTCTGCACAACCATCAAGAGGGACGCTCTATTGGCATGCGCTACTTTGCTGAGCGTGGACTACGCGAAGATGTGATCCGCAAGTTTCAGTTAGGCTATAGCCTGGAGCAGAGAGATGCTCTATACAAAACGGCCATCCAAGCGGGCTATCAAAAGAGCTTCCTGGAAAAGACAGGACTGATCATTACATATGACAACGGGAATGTAAATGACCGCTTCCGAGGCAGAGTTATCTTTCCCGTACACACCTTGAGCGGCAAGGTTGTGGCCTTTGGTGGCCGAACTCTCAAGAAAGACGACAAGACAGCCAAATATGTCAACTCTCCCGAAAGCGAGATTTACCATAAGAGCAACGAACTCTATGGTATCTATTTCGCCAAGCAGGCCATTGTGCGTCAAGACCGTTGTTTCTTGGTTGAGGGATATATGGATGTTATCGGCATGCATCAGGTGGGCGTCGAGAATGTTGTAGCCTCATCAGGCACGGCACTGACGCAAGGACAGATCCGCCTGATACATCGTTTTACCAACAACATCACCGTATTGTATGACGGAGATGCCGCCGGCATCAAAGCGGCCTTACGTGGTATCGACTTGCTACTCGAAGAAGGAATGAATATCAAAGTGGTATTGTTGCCCGCCGGAGAAGATCCCGACTCCTTTGCCCGTAGTCATGGCGCCAGTGAGTTCAATGCCTACATCCAAGAACATGAGACGGACTTCATCCGATTTAAAGCTCATTTGTTACTGGACGAAGCAGAGAACGACCCGATCAAACGTTCTGAGCTGATCGGTGACATCTTACGCTCAATCGCCATCATACCAGATCCCATTTCCCGCTCCATCTATATCCGGGAATGCAGTACAATGATGGAGATTGATGAGCAGATTCTGCTCAACGAGATCAACAAGCTGCAACAGAAGAAGAGGGAAGCCAAGAGTAACTATCAGACAACCCAACCGGCAAACGCAACTCCGCCGCCTGTGATAAGCACAATGCCCTATCCGGAGATGCTCAACATGCCGCCTATCTCAGAAGAGGAAGCAACAGCTGCACCTATGCAAGAGATGCCGCCCATGCAGGAGCCTTATCCGATGGAAGAAGATCTGCCACCTGTTCAACAGGCAGCAGCTCCGGTCATAGCTGCACAAGCCAAACCAGCAAGATCGCCCTATGAGGCGTATGAGCTGGCTCTGCTTCACTATGTAGTACGCTATGGCGAACAGATCCTTTTCTCCTTTGAAGAAGAGGATAAGACGGTCACTACCTATGTTGCCCGCTTTATCCAAGAGGACTTGAAGAGCGACAATCTGACCTTCTACACGCCTATCTTCAAACAGATGCTGGATGAAGCAGCCCAACAATGCGGCCAGCCGGACTTTATAGCCCAACGCTATTTCTTAGCTCATCCCGATGCAAACATCAGCCGCATCGCTGCCGATCTGATCAGTGACAAATATCACTTGAGCAAATATCACACCAAGTATCGTCAGTTAGAGGATGAGAAAGATAAGTTGGATCTATTGGTGCCACGCGACATCTATGCCTTCAAAGAGGCCTACACGATTCAGCAGTTCAAAGAGATTCAAAACAAGATTAAAGAGCTTCAAAAAGAAGGCAATCTTGAAGGAACACTGGAACTTATGAAAGAGCTAAGCCGACTCAACGAGATAAAAGCTGTTTTAAGTAAAGAGCTGGGCGAGCGCATTGTCCTAAAGATGTGAAAATCTTCAATGGAACTCATGGTTTTATCATAGGTTTTTCTTTACATTTGCACCCAATTTAAATAACAAATTATACTTATTTTTTAACTACAATCATGGAACAGAAATCTTTACAGCCGACTAAAGCCGCATTAAACAATGCTATGAAAGATTATTCATTAATCATAGTCGGAGCTTTTTTGCAAGCGTTAAGTTACGTACTGTTTATGGCCCCTTACAAGATTGTACCGGGCGGTGTTTATGGTATCTCTATCGTGATTCACCATGTGACAAAAGGCATATTGCCTATTTTCCCTGATGGTTTCCCGTTAGGTGCTACAGCTTTATGTTTCAACATTCCGCTGATGATCCTTGCCATGAAAAAGATTGGTTTGGCGTCAGGTCCTAAGACGGTTGTCACCTTCCTGCTTATCTCTATATTCACGGATACACTCTCTTACTTCTTAGGAGAACCGCTGGTACAGAACGATCCATTCTTGGCCGCCTTCTATGGTGGTGCTATCTTGGGTATCGGTGTTACTTGTATCTTCAAAGCACAGAGTACCAGTGCCGGTACGGACGTATTGGCCCGTGTCCTTTCAGTCAACTCAAACCTGAAGGTAAGTAACCTGATCATCCTGTTCGACTCAGCCATCGTGATGTTAGGTCTGATTGTATTCCAGGATTGGGCAATACCTTTGTATTCTTGGTTCACCATCTTCGTCTATGGTAAAGTGATTGAGATGTTCCAGACAGAAAATCCCAACCGTGCTGTCTTCATCGTGTCTCCCAAAACTGAAGAGATTAAGGAGCTGATTGTAAACAAGCTGGGCATGCGTGGTACCTTCATCCACGGACAGGGCATGTATGAAGGTCAAGAGAAGAAGATTATCTTTACCATCGCCGACAGAAAAGATATGCCGCATCTGTCTAAAGAGATCAAGAAGATCGATCCGGATTCATTTGTGTCAATTATGCACGCAAGTAAAGATTCAACTCGTCCTCATGCTTAAACCCAATTCGGTCATTAGATTCCAATTCTTGTTGGTGCTTGTTTTGAGCAGATTGCAATGGCTCTACGTTGAAGGCATAGCGGACTATATCGAAACGCAGGCGGAAGCAAGATGCCGAAAGAAGTGCCGACAAGAGTTGGAAAGAATAAAAATAGTCAGTCGTTTTACTTTTTTCGTTCTAATGACCGATTTGGGTTAAATCAAATGAAGATAAAAGCTTATTCTAAACAAACTATCTAAAAGGAGAAAGAAGGTTTTGAACTTTGAACTATTTATAGCACGAAGAATCTATTTCAGCAAGGAGGTTGAACGTAAAGTTACACCTCCTGCTGTTCGTATTGCCATGATCGGCATTGCGTTGGGACTGGCTGTGATGATTCTATCGGTGGCTATCGTTATCGGATTCAAGAAAGAGGTACGCAACAAAGTGATCGGCTTTGGTTCACACATCCAGATTACCAACTTCGACAGCAACGCCTCTTACGAGTCGTCGCCCATTGCTATAAGTGATTCATTGATGCAAGAGCTTCATTCCTTTCCCGGCATTCGCCATGTGGAGCCTTTTGCCACCAAGCCGGGTATTCTCAAGACCGAAACAGATTTCCAGGGCATCGTACTGAAGGGCGTAGATCGTGACTTTGACTGGACCTTCTTCCGCAACAATCTGAAAGAGGGCGATGTCATCACCTTTGACGAGAAGAAAAGCTCAACCGATGTGCTGATCTCAAGTTATCTGGCCAACTTGTTAGGGCTGAAGTTAGGCGACTCCTTCCTCACCTACTTCGTACAGGAAGATGTGCGTGCCCGCAAGTTTCATATCACCGGTATCTACGAGACCGGATTCCTCGATTATGACAAACTATTTGTCATTGCAGACATTCGGCAAATCCGTCGTCTGAATGGCTGGGACAACGATCAGGTAAGCGGATTGGAACTGCTGGTAACAGACTATGACCAATTGGATCAGATTACCGAGAATCTCTATTTTGCCATGTCGGAACGCAACGACCGACTCGGCAATACCTTCTATACTCGCTCTATCAAAGAGCTAAATCCTATGATATTCAACTGGCTGGATGTATTAGACATCAATGTGGTTATTATCTTGATTCTCATGATGTCGGTGGCCGGCTTCACCATGATATCGGGTCTGCTCATCATCATCCTTGAACGGACCAACATGATTGGTATCCTCAAAGCCATGGGACAAAACAATGCCAGCATCCGCAAGATATTCCTCTACGTCTCTTTCTTCTTGATTGGGAAGGGAATGTTATGGGGCAATCTTATCGGCATCTCGCTATGCCTCATACAGCATCACTTCCAGATTGTCTCATTAGACCCTTCGGTCTATTACTTGGACGCTGTCCCCATCGACTTGAATCTATTGTCTCTATTACTTCTCAACATCGGTGCATTAACCGCTGCCATGTTGATGATGTTGGGTCCTTCTTACTTAGTTACCAAGATTGATCCGGCTCGCAGCATCCGTTTTGAATAGCACAGCAGACAGAGCACAACCGGATCGATCTTCAATGCTTCTTACCGATTCGAATACATTTGTTCATAATACTTCATGTATTCGCCTCCTGTGATCTCCTCAACCCACTGCTGATGCTCCAAATACCAACAGATCGTCTTCACAATGCCCTCTTCAAATGAGGTCTCGGGCGTCCAACCCAATTCATTGGTGATCTTTGTCGGATCAATCGCATAGCGTTGGTCATGACCTAAGCGGTCTTTAACAAACGTAATCAGATCATCATTGATCCAATCGATTGATAGCTGTCCATCGGCATCATACACTCTCTTCTTCAACACCTCACGATAAGCCGGATTTTCACTCATCAACCAACGCATCGTACGAATTGTCAGCTTCACAATCTCGATATTCTGCTTTTCGTTATGCCCGCCTACATTATAGACTTCTCCTTCACGACCCTGATGCAACACCAAGTCAATCGCCTTGCAGTGATCCTCAACATAGAGCCAGTCTCTCACATTGCTACCATCACCATAGACCGGAAGAGGTTTTCCTTCCAGAATATTCTTGATGATCAACGGAATCAGTTTTTCCGGGAAATGATACGGACCATAGTTGTTTGAGCAACGTGTAATAGATACCGGCATGTGATAGGTCTCGAAATAAACCTTCACAAACAGGTCGGCGCTGGTCTTTGCTGCACTATAAGGGCTACGCGGATCCAAAGGCGTTTTCTCCGTAAAGAAGCCTTCTGTGCCTAAACTGCCATAGACTTCATCGGTTGATACTTGATGGAAACGCACTCCTTCGCGCCACACCGGATAACCGGTAGCATCTTTGCTTGTCACCCAAGCACGACGAGCCGCATCCAGCAGGTTTTGCGTTCCCAGAATGTTCGTCATCAAGAAGAGCTGCGGATTCTCGATGCTACGATCGACATGACTTTCTGCAGCAAAATTCACGACATAATCAAAGGAATACTTGTCAAACAACTGATCCACCAAAGCACGGTCGCAAATATCGCCCTTTACAAACTCACAACGCTCACCGTCGATGTCCTCTGCTATCGTACCCAAATTCCCGGCATAGGTCAGTAGGTCCAACACAACAATCTTGATGTCTGAATATTTGGCCAACATGTATTTAACAAAGTTAGCACCGATAAAACCGGCTGCCCCGGTAACTAAATATACCTTCATAGATTCTGTCTCTTTAAAATGTGAAATTAATTTCTGCTTCGTTCAGGAAAGGCGCCTTCATATCCTTTTCTGACAAGATGGTCTCTGCTGATAGTTGCCAAGACACCTGAATCGTGGGATCATCAAAACGAATACTCCGCTCATGCGAAGGCATATAGACATTGTCAACCTTATAGGAGAAAATAGCCTGATCGCTCAACACTTGAAAGCCATGGGCAAAACCACGCGGCACAAACAGCTGACGCTTATTCTCGTCAGATAGCTCCACCGCTACATGCTTTCCAAAAGTAGGCGAGCCTACACGCAGATCGACAGCAACGTCCAATACACAGCCTTTGATCACACGCACCAACTTGGCCTGTGAATAGGGTGCCAACTGATAATGTAATCCTCTCAACACGCCTTTGGAAGAACATGATTCGTTGTCCTGCACAAAGAGGGTCGGACCCACGATACGGTCAAACTCTTCTTGCTTATAACTCTCCATAAAATAGCCTCGTGCATCACAAAACACCTTCGGCTCAATAATCCATACGCCTGATATTTCAGTTTCCTTATAGGTCATTTTTCTTTTATTTCTTATTTAGTAACAAAGTAACTTCATTTTTCCTACTTCTACAAGATAATCACGTATTTTAAGAGAGAAGAGAGTATGCCAGATTCAGTGAAATATGAACGGTATAACCTCTTCAAATAACTCTAATCAAATAATAAACAAAATAAAAAGAGAAAACGTTTGGATTATTCAGATATATTCTCTTACTTTGCACTCGCAAAATGAGAGAATCATTAGACAATCGGTTCCTTGGATGAGTGGCTTAGTCAGTGGTCTGCAAAACCATCTACGGCGGTTCGAATCCGCCAGGAACCTCAACCTTAGAGAATAAACATTTTCTTTGGAACTTTCTTACAAAACAGGGTCTCTTGGATGAGTGGCTTAGTCAGTGGTCTGCAAAACCATCTACGGCGGTTCGAATCCGCCAGAGACCTCTACCTTAAGAAGAGGGTGTATCAAATTGAGAAATATTTGATTTGCCCTCTTTTTTATCTTGTCAGGAGTGGAAAATTTTCAAGCAG
>CAKVBA010000003.1 GCA_934725305.1 uncultured Parabacteroides sp. | reverse complement strand
ATCATGTCTTGTGCGCCGTTCTCTCTCGAATGCGGGTGCAAAAGTAGTGCTCTTAAACATATCCTCCAAACTTTTTGGCATCTTTTTTCATACTTTTTTCATGGATTTTCATAAGACGCTATTATACACTATGTTATAAAGCATAAATATTTTGATGGGTTTCTCACGCCTATTCCCTACCTTTATAAGTTTGGTGTTTTAGACTTATTCCTGCTACTAACTACTGATAATAGAATACAGAAATTTATCTGCTAATTCAGTAATGAGAGGACGTGTACACGCAATAAGGACGTTGAAGGGCTTAGTTGCGGATTTGAGGTGTTGTTGCAAACAATAATACTATTTTTCGAATGTATCAAGAGTTTCTGCTATTTTCTTTGTTAAAAATATGTGCAAAAAAGGTAAATGCTTGAGAGTTACTCCATTCGGAATGTTACATGATAGCCTGCCACATTGTGCTCGGCTAGGAAGAGATTGAAGGATTGCATCATCAGCATCTACCGGGAGATGGAGAGACCGATGCCCGAACCTGATGGCTTGGTGGAGAAGGCGGTGAAAGATATGCTGTAAAACGAAAAAAAGTAGAGAGCCTACTACGCTAACCCTCATTTTTGCGAGTTCGCGTAGTAGGTTCATGAAAGTCGGCATTACTGTAAGAAATCATCGTTGCTTACCTTCACGCCAAGTGGTCCATAGTCGCCAAGAGCTTTGTGAGCAAGTTGCTTTTCGGGGTTGGTCACATGGTCGATAGGTTCGCCTTCATCATCCTTGTAAGCTGTAGGGGTCATGGTTGCGATGGAGTGTTCCCATTTCTTGTCGGGAAGAATGTTCCTGTACATGATAGCCAAAAACTCTCCGATAGGATTGCCGTCTATGTTCTTTTTCTCACTGTCCCAAATGAAGAGATTGACATATTCTCCGTTGGCATTCATTTCGTTCACCTTGCTCTGTATGGCTGATAGCTTAGGATTCTTTTTCAAGCAAACCACAAATGTTGCTTTCTTGCCATCGGCATAGCGAGCCTTCGCATCATATATAGACATATATGAGCGTGTGTCGCTTGCTGAGCCAATGCAGATAGACCAGTAGCGTGTCACAGCTCTTTTGTATTCCTCTGGCTTTGTTGGCACTGGGGCTGGTATGAAGGAGAATGTGAGCACAGAGTCCTCGCGCAAGTGCGTTCTTCCATAAAGGTATGCCGTGAAGCTATTTGGATAGTACATGCTGACTGGAGCAAGGAAGAATGGCATCTCCTTGTTTTCGTCGGATTTCTGTGTATACACCTTCGATGTCACCTTAGAGATATTTGATGCAGCGTGCTTTGGCACGGAGGTCTCATGCAAGTTCATGTCGAGTGCAGTGATGGCTGGTAGTTCCACTCCTGCGTATTCGTCTTTTTGGCTTCCATCAGCAGTAGTGCCCAGGTAATGTCTGAGAGCTATAGCTACTTTGTTCACACCTTCTGCAACTTTCACCACATTCGTTGTACCAAGTCTGTTTATTACGCTTTGTGGCGTTCCATTTGGCACCACATAGACGGAGAAATAGTTCTTTCCCGAAGTGGTCTGGACGAAAGGATTTGCGCTTCCGTTATCTGCCGAGATGTCTTGGTCGTTGATGCCTGAGAAAACGTCTCCTGTGTCATCATTGTATAGTGATATGCTGAAATATCTGCAATGAGGGAATTCTCCTTTCAGACATAGAATCTTGTCACTATTTTTATCTACCTCATAGGTGTATTCCCAATAATTGCAATACAAGTCGGGGTATGCTCCGAGAACTTCACCATCGCCTTTCAGGGTTGCGCTCCATTGCTCTTTCGGTGATGGGGGAGGTAACTTTGTGCCGTCGTCATCGGAACATGCGATGAATGTCATTGCCATGATACAACTTAGCAATGAGGTCATGATAATTTGCTTGATTTTCATTCTTCTTGTTTTTGATGTTAATATACTTTTGTTCTCACTCTGTTTTACTTGATCTCCACTCTGAACGGTCCAGACACCGAGTTGTAGAGTAAGTCACCATTGTCAAAAAACTGTATGATGGCATATGCTCCATTGGTTCGATTGTCCTTGCCTAGGATTGTGCGGTGACGTGTGGTGCCAGTGTGCCAGTCGAGTCCGGTTACTTCCCATCCTGTGGCATCGTTCCATCCACTTACGAATACCATTTCTGACGATGTGCTTACAGCAGGAATCATACTTGGTGAACTGACGTCAGCACGTGTCCACTTAGCCTCCCACTTGTTTTCTTTCGTGTTCCAGCTCACACATTCAACACCTCTAGGAGTCTCTACGGTAGGACCGATTGCCAGCACGCCTATAATCTTGTCGTTTATCTTTTCCGTTGTCTGGCTGATGTTGTTCACCACAAAAGCGTCGTATCCTGCGGTTACTACGGATTGCTCCGACTGTACCCATTCGGTAGAGGCTGGTAATCCGCACGTTATGTCGAACGTTCCTGCCAAACGCTTGTTGCCGGAATCTACAGGCTTGGCATCGGCAGGTATGGCATCACGCCAGAAAGCTACGAGTTTCATTTTCTTTGCTCCGTCTGTTATCACTACGAGTTTGTCCTCGTCGTTGCCAAATCCCATTAGTGTAGGGGTTGCTCCTGTGCCATATCCGAGCTTGATACATGGTGCCATTGGACCTCCGTCATACTCGGCTTTCCATGCTCCATCGCTCTCGCTGTCAGAGAATTTTCCATTCTTGCATATCAGCTTTTGCATGAGTCCCTTGCCGTTGGCCTCCTTGTTGTTGCTTGCCACATATACCCCGCCGTTCTCATCCACTGCTATTGAGTTCGTCAATATCTGGGTGCTTGTCAGTGGGTAGATATCTTCTACCGTGGTCAACTCACGGTTGAGTACAACGAGAGCATTCTGTGCCGCCACGATCAAGTGTCCATCGTATGTCATGGTAGCTCCCACCAGAGTGTGAGAGTTGTTGATATACGGTGTGAGCTTAATCTGACTGTCTAGCACTATGCCTTCCTTTGGATTATTTGGGCTCTTCAGCTTGTATCTTGCCATGATGTGTCCAGCATTGGTGTATACATAGTTGTCCTTGTCGCACAACACATAGTTTCCATTGGCCATAGACATTTGTGGGGCAGCGCCTAGCACTCCGGTTACGGCTGTTGCAAGTTCTGAGTAAGACGAGTAGCTGGATGTCAAGATGTTGAGTTGTTCTTGAGTCTTCATTGTTATTCCAGGCAAACCAGCTTCTGCGAGTCTTTCAAAGTTGCCGTTGGATACGTCTATGATAGACACTCTGTCGCTGCTCATTCCCCACATGTATTTTGGGGAAGTGGATGCGAGCGTCATGAGGTTCACAGGACCGCTGCTTGTTGTCTTGCATTTCGTCAGGTCGGCATAGAACGTACCGTCCTTCACTTTTGCTGTGAAAGCATCGGTCTGCGCCGAATTAAAATGGGTGATGCTGTATTCCTCTTGTGCCAGCCAAGGGTTTGCCTTTGGCTTGGATAGTTCTGCTAGAGGTATGTTGGGCTTTTCGTTTCCCCCATTGATGTCATCGTCAGTACAAGCAGTAAACATCGCTGCTCCTATTGCGAGGATGAATAATGATAGATACGTTTTTTTCATGATTATTTGTTAATTTAAAATAAATACTCGTTTTGTAACAACAATTCCAAACCTACCAAAAGAAGGAAGAACAACAGTATATAAATATAGAATTGTTCTTGCTTGACGAAATCTGCGAAACTGAATTTCTTTTTCCAATGATTTCCTAGGTAGAGACGGTAGTCGTTTATCATCACAAGGATGAGCACTATGATAAGCACAGTCACGATCACTACACCAATCATGATGAGATTTCCATCTGAAATTGAAATGGGCGGTTCTGTTCCTGTCATTTTCATTATCTGTTGATTCGAGTGCAAAAATAGTTTTTTCTCTTTTGAAAGTGATAGTAGCTTTTCTATGGTAGTTGTAGCTTTTCCACAAAAAAAGTAGTAGCTTTCCTAGGAAAACTACTACTTTTCAAATGCTATTTAATGCGAAATTACAAAAATACACATTTAGATGGAGACAAACTGTTTGCGCCATTGGCTAGGTGACATGCCCGTTTTTTGTTTGAATATACGATAAATCCATGTGTGGGATGAGAAACCGCACTCTGTGGAAATAGCGTCAATGCTATATTCGGGGTTGGCTTTCATCATGCGAACTGCCTCATTAAAACGAATGTCGCTAAGCCAGGTTCTAAAATTGGTGTATTCTGACTGATTGAAGTATTCTGTCAATTCGTTTTTCTTGTATCCCAACTTGGTAGCCAGCGAATAGATGTTAACTTCATAGTCCTTATAAAATCCCTCTTCACACCATTTCTTGAGGGCTAATTCAATTTCCATCTTTCTATTAGCTGTCAAGATATTTGTGCCATGAGTGTTCTTGCCGTCTTTCATGTCTTCTGCTTCCGTGACTTTTGCTTCTGCATCATTTTCCTCAGGAATGACTCCTTTGGGTGTGATGTAATAGCCCATAGCAATGAAAGTGTGGACGAAAAAGATGACAGAGAGTAACATCAAGGGACCTATTATATATAATAAGGTATTGAAGAGGATTGCTACAGGCAGGAGTCCAGCAGTGAGGTATAGCAAAATGATGCTGGCTTGCGAATAGCGCACGTATGGAATCAAGTCACTTCCGAAATTTTCCATGAGCTTCTGCCTTTGGGTATTTGTTTCTTTGCGAATGACAAAAATAAAATATGCCATGCTAACCACAAAAAGACCGAGCATCACATAGAGCATATTGCCAATGTGCAAACTACGATTTTGGAATATGCCAATGACGAAAACTAGGGCAATGAGTATGTATGCCAT
Source organism: uncultured Parabacteroides sp. (assembly GCA_934725305.1). Classification (GTDB taxonomy): domain Bacteria; phylum Bacteroidota; class Bacteroidia; order Bacteroidales; family Tannerellaceae; genus Parabacteroides. Next base: position 100,022 of record CAKVBA010000003.1, on the reverse strand, counting down.
CATACTACGTAAACAATAACGGCGCACTTTGCTGCCTGTGCTCTCTATGTTGATGATGGAGAGAGTGATGGCAAATGCCACTGGGGTATAGAACAGTATGTTGAATGCTGCGCCCACATCGGTACCTTGTGCACGGAGTCCATGAACCATCTGTAAGAGGTAGTGGACGGAGAAGAATAGCATGGATGCAACGAGAAGCCATCTTGATATTTCGTAGCGCCACACCTTCCATCTCACCTGCAAACTTGCCATGGCTAATTGCAATGCCAGCATGGCTGTAATGACGCAACATACAAGTTGTAATATGAATAACGATGTCATAATATTGTTATTACCTTAATTCCGCAACACTATTGTAAATTAAACCTTTTAAGTGCCTGAGCAACAAAAAGTTCTTGGACAAGCTGAGTGGCACAGGATTTTGCCATGTCGAAGAATTCACTTATCTTAGTGTTGCTAGAATAAACAAGAGAATCCGACAATAGACATAGCGAAAATACAAATTAAATCTGAGGAACTTACTCCTTTTGGAGGAATCTTTTCGGGTCATGGAGCAATTTGACTCCACATTGTCATCTATAATCGACTCAACCCTCGGTCTAAGGTGTAGATCGTTAGGTTATCAGTACAGCGAAATCATCCGTTCTCTCATGAGTATCCACTTCTGTGGTAACTCATGTATTGTTATTGTATTTTTCGCGAGTCTGTTTTTGCTAAAACGAGCTATAAATCCATCCGGATTGACAGACAACTTTACCAAAAATGACGGATAAATCCGCCACGACTCAAGCACCTTCAAAAACAAGGTTTCAGGCTGTATTTCAATAGTCTATAGACTTTCCGGAATTAGTCTATAGACTTTTTGAGAAAAGGGTATAGACTTTTTTGAAATTGGGTAGGCACTCCGTTCGGATTGGGTGCCTACTCCGTTTGAATTGAGTAGGCACCCAATTTCCAAAAATAGCCTACTCCGTTTTGATAGGATTAATAGCCTCTTGCAGGCTTGATGACTTATTGTATTTTATGAAGTGATACGCGTTGACGATAGAGGACATTGGTGTTTTAGACGATGCCCTTTGATATTATAAAGTAGCATAAAAATGACTTTCCAACGCGATGGTGCGTTATATTGATCGTAGCAGTTTACATTTATAACACACCGCCATGCTTTTTGGAAAAAGATGCCGTTCTTTTCTCAAAAGGATGCGAGCTTTTATAACAAAGAAGCTATCCTATCCGAACAGAATAGCTATCCATAAGAAACCACATCATTCTATAATTTATCCTGATTTCTATACCTCAAACTAAGAGATAACCTTTCCTTTAAATTGCATTATCCAAATAGAATCTATATTTTTGTCAAATAAATCTAAAAACAAAAAGGAATATGGGAAAAATTTTACAAGAATTCAAGCAATTTGCCATGCGTGGTAATGTCGTAGATATGGCAGTCGGTGTCATTATCGGTGGCGCATTTGGCAAAATTGTCACTTCTATAGTAGGAGACGTAATTATGCCGGCTATTGGACTATTGGTTGGTGGAGTCAACTTCACAGATCTAAAATTGACATTGAAGGCAGCCGTTATGGAAGGTGATCAAGTTGTTTCTCCGGATGTATCTATCAATTATGGTAACTTTATCCAAGTGACATTCGACTTCTTGATTATCGCCTTTGCGGTATTCTTATTAGTAAAAGGTATCAACACATTAAGCCGCAAGAAAAAAGAGGAACAGCCGGCCACACCTCCTACACCTCCTGCTCCTCCTGCTGACATTCAGCTGCTTACTGAAATTCGTGACCTATTGAAAAAAGAACAAAACAAATAATAACGTTTTCTCCTTATTACAATAGACAAATTATAGAATCCTATGAAAAAGACACTTTGCCTTAGTGCTGCCCTGCTGCTTTGCTGCACCGCCTGCGTAAGCAAAAAGAAATATCTTCTTGCAGAAAACGGACGACTCGAAGCAATCGAACGTGCCAATTGTCTGAAAAAGATACTGGCAGACACACAAGACGAGAATGAAAAGTTATTGGCACAACTGTCAGCCTTGCAGCAAGATACCGCTCGTATGAAAAGCGATATCCGCAACTACCGCACCTTGCTGGATGCTAATATGGGCGAACAGGATAAATTAAACAGTTTATTATCCCAGAAAATGCAGGAGTTGGACGAACGCGAACGCACCATCAACCAGCTGCAAGAGATGATCAACGCTCAAAAAGAGAAAGTACAGAATCTGTTGAGCAGTGTAAAGGATGCTTTGTTGGGCTTTAGCAGTGACGAACTGAACATCCGGGAAAAAGATGGTAAAATCTACGTGGCCATGTCTGATAAACTATTGTTTCAATCGGGCAGCGCCAAGGTGGACAAACGAGGCAAAGAGGCATTGGCTAAACTGGCAGAGGTCTTAAACAAGCAGACTGATATTGATGTATTCATCGAGGGCCATACCGACAACAAGCCTATCCATACAGCTATATTCAAAGACAACTGGGATCTGAGTGTGATTCGTGCAACCTCTGTTGTCCGTATCTTGACAAAGGATTATGGCGTGAATCCATTACAGATTCAGCCATGCGGACGCAGTGAATATATTCCAATTGCGACCAACGAATCAACTGAAGGCAGAAGCAAGAACAGACGTACCGAAATCATTATGGCTCCGAAGTTGGATAAGCTGTATCAGATGCTACAACAGCCTCAGGATTGAAACGAAAAAGATACTTAAATCAAGGGCTATGTTAAAGAGGCTGCCAAAATATCTATTTTGATGCAGCCCCTTTAAGTATGTCAGAATTAGCAAAATGTAAGACACCGAGAATGAATCCGCCAAAAGTTTACTACCGTTGACAACGCAAGGCAAAGTATAATATATAGAGGAAAGCAACCAAAGGCACAACAAAACCAATGGCCATATTCGTCTCTCCTATATAACCCATCAACATCGGACTGAATGCTCCTCCAGCCACACCCATTACAATATAGGATGAGGCTTTCTTCGTATAGTCTCCCATTCCCTCAAGTCCCAACGCAAAGATGGTAGGAAACATGATTGACATAAAGAAAAAGGAGAAATAGAGAGCATACATAGAAACTGCACCTAACGAGGCAACCACCAATGCCATACAAATCACATTGGCCAACGAGAACAATGTCAACAGACGGGCCGGCGCCATCCAACGCATCGAGAAGCTTCCACTAAGACGACCAATCATAAACAAAGCCATTCCTCCAAAAGCCAAGATGCGCGAAGCCTCCATATTACTCATAGTCGTATCCACCTCTGTCACATAATTAATAAAGAAACTGAAGATACCAGTCTGTGCTGCACAATAACAACACTGCGCGATGATAGAGCGCACAAACTGAGGGTGACGCCACATGGAAACGGCAGGCGTAACGGACTTATCTGCTGACACATTTCCTGGCAAAGTCTTTTTCGGACTCTCCAGTTTTACCTCCGGTAATTTCGTAAAGACAAACAGCGTAGCCACCAACAATACGATACATCCAACCAATATATAGGGCTTGGCCAACGCAAAAGAATCACCTTCGGGAGCGCCAAAGATGAGCCATCCACCGACAAGCGGTCCTAATATCCATCCCAATCCATTGAACGACTGGGAAAGATTCAAACGCTGAGCCGACGACTCCGCAGGTCCTAAAATAGTAGAATAGGGATTCGCTGCCGTTTCCAACACGCACAATCCACAGGCAATCACAAAGAGAGCTATCAGAAACGGGGTTGCCGAATGGACAAAGGCTGCTGGAATAAAGGCAAAAGCACCCAAAGCAAATAGCAACAGCCCGGCAATGATTCCCCGCTTATAGCCATACTTCTTCATAAAAGCTCCGGCAGGAAGTGCCATCAAGAAATAGGCAATATAGGTTGAAAACTGCACCAATCCACTCTGAGCCTTAGTCATCGTAAAGACTCCCTGAAAATGTTTGTTCAATACATCCAATAAGCCATGGGCAAATCCCCACAACAAGAAGAGACTGGTTATCAAAACAAAAGGAATCAGATAAGATTTCCCTTCCGGAGCTGCCACCAATGATTTTCGTTTAATCTTCATAATGACCTGTTATTTCAAATCCAAAGAAAATATTCGCTTCATCAACTGCCACTTCTGCGCCGAAGAACTTCCCGGCTCTACTCGCTGATATTGGGCAACAAAGTCCTCCCACTCTGCCTGTCTGTCCATCTGTGACAGTCGGGAAAAAGCGGCATCCCAGTCAAAATCATCCGGTGTTTCAACAATCATAAAGAGACGAGAGCCCAATCGATAAATCTCCATATTCAAGATACCCACAGCTCGAATCCCTTCCGGAATCTCCGGCCATATATGTTCTGGCGAATGCCAATGTTCATACTCGGCAGCAATCGCCTCACCCTCTTTTAAGTCTAATGTTTGACAATATCTTTTCATAACGTTTTCTATTAAAGACAACAAACTTACTCAAAATTTGCCAATCACACGAAGCCTTTCCCCTTTAGATTATCCCTTTACCGTTCTAAGAAAATCCAAGGCGATACCCAACGAAGATGAGTGATGGAATCTTGACGAACCGTCATGCTCTCAAGAAGAAGCAAACCATAATCGGTCTCGTATTGCAATAAATCGGAATAGACAGACACCGGTATCGTGTCTTCTTGTGAAAGATGCACTTTATTTAACTGAGATTGCCAAAAGCTCTCCAAAGGAAGATCCAGACAGAGATTGTCTTTTGTATCATACAGTCTCAACCGTCCTTTATCATCGGACAGACTATAAACTCCTTCCTTCTGAAACTGAGAAACCGGCCAAACCTTGCTATAACCTTCCAATTGAATAGGAGTTTCACGATTGATAGTATAATCGATAGCAGCAATCACGCATTTACTCGTATCAACAGCGCGTTCCTCTTGTGAAATCCGTTCAATATCTTTAGCCGTCAAACCGGGAATATAGGTAACAACAGAAAGTGCAACCAAACTAAAACAGAAAACATAATAATAGCGAGTACTCTGCTGAGACAAGAAATGCAAAGCTGCAGCAGTCAAAATGAGACCGACTACTACCAAATAGACACGTGGTTCGGTAAAGCCATACTGAAGAATCCGATAAAAGGTTCCCACCCAAAACATCAGCAACGTGGGCAACACCCAACAGCTGATTCGACGAAAATACCAGTCATAATACCGCTTGGATAGAAACGGCTGACATGCATTCAATACAAAGGAAGCTAAGGTATAACCAATCACAATCATTGCCACCGTTCCCTTGGGCAGAGACCATTGGGCAATGATCATTATTATATATAGGTAGAGAATGACGGTATAAACCATCAAAGCCGGCGAAAGGATGAAGTTGATCAATACATCAAAGAGACGTCCACCTTTAAACGTTGTTTTATCCGGCTGATAAAACAGCAAAAAGAGCAACGGCATCACTCCGAAGAAGGCAAAAGAGGCTGTATAGGCACTGAAGCAACTATAATAGCCATATCCTATATCAAATAGGGCTTCCGCTGAATAATAAATCAAAGTGAGTGACAAGTAGATTACTGCAGCCAACAACACAGAGGTTGCTCCGGCTATCAGATAATGAATCACCAAAGAGATAAAATTACGATCATCACGTATCCTATAACTCACCACAAAGAGCAGTTGAACCACAACCATAGTTACTATATAAAAAGAGGACATCTGTTCGAAACCTCCTTCATGTATTAGAACAAACAGGAAAGCGGACAATCCATACAGTAGTCGCCACTTACCCATCGTCAACCGGTTCAACATATTTGTAATCAAGAACAACGCCGGTGCATAATATAAAACCGTCACCAACTTATCAGTCCAGGAATCATAACAATAACATCCCAACAGACAGAAAAAGAAAGACAACAATACTTCCATCGGATTCTTCCTCACAGCTTCCTTCAATCTATTCCATCCTATACTCCATCTTACTTTCATATTTCCTTTAATTATAGATATACAACGACATAAAGATAGTAATACTATATTTCTATAACCATAACACATGTCAAAATAGTTCATTTTATGCCACTATTTATGTCAATATTGCTTATTTTCCAACTGGCACACACTTTGCAAGTACCCTAAGTGAATTCAGAATTGAAAAAGGATGGATTCAGAGAGAATGAAACAAATAATATATAATTTAATTGGAGGACTGTAATTATGACACCGATGAGAAGAAGTCAGAACTGGTTACCGTATGTATTTAATGATTTGTTTGACAACGACTGGATGATCAAAGCAAACACTACAGCTCCAGCCATCAACGTTGTTGAGAGTGAAACCGATTATCGTATAGAAGTCGCTGCTCCGGGAATGACAAAAGATGATTTCAATATTCATGTAGATGAAAATGACAATCTGGTCATTTCAATGGAAAAGAAAGAAGAAAAAGAAGAGAAAAATAAAGAAGAGAAAGAAAGTCGTTATTTGAGACGCGAATTTTCTTATAGTCAGTTCCAGCAGGCTATGGCTTTGCCTGACAATGTCGATCCTGACAAAATCGAGGCTAAAGTAGAAAATGGTGTACTTACCATCGACGTTCCTAAAAAGACTGCCGAGGAAAAGAAAAGCACCAAAGTAATCGAAGTCAAATAATCGCGGCTCAGATGAACGAAAACATATAATGGTTTGTTCTATAAGAAAAGGGACAAACCATTATCTATAAGAATTATAAGAAAGTGCGTCTAATACAAAACATAAAAAGAACAGAATTATGATTTTAAGTAAAAAATTATCCGAAGCATTCAACGCACAAGTGAATGCTGAAATGTGGTCTTCAAACCTCTATTTGTCAATGTCTGTTTATTTCCAAAAAATAGGATTGTTGGGCTTTGCTCATTGGATGAAGGTTCAAGCTGCTGAAGAATTGGATCACGCTCATAAATTGATCGACTATGCTTTAGACCGTGGTGGTGATATCACCATTGATCAAGTAAATGTTGTTCCTACTGCGTGGGGCAGTCCTTTGGAAGTATTCGAACATATCTACAAACATGAATTGTATATTTCTGAATTGATTGACAAGATGGTTGACATCGCAGAAGAGGACAAAGATCATGCTTCAAGAGATTTCCTGTTTAACTTTGTCCGCGAACAGGTTGAAGAAGAATCAACAGCCAAGAAGATTGTTGAACAATTGAAACATTATGGCGAATGTAATTTGGCCATTCTAGATCACGAATTAAGCAAGAGATAAATTCGTTTTCTAATTGCAATGTCATGTCGCCTTCGGATTTTGATCCAAAGGTTGTGTCAGGATTAGTAAAGACATAGAATAGAAAAGAGGAAAGTACCGAGATAAAGATTTTCGATACTTTCCTCTTTATTATATTCTCAGCAGAGATTAATTCTGCTCTTTCAATATAACGTCGTGTGCTCCACCCTCAACAATACTTGTTGATGACACCAACGTGATCTTAGCCTGACGCTGCAACTCTTTGATAGAAGTAGAACCACAGCTGCACATTGTAGCTTTCATTTTACCCAATGTTACATTCAGATTATCTTTCATCTTACCGGCATAAGGCACATAACTATCAACACCTTCTTCGAACTTCAAAGATTCGCTGCCTCCCATATCGTAACGCTGCCAGTTCTTAGCGCGGTTAGAACCTTCACCCCAATATTCCTTCACGAAGCGATTGCCAATAGTCATTTTCTTGGTAGGAGACTCATCGAAACGGGCGAAATAACGACCCATCATCAAAAAGTCTGCTCCCATTGCCAAAGCCAACACCATGTGATAGTCATGAACAATACCACCATCACTACAAATAGGAACATAAACACCATTGTTCTTAAAATATTCGTCACGAGCCTTTGCCACATCAATCACAGCAGTAGCCTGTCCGCGTCCGATACCTTTCTGCTCACGAGTGATACAGATAGATCCACCACCGATACCCACTTTAATAAAGTCGGCACCTGCCTCAACCAGATAGTTAAAACCTTCCTGATCAACCACGTTACCAGCACCAACCGGAATACGGTCGCCATAGTTTTCCTTGATCCAACACAGAGTCTCTTTCTGCCATTCTGAATAACCGTCAGATGAGTCGATACACAACACATCCACACCAGCCTCAACCAAAGCAGGAACTCGCTCCTTATAGTCACGAGTATTAATACCAGCACCAACCAACAACGTTTTATCTGCACCAGACAACTCAAGAGGATTGTCTTTATGGCTATCATAATCTTTGCGGAACACAAAATAGTGCAGATGTTGATCCTTGTCGATAATAGGCAAAGTATTCAACTTATGTTCCCAAATAATCTGGTTCGCTTCAGAAAGAGTAATACCCAACTCTCCCACAATCAACTTAGAGAAAGGAGTCATAAACTCTGCCACCTTTTTATCAGGAGAATCTTTCTCGGCACGATAATCGCGGCTAGTCACCAAACCCAACAATTTACCGTTTGGAGTACCATCATCAGTGATACCAATCGTTGAATGATCAGTAGCACGAACCAAAGCCAACACATCGGCCAATGTATGTTCGGGAGTTAAATTAGAATCACTGACTACAAATCCAGCCTTAAACTTTTTCACCTTACGCACCATTTCTGCTTGGCTGGCGATCGGCTGTGAACCGAAGATAAAAGAGAGACCGCCGTTACGTGCCAACTCAATTGCCAACTTCGGACCGGAAACTGACTGCATAATAGCCGACACAAAGGGGATATTCAATTCAATAGCCGCCTTCTCATTTGCTTTATGCTTCACAAGAGGAGTCTTCAACGATACGTTGGTAGGAATACAATCTTTAGTAGTCAATCCGGGAATAAGCAGATATTCACCGAAAGTTCTTGATACATCGTTTAAGTAAATTGCCATAAAATTCTTTATTTACTGGATGAAACTTTTAGTTGCAAAATTAATGATTCTTATTGATATATATAGTCTGTTCTCTAGGAAATCTTTGAAAGCAAAGCCTATAGACAGAAAGTATAAAGACAGACAAAAAGGGCTGTTCCGAAAAGTCATTTCGAGACAGCCCTCATTAAGAATTTATTTATCGGTCATAAAATCAACCATACGCAAGATACTGCGGCTACAAGCGGGACAGAAAGGCGCATAATCACGCATCATACAGTGATCCATCGGTCGATAGATTCCTTTGGACAAGTAGCCTCCTCCTTCAAACACACCGCATTTATCTTTATGCGTTGCATCCAACGGCGTTGGTATCGGAGTATTGGCCGGTAAAAGATCTTTCCATTTCTTGTCAAAGTCAACCAATGTGGTAATGTTAGGTTCCCACGGCTCATACTTTAAATTATAGAAATCGACATAAGCCACTTCTGAGGTGAAATACTCATCGGCCAAACCTGCAAAACTGTGTCCAAACTCATGAGTAAACACATCCAATGTCTTCGGATGATCTGCCGTACCGCAAGCATAGAAGTTATACATGCCACCGCCACCATAAGTACTGGAATTTACAAGCAGGAAGATAGCGTCACAAGGTACATTCCACACAGCATCACGAATAGGTTTCATATCCTGAACGGTCAAATAACGATCTACACCAAAGGTATAATAGCCAGACTTCAGAGCCGTATTCTTATAGATTCCTTTTCCTGAAGAGCTGGTGCCCGATTCTTCAGAAACAGCACCTACTGCCCATACGTTAAACTGATCACGACATGTGTCAAAAGGAGGAGTCTTGAACAAGGCTTCGGTAAAGCGCTTGGCATCGGCAATAAACTTATCCTGTTCAGCAGCAGTATAACCTTCGGCCACAAAGACCAAATCTATCTTTTCGGACATTTCGCCCTTCTCCTGAATCTTGGTCACCTGATTGACTGGCAATGGACGGCGGTCGATAAAGATACTGGCAGGATCAACATCTATCTTCAACAACGTATGAAACTTCATATCCGCCTTATCACGGGCTGTCAATTCTAATACAACTGTCTTTTTGGGATAGGGAACAGTAACGGTATTGTTCCAAGCCTGTGTCTCCGTACTAGCCTGGTCTGTAGTGCGCCACTCTTCAAACAAGGTGTTAAAGCCACGTGAATAGATCAGTTTTTGCGTTGCCTTATCATACACATTGACATAATAGCCACCATAGCCAAAAGGATCGATCAGATTCTTGACAGGTCCGCTCCACACGGGTTCTTCTCGCAACTGCTGGATGGCTGCCGACTGAGTTTTGGCATTACCACTCAAGGCAAAATCAACACGCAAACTCTTCTTCTCAAAGAAAGAGTTAAATGTTTCCTGGGCCGTCATAGGCAAACAACAGAAAACAACACAAATAAAGGATAACAGTAATTTATTCATCTTTTTCCGGTATTTTTTAAGATTAGTCTTTCATTCAGACAAAAATAGGAAATAATTCCGTTCGTCTTGCAAAAAGCATTCTACTATTTTCATCTTAGCTCATTACATCATGCCGATGCTCTAACGCTATAATGCACAAAAAGGCGGTTCCAAACGGAATCGCCTTTTTGTATGTCTCAGAATCCACAGAGAAATTACACTCTTTTTTCTTTGATTCTAGCCTTCTTACCAGTAAGTGCACGCAAATAATACAATTTAGCACGACGAACCTTACCAACCTTGTTCACAACGATGTTTTCGATGAACGGAGATTCAATCGGGAAGATACGTTCTACACCTACGTTGTCAGACATTTTACGAACAGTGAAACGTTTTTTGTCACCGTGTCCAGAGATACGGATTACAACACCTCTGTACTGCTGGATACGCTCCTTGTTACCTTCTTTGATACGGTAAGCAATAGTAATCGTATCACCACTCTTAAAAGAAGGATGCTCTTTCTTTGTAGCAAACGCTTCTTCTGCAATCTTAATTAAATCCATTGTTTTTATAGCTTTTTTAGATGATTAAAACAAAACGCAATATACTCGGGCTACATTTCCCGACAGAGATTACGCAAAGCGGGTGCAAAGTAACAAAATAAATCCTTCACACGCAAGAGGCAGCTAAAATATTTCACCCTATTGCAAAACTCTAACCGGCAGATACACTTGCACCTTGGTTACTTGAGGATAGGCTGACTGATAGACAGCGGTCATATCTTTTATTAGAGACGGAAATTCTAACGCTGCATTTACTTGATAAGAACAGAGCAATTGATCCCGATCATAGACAGACAACTGCGCCAACCCATTTCCTTGTTGCTCCAAATACATATAACCTCGAAATAATAGATTTTTTTCTTTATCATAAGCGAATAACCGCTTGGACACACCAAAAGGAATCATAGGACGTTCCTTAACAACGAATTTCACCTCTCGCACCTTGCTCAATGCATCCGTAGCAATCGCTGCTGAATCGGCTGCATTCACCCCTTCAACCAAACACTTCTTATTATCAGAGGAAACGACATAAATGTACTTCGGTGTCCACAACACTTCAACATCTTTCACCTCTACCGTAAACCAAGCACTGTTACCCTCTTCGTCTGTAACAGTTACAACCGCCTCTCCTATAGACACAGACGTTACGATAACTGCGAGTTTACCGTCTGTACTTTCTGAAACAGTCACCACTTTTTCATCGGAAGAGACGGCATGAATCTGACCCTTTGCTCCCTGCACATTGACCAAACTTCCTTCCTCTGTGTAAACCACCAGACTATTTCCTTTCAACTCTATCTGCTTTCCAGTCACGATGTCTCCTTGCACTTCATCTTGTGTAAAATAAATACCATCATCACTACAAGCCACGATTCCCAATAGACAAATCAACAAAAGCCCCAATAAATAAAATCTTCTCATACCGTATTATCTTTAAAAGTTACTTAATAAATAGACGTTTGCTGCATCTAAAATGCTGCACAATAATAATAAAATTCCTGTTTTTAAGGAGAAATTTAAAAACGGACTTGAAACTGCGTCCCATTTATCATAAGAAAGATGAAAGCTCCGATGCTCTCCTTTTCTTTGGTCTGTTGGCCTATTGGATAGTCAACACTATCCGTTACAAGCTAAAGCAGAAGGGAATCAATCATTATTGGACGGAGCTAAAGCGCATACTCTCCACGCAAAAAGCAATTACAACGGAAAGGAGAAACGCCTTGGGAGAACGTCTTATACTCAGATTATGTTCCGAGCCTATCGATCAGGCTGCGGAAATTTATAGGCGGCTGCGTTATACTTCCATACCCTTCCAAAGATACTACATGATAAAACCTCATTCAGCGGAATTGGGAAATCCGTAGTACCCAACGAAAATCTACAAAAAAGAAAAAGGCTGATTTTTAGAGAAATTTTATGCAGAAGATGTTAAAGCTGGATTGAATAGTATTTGAACGTGCTCAAACTGCATTCAAAAAAAGGAGGGCATAGACTCGTTTAGGATGTCGGTGCGTCAAAAACAGACCAAAAATCTAAAAGTACTTGGTGATTTATATTTGTTCTATCAAAAAAAATACAATAAGTCAATAGACAGGTAAAAGATCGTTAATCCTGTCAAAAAGGAGTAGTCTATTTCCGAAAATTGGGTGCCTATCCATTTCCAACGGAGTGCCTAGTCAATCCGAACGGAGTGCCTACCCAATTTCAAAAAAGTCCCTACCCTTTTTCCGGAAAGTCTATAGACTAATTCCAAAAAGGCTATAGACCCTTGAAAAACAGCTCATAGCATCTTTTTCAAGGGTGCATGATCCAAGATAGACTCATCCGTCAATTCCAACGAAGTTACCTATCGTATCTAACGGATTTGTTACCTGTTTTTGATAAGAAATAGACCCGCTAAATTACAATAACTACTCCTTCCGACCGTCGTTGTTAGTGTGTGTAAAAAACAGACTGCATCACAACAGCCGTTTTTAACCCAATTCGGTCATTAGATTACAATTCTTGTTGGTGCTTGTTTTGAGCAGATTGCAATGACTGCGTTGAAGGAGCGGGCTATGTCGAAACGCAGGCGGAAGCAAGATGCCAAAACAAATGCTGACAAGAGTTGGAAAGAATAAAATATTCAGCTGTTTTACTTTTTCCGTTCTAATGAGCGATTTAGGTTTATCAATTTGATTCCGTCAACGGGTAATAATAAGAAGAAGTTTCCTATTTTTGAGGAGAAAATTAATGAGTATATTGAATAATGGAAACACAAAAGAAAGCTATAGCTCTCATACTCGGCCTATTTCTTCTTGTATCAGGATCAATGAAAGCCCAAACAGAGCCTAATCTATATAGCCATGTTAACCGCGAACAGATGAACCACTGGGTCGATTCTGTCTTCAACCGCATGAGCCTGGACGAACGAATCGGACAACTCTTCATGGTGATTGCCGATCCCAAATCAGACTCCCGCAATATGCAACGACTGATGCGCTTTATCCATGAGATGAAGATTGGTGGCATTTTGTTTCATAAAGGCAATCCGGTGACCCAAGCAGAAATCACCAACCGCCTGCAGAAGGTTTCACGCATTCCTATCATGGTTTCACTCGATGGCGAATGGGGTTTATCTATGCGCCTCAGCGGAACCACTCGCTTCCCTAAAAACATGATGTTAGGAGCCATCAAAGATAATGAGTTGATAGAGCTCTATGGTGAAGAGGTTGGCAGACAGTGCAAAGAGATGGGTATTCATGTCAACTTTGCGCCCGACATCGACATCAACAGCAATGTAGATAACCCGATAATTGGTCTGCGCTCGTTCGGAGAAGACCCGGATGCAGTCACCCAAAAAGGGTTGGCCTACGCCCGAGGTTTGGAAAACAGCGGTATTCTTTCAGTTGCCAAACATTTCCCTGGCCACGGCGATACTTTTGAGGATTCTCATGAAACCCTTCCGGCCATCTATCACAGCCGCTCCAGACTCGACAGCATTGAACTGCAGCCTTTCAAGAAGTACATCAAATCGGGTTTCGGAGGAGTTATGACAGCCCACCTGTTTGTGCCCAGTCTGGAGAAACGGCGTAAACATCCCGTATCTCTATCCAAAGCTGTCGTAACCGATCTGCTGCAACAAGAATTGGGTTTCCAAGGTCTCTGCTTTACCGATGCCTTAGCAATGAAAGGTGCAACCACCAAGAAATCGGACAATCCTTCGGTGCTGGCTCTTAAGGCCGGGAATGACGTCCTGCTCGCTCCTGCTGCACCTTTTACAGATTTTGCGGCCGTGAAAGCAGCTATCGAAACGGGGTTGCTTGCCCAAAAGGATATCGAAGCACGATGCAAAAAGATACTACGCTATAAATATATGTTAGGACTTGCCGATTATCATCCCGTCGAAATCAAAGAACTGTCCAAACGATTAAACTCAGCCCATGCCGAATGGTTGGCCTCACGATTGAATGCCGAAGCCATCACACTGCTTCAAAACCGAGAGAACTTTGTTCCGCTGAAGCAACTCGACACCCGGAAGATGGCAGTGCTTTCAATCGGAGAATCGGTCCACTGTGAGTTTCAACAGATACTAAACAGCTACGACTCCTTGGCTTGCTTCAGCATCACTCGCCGCTCAACACCTGCACAGATACAAGACATCTATAATAAATTAATGAAATATGATGTCATCGTCTGCGGCGTTCACACCGTCCGTATTCCGGAGAGTGCCGCACTGAAACAGTTGGCCGCTAAGAAGAATCTGGTGTATGCCTTCTTCACCTTGCCCTATTTTTGCAAGAAATATAAAGCATCTATCCAAAATGCAAAGTCGGTCATTATGGCCTATGAGAACACTCCATTGGCTCAGAAATATGCGGCACAAGCCATCTTTGGAGGCATCAGTGTCAAAGGAAAACTGCCAGTCTCTATTCCTGAACTCTACCCCGTTGGCACAGGCATCTCTACCGAAAAGAACCGTTTGGGATATCATGAGCCAGAAGAGGTTGGGCTGAATGCTGAACAACTGGATATAATCAGCGAAATTGCCCAAGAGGGAGTCGATAAAAAAGCCTATCCCGGCTGTCAGGTGTTGGTAGCCAAAGATGGTATAGTGGTTTATAACCAATCTTTTGGTTACTACGACAACAACCTAAAGCAGAAGGTGGATGAGAATGCCGTCTATGACCTGGCCTCAGCTTCAAAGGCTTGTGGCACATTGCTGGCTGTCATGAAAGCCTACGACAATAAGAAATTCAATCTAAACGACAAGATTTCTCAACACATCCCGGAATTAAAGAAGTCGAACAAACAGAACTTAACAATCAAAGAACTGCTCTACCACCAGTCGGGACTGACACCAACCATCAACTACTACCGCAAGGCATTGGTCAGAGGCAAACGCCCTCTGCAGTTTGACAGCACTTTGGTCTCTACCAAGAAAAGAGCCGAATTCACTCAAGAGATTGCCAAAGGGCTGTTTGTGAACACCCAGTTTCAAGACTCCATCATTCAATCAATCAAAGAATCGAAAATGGGCATACGCGGACGCTACAAATATGGCTGTACCAATTTCATCCTCCTGAAGATAATGAGCGAGCGATGGATGCAACAACCGATGGACCATCTGCTCGACCAACAGTTCTTTCGCCGGTTAGGAGCTTGGCACACAACCTACAATCCACTTAAACGGATGGATACACTGCAAATTGTCCCCACTGAGAACGACATCACCTTGCGTCATCAACTGATTCGAGGCTACGTACATGACGAGGCAGCCGCCTTTCAAGGAGGAGTTTCAGGTAATGCCGGCCTCTTTTCCAATGCCAACGACTTGGCCAAAGTGTTGCAGCTCTACCTCAACAACGGCAGTTATGGTGGCGAATCTTATCTATCCAGCGAAACCACACGCATGTTTACCCAAAACAAAAGTCCCAACAGCCGCCGAGGATTAGGCTTCGACAAGCCGGAACCCGGAAACGTCAAAGGTTCGCCTTGCGGACAGTTGGCTCCCAATTCGGTATTTGGACATACCGGATTTACAGGCACATGCTTTTGGGTTGATCCCGACAATCAGATAATCTACATCTTTCTCAGCAACCGCATTCATCCAAGCAGAGACAACCATAAACTCAGTGGTTTAAACATTCGCACGCGCATTCAAGATGCCATCTATAAGGCGATGGATAAGAAAAGCGTAGATTCGAGAAAGGAAAAGAGTTCTTCAGATTAATTTCGTAATATTATGTCTGCCATTGGCTATGCAATTGATAGGAAAAGAGAAAAAGATTCGTAATTTTGCATTGTTTTTTATATCATGTGGGAAATGTTACTCACAAGCAACAATCTTTCATCAACTTAAAAACAAGAACATATATGCTATTCGGACACGGAGACGATTTCTACAACACAAAAAATGAAGTAAAGATAAACTTCAGCTCCAATGTATGGCATGGAGCTAACCTTGAAAAGCTCAAGGAGCATTTAAACTCTCAATTCGACAAGCTAACACGCTATCCGGAACCGGATGCAGCCACTTTGAAGCGCCTATTGGCTCGCCGTTTCGAGATTGGAGAGGAAAACATTGTCGTAACCAATGGTTCAATCACAGCATTCTATCTGTTGGCACAGGCCAAGAAGGGAGCCAAATCAACCATTGCCGTTCCCTCTTTCTCAGAATATGAAGATGCATGTCGCCTGCATGAGCATGAGATCACCTATTTCTCTACTTCAGACGATCTGTCAGAATTGACACTTGAGGGTCAGGACTTTTGCTGGATTTGCAATCCCAACAATCCTGATGGCAAACTGCTCCATCGCTCTGAACTGCTTCCGCTGATTGCAGCAAACCGCCAGACCACCTTCATCATCGACCAGGCTTATGTAGCATTCACTACAGAAGAACTATTGAAACCGAGCGATGTGAAGAATAATCCGAACTTGGTGATTGTTCAGTCAATCTCTAAAGCCTACAACATTCCAGGCTTGCGCATCGGTTATCTGATTGCATCAACTGAGCGGACACAAGAGATCAACAAATATCTGATTCCCTGGTCGGTCAATGCCATCGCTATCGAAGCCAGCAAATACATTCTGATTCATCCGGCTCAGTTTACTCTGCCCATCCGCAAATGGCAACGCGAAACTGCCGAACTGATTTATCAGTTGAACAAATTGGATATCGTAGAGGTAATGCCCACTTCAACAACTTTCTTCTTGGTTCGCCTTAAGAAAGGCACAGCTGCCAGCTTGAAGAGCTATCTGTTGGACAACTACGGCATACTGATTCGTGATGCCTCAAACTTCCGCGGACTCGACGAAACCTTCTTCCGCCTGTCAACACAGAGAAGCGAAGAAAACGAGCTGCTGATCGAAGGTATCAAGGCTTGGAGTGCTACTTTGGAAGCATAAAACAAAGAATTCATTTAAAACCAATAAAGAGTGTATCGTAATAAATGTTATGATACACTTTTTTTTATACCCTTAATAGGATTATTAACCTATTTGTCCTACTTTTGGGTTATTCTTTATTATATAAAAAACTACGTATATGTTTAAACAAGTATTAGCCCTCGTGGCATTGACAATTTCGTCGTTAACCTTTGCTCAGAACAGAGAGTATGTAATCGTAGTACATGGTGGCGCAGGAGCCATGTCTAAATTGGAACAGAATCCAACCAAGTCTGCAATCTATTACTCTTCATTAGACACAGCCTTAATGATCGGTAGCAAAATCCTGGAAGCAGGAGGTGACGGCCCTGAAGCAGTTATGGCTGTGATTAACTATTTTGAAAGCTGTCCTCTTTTCAATGCCGGTATCGGTGCTACACTGACTGCCGAAGGTACATTTGAATTGGATGCCTCTATTATGGAAGGTAAAGACCTGTCTGCAGGTGCTGTTGCCGGTGTAAAACATGTAAAACACCCGATCAATGCAGCTTATGCCGTAAAAACCAATTCTCCGCACGTGATGTTGAGCGGTGCAGGTGCTGAAGCTTTTGCTAAACAGCAGGGACTTGAAATGGTTGATGACAACCTTTACTTTGCAACTCCTTCTACATTGGAATGGATTGAGAAGCTGAAAAAAGAGAGCGAAAAGAACGGCACTGTAGGATGTGTTGTACTGGATAAGAAGGGTAATCTGACTGCCGGAACAAGTACAGGCGGTATGTTTAAGAAACGTTGGGGACGTATTGGTGACTCTCCAGTGATTGGTGCCGGTACTTATGCAGACAACAACAGCTGTGCAATCTCTTGTACAGGACATGGTGAATACTTCATCCGCCACGCTGTTGCTTACAACGTTTGCGCACGCTACAAATATCTGAAAGAAAGTGTTGAAGATGCAGCAAACTATGTTATCCACAAAGAACTGAACACAAAGGAAGGTAACGGCGGTCTGATTGCTGTCGATAAAGATGGAAACTTTGCCATGCCGTTCAATAGCGGTGGTATGTTCCGCGGTTTCCTTTATAAAGAAAAAGGAAGCTCTAAGATTCACAAAGGCTGTGGTATCGGAGAAAAGATTGTTGTTGTAGGAGAGAAATAATATCGTACAATACGAGCCAAAAGGGGTTGTGTCAAAATAACAGTTTTGATGCAGCCCTTTTTTTGTACATCTGAATTTGGTAAAATGCCAAGTGCGAAGGATAAAGCCGATAGTCGTTTACAGATGTATATGACAAAAGAGGAACTTCCAAACCGACAAAACCCGTATAAACATAAAAAAGGTGTTATGCTGACAAAACTCAACACAACACCCTATTTTATCTTTTTCAGTGTGTTTTTTATTTACTTATTCAACTCTCTTATTGATTACAATATGACTTAAGTAGCCTAAAATAATCAGACCCAAGCCAGACAATAAGATTGAATTTGACATACCGCCTGTCAATGCTGGCACAGCCAGTACGATCACACCTACAAGAAGTACGATGACTCCTAAATTCTTCAGTAACTCGTTCATGGTTATAGATATTTTATAATTATTCTCTTTTCTACCGCAAATAAAGCAATAATAACCCGATTGCAAAAATATTTTAGAATAAAAATGACGAATCGAACAAAATTAGCATCTATATTTGTGCATCAAATGTTATTAGGAGGTAGATATGATACGATTCTTTTACATTATTTACACATGGCTCATCTTCGTGCCCCTGTTTCTCATCCTTACTCTGATCACAGCATTGACCGTTATCATCGGCTGTCTGTTGGGTGGTGAAAAGATCTTTGCTTATTATCCGGGAATGATCTGGTCGCGTCTGACCTGCTATCTATCGCTATGCCCCGTCAAAGTAAAAGGGCTGGAAAATATCCGAAACAAGCAATCCTATGTGTTCGTTGCTAATCACCAAGGAGCTTTTGACATCTTTCTGATATATGGTTTTTTGGGAGTTCCTATCAAATGGGTGATGAAAGCCGGTATCGGCAAAATTCCCTTTGTCGGTGCAGCCTGCCGCGCTGCCGGTTTTATCTTTGTAGATAATTCATCGGTCAAAACAGCCGCCCTAAGCGTACGCCAGGCAGAAAAAAGTCTGCAAGGCGGTGCCTCCGTTGTGGTATTCCCCGAAGGATCACGCACCTACGACGGTAAGATGATACGATTTAAAAAGGGAGCCTTTCAGATGGCAGCCGATCAGCATCTGCCCATTATTCCCATCACGCTGAATGGTCCGTTCGATGTTCTCCCCATCGGTTCTCTGAATCTGCATCGTCATCCCATGGAGATGGTGATTCATCAGGAGTTTTCAACAGAAGGATGTGAAACTTCGCTCAAAGGGCTACAACACATGGCCGACGATACACAGCAGACTATCGCCTCTGCCTTGTGGGAAAAATATAAATAAGCCTCATCGCTCATCCAGCCAGTTCAACAGAACCTCATAGACTCTCTTGCGTACAGAAGGTGCCGACAAAACCAAGTCGTGTATTCCGCCGGTAATGGTTACAGGCGTCACCTGCGGTCCTAACAGAGCGCCATACTTCTGTATGTCTGCCACATCTAATACAATATCAGACGATATATAACGATCGTTCCACACAGAGCTCTCTTCGTAGGAATAACTGCTCGAAAGCAACAGTATCGGACAAGGCAGATCCGCCCCTTTCTGTAAAGTCTGCTGAGCCGTATGAATAGCATGAATCCATCCGGCCCGTTTCGGATGTGCATAACTCATTTTCCAATCCGTATTAAAATCCCATTCACCGCGATAACTCTTCAACAAACTGGCGGCATACTGCGAGAAATCGCCTCCACCCTGCACTGTCAACGAAGGAAAATAGTTTCCCACCCAAGAAACAACCGGCAACAACACCTTTTCCATCAGCCAGCCAAAATTCCAATCCAGAAAAGGGCTATTCAAGATCAGTCCCTGCACCAGCCGACACTGCGGACGGTTATGTAAATAATAAGAGACTATCAATCCGCCTGTAGAATGAGCCATTAAAATCACCTTTTCATATCCTTCGGACCGAATGACAGCCAAGGCCATATCTATATCGGCAAAATATTCCGTCAAACTCTTACAATAGAAAGCATCCTGATGCTCACGAAGAGAACGGCCATATTTACGCAGATCCAAGGCATAGAACTGATAGCCATGTGCCTGAATGCTGTCGCCCATTGGCTGCTGAAAGAAATAGTCATTATATCCATGAATATAAAGTACCGCCTGCTTCAAAGGTATATTCTCTTTCTTCTTTACCAGCGAACAGACCACCTTGCCTTCATAATCGTCAGGCATATCCAGAGTGCGGCACAAATAACCCGGCAACAGATCCTCTACATACTGAGCTGAGACACTCAAACAGAGAAGCAACCCCAAAATAACCAATCCCAATTTTTGCATATCATTTCCATTTAGCAGATTTCCCAACAAACAGGTGTAATAAAGATAAGAAGATAGAAGAAAAAACATACACCCTTTACTCTATCAAATATAGAGCTAAAAACGACAAGCGGTCAAGCGGGACTAATGTTTTTACAATAAATACACATAAATTCACAATCAGGGCAAAGGTGTCTCACCGAACCTTATGAACAAAGCACTCCTTTGCCCCACATTATATTATATAGCCGAAATCTGAGGGCTGCGTCAAAAACTCAAGCAAAGAAACAAGAAAAAGAAACTCACAAACGCCCCACAGGAAAATCAATCCCGTGCCACACTAAAACATCAAAGGGTTGGAACAATTCTTTTACTCTGGACAGAAATTCGCTTTAAACAGCGCTCAAATAGTGTTTACGGCGGCGTGTCTGAATCAATAGAATCAAGGTGAAGAAGAAGAGAGATTATGAGCCGTTTGCAATTATGACACACCTTACGAAGCTACATCAAAAAAGTTATTCAGATACAACCTCATAGACCCTTGAAAAAAGCGAATAGGCACAAAAACGGGTAGGCTCTCCATTTTTAACCGGCAAACCAGCCGCTTTTGTCTAAAAATAGCATACTAATATTTGTCAGATAAAATATTATGACTACATTTGCACCGCAAAAATTATTAATCATTTTAAATAGCGTTTTATGAACAACTACGAAACCGTTTTCATTTTGACTCCCGTTTTGTCTGACGCTCAGATGAAGGAAGCGGTAGAGAAATTCACGAACCTTTTGAAAGAACAGGGTGCTGAAATCGTGAACGAAGAGAACTGGGGATTGCGCAAATTAGCTTATCCTATCGACAAGAAAACAACAGGCTTCTATCAGTTGGTTGAATTCAAGGCAAATCCTGAAACAATCGCTACTCTGGAAGTTAACTTCCGCCGTGACGAACGTGTAATTCGTTTCTTGACTTTCCGTCAGGACAAATATGCAGCAGAATATGCAGCTAAGAGAAGAAGTTTGAAATCATCTAAAGAAACAGTAAAGGAGAATTAATTATGGCAGCAACTCAATCAGAAATCAGATATTTGACTCCGCCTTCAGTAGACGTTAAGAAGAAAAAATATTGCCGTTTCAAAAAGAACGGTATCAAGTATATCGATTATAAAGATCCTGAATTCTTGAAGAAATTCTTGAACGAACAGGGTAAGATCCTTCCCCGTCGTATCACAGGTACATCTTTGAAGTTCCAGCGTCGTGTAGCACAGGCCGTTAAACGTGCTCGTCACTTGGCTCTGCTGCCTTACGTAACTGACTTAATGAAATAATAAAACAAGAGGAGACAGAATATGCAAGTTATTTTGAAAGAAGATGTAATCAACTTAGGTTACAAAGACGATATCGTAACAGTTAAAGACGGTTACGGACGTAACTTTCTAATCCCCCAGGGTAAAGCAGTTATCGCTTCAGAATCTGCAAAGAAAGTATTGGCTGAAAACTTAAAACAGCGTGCTCACAAGTTAGCTAAGATCAAAGAAGATGCTCAGGCATTGGCTGCTAAGTTGGAAGGCGTATCTTTGACTATCGGTGCTAAGACTAGCTCTACAGGTACAATCTTCGGTTCTGTAACTAACATTCAGGTTGCAGAAGAATTGGCTAAGGCAGGTTTCGATATCGATCGCAAAGTTATCATCATCAAAGAATCTGTTAAGGAAGTTGGAAACTACAAGGCATTGCTTAAACTTCACAAGGAAGTTTCTGTTGAAATTCCGTTCGAAGTTGTTTCTGAATAATCTTCATTATATAGATATCAAATTATCAAAAGGGGTTGTATCAAAGGATGTTTTGATGCAGCCCCTTTTAGATATGCGACAGCTCCTTTTTTTAGTCTTCGCTATCAAACTACTCTCAAGACTTGCCTCTGTCAGACAATACACACACCCGGAAAAAGAGTCATACCCGACTTCCCTCATTTTTTATATAAAACAAACCTGTAAACCAGCAAAAAGCATTACATTTGCACTAGAAACGGTAAGATTTTGATAAAGTGAATAAAAAGCCTCTTCGATATATATGTTTATTGCTCAGCCTGTTTTTGTTTTTCCCGGTGCTCCATGCTCAAAGGAAAAACTTTACAGTGGTGATTGACGCCGGGCACGGTGGCAAAGACCCTGGTGCCAAAGGTACAACCACAAAGGAGAAAGACATCAATCTGGCTGTGGCACTGAAGTTGGGCAATCTGATCGAGAACAATCATAATGATGTACGGGTAATCTATACACGCAAGAACGATCGGTTTGTGGAATTGGACGAACGTGCCAATATAGCCAACAACAATAAGGCCAATCTTTTTATCTCGATCCATACCAATGCGCTACCCAAAAAAAGTGCTCACATCAAAGGAACTGAGACCTATACACTCGGTTTGGCAAGAAACGATGAGAACTTAACCGTGGCTATGCGAGAGAACTCGGCCATCTTGCTGGAGGACAACTATAAACAGCGTTATGAAGGATTCGACCCCAATTCATCGGAGTCTTATATCATCTTCGAATTCATCCAGAACAACCATGTGACTCAAAGCGTAAACCTGGCTTCCGAAGTGCAGAAATGCTTCACTGCTGCCAAACGAAACAACCGCGGCGTAAGACAAGCCGGATTCCTGGTGCTACGTAAAACCAGTATGCCAAGTATCCTAATTGAGTTGGGTTATATTTCAAACCGCGAAGAAGAACGCTTCATGAGCACAGACCAAGGAAAAAAGCAGCTGGCCACAGCCATCTACAATGCTTTTACCAAATACAAACATGAATACGACCGCAGACAAGGCTTTATAAAAGGACAGAGTAAAGCGGCTCCTATTCTTCAATACACAGCCGAAGAGTTACCGCCTGCTTCAACGCCTGCTTCACAAAAAAGCAGTGTTGGAGCTACAACAGATGCTCCGCCTCCCGGAAGCGAAGCTGACATATTAAGCAGAAAACAAAATGCATCTTCCTCTGCAAACAAACAAGGAGAGGTTGTGTACAAGATACAGATCCTGACAGCTCCACAAAAGCTACCTGCCAATTCACGCAGGCTAAAAGGCTATAAGGATGTAAGCTATTTTGTGGAAAATGGAATCTATAAATACACTTATGGCGAATCAAAAAGCTTCAACACCATAAGTAAACTCAGGAGATCGATCCTAAAAGATTTCAAAGACTCCTTTATCATCGTGTTTAAAGACGGCGAAAAGGTACAGTAAAGAACTAACAAGAATCAAAAACGGATATACGCATTAAAAAGATGAAAAAAGTATTCACGAAAGAGGCTAAAATCGGATTGGTATCTATTATCAGTCTGGCCTTGTTATACATCGGTATCAACTATCTGAAAGGCATCAACCTATTTCAACCGACCAACTTCTATCATGTTGAATTCAAGAGTATAAAAAATGTGACAGTCTCAAGTCCGGTCTTTGTTGAAGGCTTTAAAGTTGGTCTGGTACGTGACATTGTCTACGACTATTCAACAACAGACAAGATAACTGTTGACATCAGCCTGGAAAAAGATATGCGCATCAACAAAGGAAGCTACATCACAATTGTAAACAGCTTCTTAGGAGGTGCAGAACTACATATCCACCTGAATAAATATGTATCAGAATATGTAGAAAGCGGATCTACGCTGGAAGGTCGTCTCGAAGAGGATATGATGGATTCAGTACAACGCAATCTGCTACCAAGTGTCGAGGCTATGCTGCCAAAGATCGATTCTATCTTAGGAGGCTTGCAGACATTAGTCAACCATCCTGCACTGACACAGTCTCTGACTCATATCGAAAAGACAACAGCCAATTTGGAGGTGTCAACACGCCAACTGAACAAAATGCTGGATAAAGAGGTGCCTGTTATTATTGACAACCTGAAGACAGTTACCAGCAACTTCTCAACAGTCAGCAACAACTTGAAAGATCTTGATCTGGCAAGTACAGTCAATTCGATCAATGCTACTTTAGCAAATCTGAAATTGACAACCGACAAGCTAAACTCAAAAGACAACAGTATGGGCTTATTGCTTAATGACAAAGCACTGTATGACAATTTGAACAGCACTTCAGAAAACGCATCCAAGCTATTGCTTGACCTGCGCGAGCATCCGAAACGCTACGTTCATTTCTCTATATTCTAAGAAAGAAAGACAACACCGAGAAGACCTCTATTTAGAATCATTCCAATTAAACTAAAAAGAGGTCTTTTTTTATCCTCTTTCCTTGTAAGCAACTAATTAAAAAGCAGATAGAGACATCTATTGTTTCTGCTTATAAGATTTGTCGCAATGTCCGATAAACCTACAAGGCTTTTTACAAGGGGATTTTCAAATTGAAAGAGATGTTAACACTCAGATTGTCAAATATATTTTAACTAACTGAATTTAAGGAGCATACTAAACAATCAAGAAAACCAAAAAAAAACACATTTTTTTTTTCGGATTTAATTTCTAAACTTTGTAGTTCCAAAAGAAAGTAAAAGTTAGAGTCGGGAGTAGAAAGAAACATGCAGACAGATTATCGCACATTGTGGAATAAATGCCTCGCAGTCATCAAGGACATCGTGCCTGAGGCTGCTTTTAACACATGGTTCATGCCTATTATTCCATTATCATACGAAGACAACAAGTTCACCATCGAGGTGCCAAGTCAGTTCTTCTATGAGTATTTGGAAGAAAAGTACGTGAATGTGTTAAGGGTCACTCTACATCGTGTAATCGGTCAAGGAACAAGCTTGAATTATCGTATCATGGTGGATAAGACAACAGGAGGAACTGTTGATTATCCCGCAGAGAACGGTTCAAGTGCTATCAAGAAAATTACTCCTAAAGATGCCAACAAGGCGCCTGTTCCCTTCTCTCGTCCGGTTGCACAAGATCTGGATCCGCAGTTGAATCCAAAATACAACTTCGAAAACTACTTTGAAGGAACAAGTAATAAGCTGGTTCGATCAGCCGGTGAGGCCGTAGCTCAGAATCCAGGTAAAACAACCTTCAATCCGATGTTTATCTTTGGTCCTTCCGGCGTTGGTAAGACACATTTGTGTAATGCAATCGGCACACGTATTCGCGAACTTCATCCTGAAAAGAGAGTGCTTTATATTTCCGCACACCTTTTCCGCGTACAATTTACAGATGCAGTGCGTAAGAATACGACAAACGACTTTATGAACTTTTATCAGAACATCGATGTTCTGCTGCTTGATGATATCCAAGAGCTGATTGGTATGGATAAGACACAGAATACATTCTTCCATATCTTCAATCACCTACATCAGTTGGGTAAACAGCTGATCTTGACTTCGGATAAACCGCCAGTAGATCTGCAAGGCATGGAAGAGCGTTTGATCACCCGCTTGAAATGGGGTTTGACTGCAGAATTGAGCAGACCTGATCTTGACCTGAGAAAGAAGATTTTAAAGAACAAGATCAACCATGATGGCATTGTTATTCCGGATGAAGTATTCAACTTCATTGCTAACAATGTGACTGAAAACGTACGTGACCTGGAAGGTATCCTGGTTTCTTTGATGGCAAATGCCGTTATCAACAACCGCGAAATCGACCTGCCATTGACTAAACGTGTCATCAGTCAGTCGGTGCGATTAGAAAAGAAACAGATCTCTATCCAAACGATCCAATCAACAGTCTGCAAATATTTTAATTTAGAGCTGGCAGCCATCCAAACAAACTCACGTAAGAGAGACATTGTACAGGCCAGACAGATTACGATGTTTCTATCAAAGAAATATACCGACAACTCATTGTCTATGATTGGTAAGATTGTAGGAAAAAAAGACCATGCAACGGTCCTTCATGCCTGCAAGACGGTTAAAGACCAAATGGAGACAAACAAGGACTTCCGCTCTTCGGTTGAAGAGATTGAATGCTTGTTGAAAAACTGACAACAGACTTAAAATTATTGCTGTCCGATAAAATCGATTGAATATAAAAGAATATCGCTCGGTCATTGTATATTCAATGGTCGAGTTTTATTTTGCTATTCCAAGCCCCATCAAAAAAAATAGACAATTGACAATCTTCTTTCTAACTCACGTCCAAAAGAGTTTCCCAATCCTTTTCCGGATGATTGAAAAACTGTAGAAATCCATATATGATGTTTTCATTGGTTGTCTCAACATACTGTCCTATAACCATCGAAGAGATAGTTATTGTATTTTTATCCGGATTATTATTTGCGAAAAGCGGTAACGGATCCGACAGAAACGACGGGCAATTTCGCCAGACTTGACAGATGAATCTATCTCGGTCCAAGCACCCTGAAAAAAGAGGTTACAGGCTGTTATTCAATAGCCTATAGAGTTTTTGAAAATGGGTATAGACTTTTTCAAAAATGGGTAGGCACTTTTTTGAAAATGGGTAGGCACTCCGTTGGGACGGAATAACTACTCCGTTCGGACGGAGTAATTACCCAATTTTCGGAAATAGCTTACCCCTTTTTGACCGGATTAGTAGTCTCTTGTCTGCCTGTTGCTTATTGTATTTTATGAATCAAAACGCATGATAACTGCATAGAGCATAACGATAAGAAGTGTTCACCCTATGACGCTCCGTTTTTGTATTTCCGAAAACCTTATCCAATATAGGTTTCTCCTTTTAGAAAACTTTATCAACATGTTGAAATAGTTAATTAGCTAATAATAGGCAAAGTAGCATTGCAAAATTGGAAACTTATCAACAGTGCACCTTTTTTACATTCGAATAATTTGGTCAATCAACAAACTATTTCTAAAATTGTAAGCCAAAAAACAATATTATCGTGGATCGAAAGAGATATACATTTGAAGAAGCATACAAAGCTTCCTTAGACTATTTTACGGGCGATGAACTTGCGGCCAAAGTGTGGGTCAACAAATACGCTCTAAAAGATGCATTTGGTAACATTTATGAGAAATCACCCAAAGATATGCATCAACGCTTAGCTAACGAAATTGCTCGTATTGAGAGAAAGTATCCCAATCCCCTATCCGAACAAGTATTGTTCGATCTGTTCGACCATTTCCGCTTCATCATTCCGCAAGGAAGCCCTATGACCGGAATTGGCAACGACTATCAGATTGCCTCTCTCTCAAACTGTTTCGTTATTGGACTCGATGGATCAGCAGACTCTTACGGCGCTATTATTCGTATTGACGAAGAACAGGTGCAATTGATGAAACGCCGCGGAGGTGTAGGCCATGACCTCTCTCATATTCGTCCTAAAGGATCTCCTGTCAAGAACTCAGCATTGACGTCAACAGGATTGGTTCCCTTTATGGAACGTTATTCCAACTCTACTCGTGAAGTGGCTCAAGATGGCCGCCGCGGAGCCTTGATGCTTTCTGTCTCCATCAAACATCCCGACTCTGAGTCTTTCATTGATGCCAAGATGGTTGAAGGAAAAGTAACAGGTGCCAATGTATCTGTCAAAATCGATGATGAGTTTATGCAAGCAGTAGTGAACGGTTCTACCTATATGCAGCAGTATCCCATCGATTCAAACGATCCACTTTATGTCAAACAGATTGATGCCCAGACTTTGTGGAAAAAGATTATCCATAATGCATGGAAATCAGCCGAACCGGGTGTACTCTTTTGGGATACCATCCTGAGAGAATCCGTCCCGGACTCTTATGCCGACCTTGGGTTTCGCACAGTATCAACCAACCCTTGTGGCGAGATTCCTCTCTGTCCATACGACAGTTGCCGTCTGTTAGCAATCAATCTCTATTCGTATGTGGTAAATCCATTCACTCCTGAGGCCTACTTCGATTATGAACTGTTCAAGAAACATGTTCATCTGGCTCAACGTATCATGGATGATATCATTGATCTGGAAGCGGAAAAGATCGAAAAGATCTTAGAAAAGATTGATTCCGACCCGGAATCGATGGAGGTAAAACAGAGTGAACGTCATCTGTGGGAAAAGATCAAATTAAAGACATTGCAAGGTCGCCGTACGGGTGTTGGTATCACTGCTGAAGGAGATATGCTGGCAGCATTGTGCCTGCGCTACGGTACAGAAGAGGCAACCGACCGTGCCGAAGAGATTCAAAAGACATTAGCTTTGGCAGCATATCGCTCATCTGTTGAGTTGGCCAAAGAGCGTGGTGCCTTCGAAATCTATGACACCGAACGTGAGAAGCAGAATCCGTTCATCAATCGCTTACGCGAAGCTGATCCGGCACTGTATGAAGATATGGTTCAGTATGGCCGACGCAACATTGCCTGTTTGACCATCGCTCCTACCGGAACGACCAGTTTGATGACACAGACAACATCCGGTATTGAGCCGGTATTCCTGCCTGTATATAAACGTCGCCGCAAAGTCAATCCGAACGATGCCGAAGCCCGTGTGGATTTCGTTGATGAAACCGGAGACGCATTTGAAGAATATGTAGTATTCCATCACAAGTTTGTCACATGGATGCAGGCCAACGGCTATTCTGTCACCAAAAGATATACACAAGACGAAATTGACAACCTAATTGCCAAATCGCCCTACTTCAAAGCGACCTCTAATGATGTCGATTGGCTGCAGAAGGTTCGTATGCAAGGCCGTATCCAGAAATGGGTTGACCATTCTATCAGTGTAACCATCAACCTACCGGCGGACGTATCTGAAGACTTGGTAAATACACTATATGTAGAAGCATGGAAATGTGGATGCAAGGGTTGTACCGTCTATCGTGATGGTTCCCGTTCAGGAGTGTTGCTGGCAACAGAAAAAAAGAAGAAAAAGAAAGAAGACTGCCACTGTATGCAACCACCTGTAATTGTGGCTACCCGACCCAGAGAGTTGGAGGCAGACGTTGTAAAGTTCCAGAACAACCGTGAAAAATGGATTGCCTTTGTGGGCTTGCTGAATGGTCGTCCATATGAAATCTTCACAGGTCTTGCCGATGACGAAGAGGGCATCATGCTTCCGAAGAATATCTCCAAAGGATCAATCATCAAGAGTTACGACGAAGATGGCAAGAAGCATTACGACTTCCAGTTCAAGAACAAACGTGGCTACAAGATGACCATCGAAGGTTTGGATGGAAAATTCGACCCGGAATATTGGAACTATGCCAAGCTGATTTCAGGAGTATTACGCTATGGCATGCCAATCGATCAGGTTATTAAACTGGTACAAGGCATGGAGCTGAACAACGAATCTATCAACACTTGGAAAAATGGTGTTGAACGAGCTTTGAAGAAGTATCTGCCCAACGGAACAGAAGCCAAAGGACAGACTTGCCCCAATTGCGGATTTGAGACATTGATTTATCAGGAAGGATGCCTCATCTGTACAAACTGCGGGGCTTCGCGGTGCGGTTGATGTTTTTTTTCGTACCTTCGCTCCCAACAAAATTTTATAATCCATGAAAGTCACCTTTAATATCAACTTCCATACCGTTTGGGGGCAGAAGTTATGTGTTGTAGGTTCCATTCCGGAATTAGGCTCGTGGGAACTGGCTTTAGCGAAAGAGATGAATTATATAGGAGAGGGTAACTGGCAATTAGAATTGGAGTTACCCTCCCATGTTACATCTATCGAATACCGCTATTTCTTAAGTGTAAACGATAAACGCATTTTCGAAGAATGGAACAAAAATCACACCATCGTATTTGACGGACAATCTACCCGCTATACATTATATGATTATTGGCAAATACGCCCTAATAATTTGGCCTTTTTCTCTTCTGCATTTACAGAAAGTCTCTTTGCCCATCCATGCGAAAAGCATGACAGAGTTATCAAAAGCGGCAAAAAGCTGGTCATTAAAATAGCTGCTCCTCGCATCGAAAAGAATCAAAGTGTAGCAATCACCGGTAATCAGGAATGCTTAGGCAACTGGAATCCCGACCGGGCTTTGCTCCTCGACAGTGATAACGGATCGGAATGGCATATCGATTTGGATGCTGACGACATACATTCTCCATTAGAATATAAGTTCCTCGCTTGGGACAACGAACAACAACAGCCTCTATATTGGGAGACGGATGAAAACCGTGTACACTATCTACAACAACAAGAGGTTGGCGAAACCGTAAGTATCTCTGGTCTCTATTTCCGGGACAATCTGCCCGATTGGAAATGTGCGGGTACCGTCATTCCGGTGTTCTCTTTACGTTCCGAACAAAGCTTTGGTGTAGGAGACTTTGGAGACCTGAAGATGTTGGTCGAATGGGCACACAAAACAGGTCAGTGCGTCATCCAGGTTTTGCCAATGAATGATACAACCATTGCTCACACTTGGGTTGACTCCTATCCTTACAGTGCTATTTCTATCTATGCGCTTCATCCCATGTACATTAATTTACATGATATGGGGCTGCTGAAACAATCCGACAGAGCCAATTACTATGCCGAAAAGCAGAAAGAGCTGAACAAACTGCCACAGATGGACTATGAGGCGGTTATGAAGCAAAAGATGGCCTATTGTCAAGAATACTTCGACCAAGAAGGTGCCTCTTTGTTAAATACCGAAGCTTTCAAGCAATTCTATCAACACAACAAAGAGTGGTTGCGCCCCTATGCTGCCTTCTGCTATCTGAGAGACTATTACAAAACAGCTGATTTCTATCAGTGGAATCACTATGCTGTCTATAATAAAGAACAGATCGAAAAGCTATGCAACGAAGGTGGTAAAGCTTGGCCTTCTATATCATTCTCTTACTTCCTGCAATTTGTATTGCACACCCAGCTCAAAGAGGCATCAAACTATGCCCGCCAAAATGGTATCATCCTGAAAGGAGATTTGCCTATCGGAGTGAACCGTAATAGTGTTGAAGCTTGGACAGAGCCCAATTATTTCAATATGAACGGACAAGCCGGTGCTCCACCTGATGATTTCTCTGCCAATGGCCAAAACTGGCTATTCCCAACCTACAATTGGGATGTGATGGAGAAAGACGACTTCATCTGGTGGAAAAAGCGCTTCCAAAAGCTGAGCGACTACTTCAACAGCTTCCGTATCGATCATATCCTGGGCTTCTTCCGTATTTGGGAGATTCCACAAGAGTATGTACAAGGATTGTGTGGCCACTTCAATCCGGCTCTGCCGCTGAGCGAACAGGAGATTGAGCAGTATGGCATGCATTTCAACAAATCACGGTTTACAACACCGCATATCAACGAGCACTTCCTGCCCGAGATTTTTGGAGAACAGACCGAAATGGTCAAGAACTGCTATCTGGCTCAATCGTCATCACACCATTTCGTATTGAAGCCCTTCTGCGACACTCAGCAGAAAATCAATCAGCTATTCCATGACAAGACAGATGCTGTCTCACAACAGATCAAGAACGGACTGTTTGCCGTTGCCAACGAAGTTCTCTTCTTGGCCGATCCGCGCGAACCGAACAAATATCATCCACGTATCTCGGCCAGCCAATCTTATATATATAAGGAATTGGACAGCTCTGACCGTTATGCCTTCGACCAGCTATATTGGGACTTCTTCTACTATCGCCACAACGAGTTCTGGAAAAATCAGGCACTAAAACGATTGACACCGTTAATCGGATGTACGGACATGTTGGTTTGTGGCGAAGATTTGGGCATGATTCCTGAGACCGTTCCGGAAGTAATGAACAAATTACAGATTCTCAGTCTGGAGCTGGAACGTATGCCTAAGACATCTCAACGCGAGTTTTCTGATATGCACAATCTGCCCTATCTGTCGGTTTGTACTACTTCAACTCACGACATGTCGCCGCTGCGTAGCTGGTGGAAAGAGGACAAGGAGAAAACACAACGCTACTATAATCAGGTATTGCAACACGACGGTAAAGCTCCGGAAGAGTGTACCGCTCAATTGGCTACTCAAATCGTGGCAAACCATTTGGCATCCCACTCTATGTTGACAATTATACCGTTGCAAGACTGGATGGCTATTGATGACACGATTAAGAATCCTGATTGTGAGATGGAACGAATCAATATCCCGGCACGTACCAATCACTATTGGCGCTATCGTATGCACATCTCATTAGAGGAACTGCTTGATGCGGCCGATTTCAATAAAAAGGTACGCACATTAATCAGTGATGCTGACAGACTATAAGTCTCTTTCCTTACACATATTTTTATTATTTTAAGGCACAAATTCAGACATTGTCTATGAATTTGTGTCTTTTTGTAACATATATTCATCAAATGCTTGCATATTTAAGAAATAAGTCTTACTTTAAGGGAGTTTTAAAAACAGGAGAGCAACTTCTCCCTTAAAAACAACGCCATTTACTATTCTATAGGAACAACAATGAGAGGGACAATCGCAAATGACAACTAATCAAACACACTTTCTTCCCTCTTAACCAAACCTGACGGAATAAAAGCATTGTCAGCTACTGCTGACGATGCTTATTTTTTACTACTTTTGCATGCATCAAATCATGTGCAAATCTAATAGACTATGACAACACAAATTGAATTAAAAGAGATGAGGTTTTATGCCTACCACGGTGTTTCCGAACAAGAGAAACGGGTAGGTAATACATTCATCGTTGACATGACTCTGACCGCTCCTCTGGAAGAAGCCATTGACAGCGACCGATTGGAACAAACCATCAACTATGCCACACTGTATGAACTGGTAAAAAAGGAAATGGAGCAACCTTCACAGCTTTTGGAACATGTGGCAGGACGTATTATGAAACGTGTCAAACAACAATTCCGCCAGGTTAAGGCCATTGAACTGAAAGTGGCCAAGCTGAATCCACCCTTTGGCGGGGATGTTTACAGCGCTTCTGTAATCCTCAAAAAGCAATTTATTACTAAATAATTGCAAAATGATATGAAATGGGAGCGACAACACTCAAAAAGAAGTCGCAATTAACAAAAAAATACTGTGTTTTTAAAGCCTTTTACATATCTTTGTCCAAGTTTAATTATCAACACGAGACACTATGGCATTTACCAATAACGTTATGATTGTGCGCCACGGATTGCTGGCGAAATTAGTGAAACTATGGAAGGAAAACCACCTTCAAGAGAAGATTGATCGTTTACCACTTGAACTGACTCCACGCAAAACAAAAGTGCGTGGTCGTTGTTGTGTTCATAAAGAACGTGCAGTATGGAAATACAAAACACTGCCGTTGTTAGGATTCGACATGCAAGACGAAGTCGATGAACTGACTCCTCTTTCTGAATACGCAAAACAGGCTTTGCTCCGCGAGGGAAAGATCCAAAAAGAGAACCTTATGTGCGTTGTTGATGAAGCATGCTCTTCTTGCGTGCAGACCAACTATGAAATCACAGACCTTTGTCGTGGCTGTGTAGCACGTAGCTGTTTTATGAACTGTCCGAAAGACGCTATCCGATTCAAGAAAGACGGAAAGGCTGAAATCGACCACGAAAAATGTATCAGTTGTGGTAAATGCCACGAAAGCTGTCCTTACCATGCCATTGTTTATATTCCTATTCCTTGCGAAGAGGTTTGTCCTGTCAAAGCCATCAGCAAAGATGAATATGGCGTAGAACATATCGATGAAAGCAAGTGTATCTATTGCGGAAAATGTATCAATGCATGTCCGTTCGGTGCAATCTTTGAAATCTCACAAGTATTTGACATCTTGCAGAGCATCCAGAAGAAAGAGAAGGTTGTTGCTATCGTAGCTCCGTCTATCCTGGCTCAGTTTAATGCGCCGATCGAAAATGTATATGGTGCATTGCGTGAAATCGGATTTACTGAAGTAATCGAAGTGGCTCAAGGTGCCATGACTACTACAGAGCACGAAGCAAACGAGCTGCTCGAAAAGCTGGAAGAAGGTCAGCCGTTCATGACAACCAGCTGTTGTCCGTCTTACATGCAGTTGGCTGAAAAGCATATCCCGAACATGAAGAAATACATCTCTTCAACCGGTTCTCCTATGTATTACACCTCACGCATTGTAAAGGAAAAATATCCTGATGCTAAGGTTGTATTCATCGGCCCGTGTGTCGCCAAACGTAAAGAAGCCAAGAACGATCCTTGCGTTGACTATGTGATGACTTTCGAAGAGGTTGGATCAGTACTTAGCGGTTTGGACATCCACATTGAAGAGGCAAAACCATTCTCTGTATTATTCAACTCCGTACGCGAAGCACATGGTTTTGCTCAAAGCGGCGGTGTTACTGAGGCTGTCAAGGCTTATCTTGGCGACAGAGCTCAGGTGATTAAACCATTGCAAATTGCCAACCTCAACAAGAAGAACGTTGCTATGCTGAAAGGTTTTGCAAAGACAGGCAAAGTTCCGGCTAACTTTATTGAGGTCATGGCCTGCGAAGGGGGTTGCGTAACGGGTCCTTGTACACACGCAGACAAGGTTGTCGGACAAAAGCAGCTCAACAGAGAACTTGAAAAATTCAAATAAGAACATGACAAAACAAACCACTCTAACAGCCTCCCTGATCGGTGCCCTTTGTCTGACAACAGCATGCGGACATAAAGAATTACCGGCACAGGGAGACTGTACGGTACAGGTGTTTAGCCGGAATCCTATTCAGTTCCGGCCAGACATCTATCCGGCTTCGTTCAATGAAGCATCGGATGACAGTATCTATCATCTGGCCAACGGACGCATTCTGTTGAAGAGACTAAACTTGCCAGATTATAAACGCAACGTCAAGGTAGATCTACAAGTAAGTGTGGCATCGAACGGTGACCGCTGGGACAAATCGGGTTCCTGCTTCGTATTGCCCAAAGAGTCGGCTATTCATTTGATGAATATTGCCAAAGGAGAAAAGAAATTTCCTGCTATCGACAGCACGAAGCTCGAAAACATGATTGGTATCGTAGCAGGAGAGGATTATAAACCAACCGTCGAGCTGATGCGTTTCATGACGCCCTTTGGCGTGGGACACTACAGCCAGCCCGATGATAGTTTAAGCAGCATCCGCAAACCGGTCTATATTGACGAATGGGCCGACAGCGTATGTTGGAAACAAGACATCACAGACCTGTATCCGCTATTGACTGACGGTGCTTATGTAGGCATCTTCATCGACACATGGACCGCAGAAGGCTATGTTGCCAGCATGAAACTACATATTGATGAGTCTGAGATCAGTTGTGATGCTCTGCCGAAACGTCACGTAGAACCGTTGATAAACACCGTCTATTACATAGGACAAACCTATCCCGATATCTTTGCCCGCAAATCGGTTTCTACTTCGTTCAACATTCCGGCCAACGCCAAGAATGTCCGATTGAAATATATCGTTACCGGTCATGGCGGACACAGTGGCGGCGATGAGTTTGTACAGAAGCGTAACATCGTTTCAATCGATGAAGAAGCGGTACTCGATTTTATCCCCTGGAGAAACGACTGTGCCTCTTTCCGCCGCTTCAATCCGGCTACCGGCATCTGGCTACAGAAGCGTTTGGCGGCCTATATCTCAGAAAAGGGATATGCACAAAAGATGATCGAAGAGCCGTTGGCCTCATCGGACTTGTCACGCTCAAATTGGTGTCCGGGATCAGATGTTATGCCGGAAGAGGTGGAATTAAATAACATCCAACCGGGAGAACACACCTTCACGGTCAGCATTCCTGAAGCGCAGGAAATCAAAGATAACGATCTTAATCACTGGCTGGTTTCAGCCTATTTAATTTGGGACGAATAAAAACTTATATAAAATGGACACACTTTTACCTTATGCATTATTATGCTTCACTTCGTTCTTTACATTGACAAACCCGTTAGGTACAATGCCGGTCTTCTTGACGATGACACAAGGTTTGACCAACAATGAACGAAAAGCGATCGTTAAACGAGCCACAATTGCTGCCTTCCTGACGCTATTGGCTTTCACCATCTCAGGACAATTCCTGTTTAAGTTCTTTGGTATCTCTACCAATGGATTCAGAATTGCCGGTGGATTTATCATCTTCAAAATTGGTTTTGATATGCTTCAGGCACGTTATTCCAATGCGAAACTGAAAGACGAAGAGGTGAAAACCTATGCCAACGATATCAGCATCACACCATTGGCTATTCCGATGCTTTGTGGACCCGGCGCTATCGCCAATGCCTTCATGTTGATGGACGATGCTACCACTTATGCCAGCAAGGGCGTATTAATTGGTATGATTGCTTTTGTCTATCTGATTGCATTTTTCATCTTGCGTGCCTCAACCCGTTTGGTCAACTTGTTAGGGGAAACAGGAAACAACGTAATGATGCGACTCATGGGTCTGATTGTAATGGTGATTGCGGTTGAGAGCTTCGCCAGTGGTCTGAAGCCTATTTTGACCAATATCATTCAGGAGGCTATATCTCATTAATCCCAATTCGGTCATTAGATTACGATTCTTGTTAGTACTTGTTTTGAGCAGATTGCAATGGCTACGTTAAAGGCATAGCGGGCTATGTCGAAGCGCAGACGGAAGTAACATCTTACACTAAAACAAGGGGCTGTGTCAGAATGATTGATCCGACACAGCCCCTTCTTAGTATCATGATATATTCTTACACGTCTCTCGCTACAACGAATAAGTAAGCGTCAACCAAGCCACACGGGCATCACGGTCGCGCACCTGAGTCATCTGTAGCTTCTCTGTATCAATAATCGTTGTTTCCCCTAAACTGTCGAACAGATTGTTCACACTCAGGTTGGCACGCAACTTACGATTCATGAAATACTGTGAAACGCCCACATTCACGCTATAATGATCTTTGATCTTACCCTGCGGTGTCAGCTGGTCTGAAATGTAGAAAGCGTCCATCTGCAATTCAGTGGTCGGAGTCAGATGAATATTCACATTTCCCTTCACATCGCCACAAACCATTGATTTCTTTTCATCATAACCGACTGTACGGCCATCTATTTCATCCCGATAAATCTCTCCGGAAACACCTACAGAAAGGAAACGCAACGGACTCCAGCCGGCAGACATATCCCAACCGAATGTCTGGCTGTCGCCCACATTCTCCTTCTTCCAGAAGGTATTCTCCTCTTTTTGATAGGCCACTTCCATCATACGATCCTGACGGTTACGATAGAAAAGACCGGTAGAGAAACGGAACGAAGGCAAGTCTAACTGATAGTTCAATTCGGCCACATGAACGAATTCATCCTTCAACGACGGATTGCCCTCAACCAAATGGGTGGCATCACTATAATCAACATACGGACTCAAAAATGCACCCTGCGGACGGACTGTGCGCTGGTGATAGCTCAAAGCCACGTGTGATCCCTGATGCAAGTCATAGTCGAAACGTACACGCGGATAGAGACGGAAATTGTTTTCCTTCACCTCTTCCACCTTCTGATGGCTAAGTTCTCCCTGCACGCCTGCCTCAACCGTGAAGTCGTTCCACTGTTTCTGTGCCGAAGCATAAAACAGATTCAGACTACGCTGAAAATCATAGCCGTATGTCTTATTCGGATTGGAAACCCAGCCCTTGTCCGTCTTGTTATTCGCATCCGTAAGATATGACTCATCCTTCAGACGACCGATATAACCCGCCTTAAAAGACCAGTTATTAACCACGGCACTCTGATAACCGACTGACCAGAAATAGTTGTGCTTTTCGCGGTTAATCATCAGATTGTCTTCAGCCACAATTGCTCCGGTTTTGGGATTCTCGTTCTTGAAGTCATTGTTTTCGTCATACGCAAAGTTGTTGTAGTTAAAACGGACATCCAACAACTCGCCCGGACGAGTAAACGTATGCTGCCAAGAAGTCTCAACGGCATAAGCCTCCTGACGCTGATCGTTGTAACGGTTACGGATTACATATTTCTTCTGTTCGCCCTGTGGATTGAATACTCTATTGTTGATACGTCCATAACGGTCATAATCCATCAATGAGTACAAACCATAGACCGTAACCAAATCATGATCCGTTACATCATAGCCCAAACGCAAATCGGCCAAATGCACATCCGGACGGGCACTGGCATTGTTGTTCATCTCCGTACGGTTCATCGGAGTCGTTGTTGACTTACGGAATGAACGTTCACGATACTCACGACGATAGTTATATTTACCAATGATGTGGAAACGTCCCGGATGCAGATTCACCACCGCACCGGCATTATAACGCTCCTGCAATCCGGCACCCAACGTCACCGACAAAGGAGAATCTTCGGCTGTCTGCACCGTAGAAGTCAGGTTCAACAGACCTGCATCTCCATCAGGCACTCGGGTAATAGAGGGATAAGAGGTTGCCGAAATGCGGTCAAAGAAAAGAGCCGGAAGCTGAATCAGCATATCACCGCTATACTCTTCCAACAAGCCATAAGGCACACCGTTCAACAACAGGGCGGCCTTGGATGATCCGCGGAAAGTGATTCCGCCTTCAATATCCGTAATCACAGAGGGCATCTGACGAAAAGCCTCAGCGGCCGTTCCGGTCATCGCACTCAGGTTACTTTCTACTTGCAAACGTTTCCATTCGCCTCCGGACAGACCGGCAAATCGCTTGCCCGACACCTCTACATTCTGGATAAATAGCATTGTGTCAACAGCCGTCTGAGCATAGGAATAAGAGGCTGTACTTGCCAACGCGCAAAGTGAACAAATAAACAGTCTTTTCATACAACGTTGTTTTTATTTATTAGCATGTTTTTATACAAAAAAAGTCTGTATGTGAAACGCATACAGACTGTCCTTACTCAACCAAGGCTGAATATTATTCAGCCGGAACTGCTTCAACAGCAGCTGAGTCTGCAGGAGCTACCTCTGTTGCTGTAGAATCAGCAGCTT
The DNA here is from genome assembly GCA_934725305.1 of uncultured Parabacteroides sp. Classification (GTDB taxonomy): domain Bacteria; phylum Bacteroidota; class Bacteroidia; order Bacteroidales; family Tannerellaceae; genus Parabacteroides. Next base: position 60,630 of record CAKVBA010000003.1, on the reverse strand, counting down.
CAATCTCAGCAGCAGGAGCAGCCTCTTCTACTGCCGGTGTTTCTACTGCCTGTTCTGTTGATTCTGCAGATTTGCTGCCACATGATGTAAATGATACAGCTGCCAATACAGCTACAAATGCAACTAATTTTTTCATTTTCCTTTAATTTTTAAAACAACCTTATTTTTGTCTCGCTTGAAAACGGTGCAAATGTATATATTAATTAAACATGTTGCACAACATACACATGTTTTTTTTAATTTTTTTCTTGCTTACAAAAAAGATTGTTTACCGTCTGTTTTTATTTTACGGAAAACCATCTATACATCAAGGCATTACGAATAATTCTCGTATAAATAGCGCTTGATGCTTCGTTTCGGAGTTTTTTCAAACTCTGTCGGATAAAGCTGCAATTGCGAGACAGATTCATAAGGAGCCAACAATTTATTCAGCTCTACACGGTTTTCTTCCATAATAATCGGCAGATCGTCATGCGAAATACCCGTACTGTCCACGGTGTCATAATCGGGATAAACCAAGCCTATCAGTTTTCCGTTTCGTTCAATCACCACGCTCTCCATCACAAACGGCAAGTTGTTCAGCTTCGATTCTATCTCTTCCGGATAGATGTTCTGTCCGTTCGGGCCTAAAATCATACTCTTGCAACGGCCACGGATGTAGATGCGGTTATTGGCATCAATGGTACCCAGGTCGCCGGTCTTCAACCAACCGTCGTCTGTAAAGACATTGGCTGTAGCCTCTTCATTCTTATAATAGCCCTTCATCACATTCTCGCCATGCACCTGAATCTCTCCTACCTTATTATATGGATCTTCTGAGTCGATACGCACCTGCATGATTCCTTTCAGAATCTGTCCGCAAGAGCCCGATACATATACATCGTTATGGTCATAGCTGATCAAAGGACCACACTCGGTCATTCCATAACCAATGGTGAAGGGGAATTTAATCTTATAAAGAAAATCGGCCACCTCTTGGTTCATAGCGGCACCACCTACAATCACTTCACGGAAACGTCCACCCATCGCATCAATCAAACGCTTGCGAATCTTGGCATAGATACGGCTATCCAGCAATGGAATGTTCAGTACCAAGCGCAAGGAACGTCTGTTCAGTTGCGGAGCGATCATCTTCTTATAGATCTTTTCCAGAATCAACGGAACGGTCAAGATCAGGTTGGGCTTCACCTCTTCAAAGGCTTTCAACAAGATCTTGGGCGAAGGCAGCTTGCCCAGTAGATAGACATGAGCACCCACGGCCAAAGGCACCAGGAAGTTGAAGGCACAGCTATAGGCATGAGCCAACGGCAAGAAGCAAAGCTCACGGTCGCCACGGAACAGCACACCCAACTCGCGGCCATAGGTGACATTACCGGCCAGGTTGTTACCGGTCAGCATAACCCCTTTACTGAATCCGGTCGTTCCGGAAGTATAGTTCAAAAGCACCACTTTGTCATTCGACAATTCGGCATAGGCTATATCTTCTTTAAAGAAACCCTTGGGATAGCGTTCGGCCATCTTATCATCTAATGTCTTCAGCAGTCTCTGAATGTTTTCGCCATCACGCTGGTGCAAACAACGGAAATCAGACAATGAGAAGACTCCACGCACCTCTGTTATCTTATCCTCTTCCAACGTTTCCCAGATGCGGTCGCTGACAAACAGAAAAACCGACTCCGAGTGGTTGATGATGTGATGCACATCATTCGGATTGAAATCTTGTAAAATGGGAACGATTATAGCTCCGTAGGTCACAGCTGCCATATAGACAATACACCAACGGGCACTATCTTTTCCGATCAAGGCAATCTTATTGCCCCGACGTATCTGACAGGCTTCGAACATCAGGTGTATTCGTGCTATCTCTTCAGCCATCTCACCATAGGTGAATGTCGTACCTTTGCCGTAATCAGTCAATGCGGGCAAGTTCCAGTTTTCCCGGAAACTCTCCTCGTAGATTTTGATGAAGTTTTCTTTAATCATAGTTCAAATACGAATTCCAGCACAAATATACGCAAGAAAGCAGAATTTCCGAAGCATCTCTCTCTTTATCTTAAACTTAAACAGGAAAAAGGAGGTTTCCGGATAGAATTTACCCACAACTCCGGTATTATTATATACTATATATATGTATATGTATAACCTCATCGTCCGAACGGAATGCCTTCTCATTTGGATTTATAAAAAGCACAATAAGCCAACAAGAAGCCAGAAAGCTATTAACCCAAGTAAAATGGATTCGTTTATTGACGGGAATTGGGTGCCTACCCAATTCCAACGGAGTGCCTACCCAATCCGAACGGAGTGCCTACCCAATTTCAGAAAAGTCCCTACCCTTTTTTGAAAAAGTCTATAGACTAATCCCAAGAAGTCTATAGACCCCTGAAAGATAGCCTATAACATTGTTTTACAGGCTGTTTAGACCAAGACAGATTTGCCTGTCAATTCCAACGGAATCACCCATTACTTTTGATGGATTCATCTCCTGTTTTCCGCCAATAGCAACACTGAAAAATTACAATAACTTCGCCAAAAACGTTACCAAGAAAAGGACGAATGCCTTTAAACTCAATTCGGTCATTAGATTACAATTCTTGTTGGTACTTGTTTTGAGCAGATTGCAATGGCTCTGCGTTGAAGGCATAGCGGGCTATGTCGAAACGCAGGCGGAAGCAAGATGCCCAAAGAAGTGCTGACAAGAGTAGGAAAGAATAAAAACAGTCAGTTGTTTTACTTTTTTCGTTCTAATGACGATTGGGGTTGAACATCCTTTGAAAGGCATTCAAAAACCCGTTCAAAAAAAGAGATGCCGAGATACAAAAAAAGGGAAAATATCCCCTACCCATCTTTAAATTGTTACCTATCCATCCAAACGCTAATACTATCCCATTTCGGCAAAACACCCCGTTTCACAACGAGCTGTTTTCCTCTTCTGAAGGTGTGTTTTCTAAAACCGGCGCAAAAGTAGATAAGTTTATTGGAATATCCAACTGTTTTTCTAATTTATTTTAACCTACAAATTGAAAAAAAGTTTTTTGCAAAAAAATGATTATTTTCCCCTCAGAATATTTGGTTTTTTAAAACAAAAGCATACTTTTGCTTTTGAAGGTGATGATAAAAAAAGATGATTTTATAGAGGCCCATGATTTCCAAGCTCTCTATAACCAAGATGATAAGATATAGATGATGACTCTCTAAAGAGGATAACAGTGGAAGTAGCCATACTCTGACAAGAAAGGGGAAGAAGAAAGGAAAAGAAGATTCGTACAGAGATGGTTTTTTTAATATTTTTTGCTATCTGATACTATTATATGAACCTCGATTTCTTCATTCGTTTCATACCGATAAGAAGCCCTGGTTGTTTAAAATGAAATCTTTGTTAACTATAATATTAACCTATCCAAACTCTATTAGTATGAGAAGATTATTTTCATTCACGTTCTTATTGTGTATGATGGTTCTCTCGTCCGCACTATGGGCACAGGAGACTCGCACAATTACAGGAGTTGTTATCAGTTCGGAGGACGATACACCCGTTCCTTTTGCATCTGTGTATCTAAAAGACAAAACCCACATCGGGACGCAGACCGATATTGATGGAAAGTTTGTTCTGCAAAAAGTTCCGGCAGGATCTAACACGCTCGTGGTCAGTTTTATCGGCTTTAAAGATGTGGTTGCAGACATCTCAAAAGGCCATTTCGTACGTGTTATAATGGAGACCGACCAGGTGAAACTGGATGAAATTGTCGTAACTGCTTTAGGTATCCAAAGACAAGCCAAGGAGTTGGGTTATGCAACAGCCAAGGTCAGTGCAGACGATTTGAACGCTGCAAAAGGTACAGACGCAACCGCTGCATTGGTGGGTAAAGTCTCTGGTTTGCAGATCAATATCACATCTCCTAAATTAGGTTCGGGTATCGTTATCGCTTTACGTGGTGCTCGTTCTTTCAAAGGTAACAACGAAGCCATGTTGGTATTGGACGGTGTGCCTACTCCAATGGAATATCTGCAAACTTTGAACCCGAATGATATTGATAATGTATCTGTATTGAAGGGTGCAAGTGCAGCCGCTCTTTACGGTTCATCCGCAGCCAATGGTGTTATCTATGTAACCACCAAGACCGGTCAGCGCGGTAAACCCCGCATCACCTACTCTCTGACTACCACATTTGATAAAGTATCATACTGGCCTAAGTGGCAGACTCGCTTCGGTGCCGGTACATCTAATGGTATAACCGGTCTTCCTACTGACTATATTGCGTATGAAAACCAGCAGTATGGTCCGGAATTCGACGGCAGCATGGTGCCTATCGGCGAACCGCTTTACGACCCGACTAATCCGGAAGGTTATCAGATGATGGGTAAATATAGCTACCTAGATGCAGGTCGTAAAGGCTTCTGGCAAACAGGTGTAGGTATTCAGAATGACCTCTCTTTCTCTTCAAGTGACGAGCATGGCTCCATGTTTGTGTCATACCAGAGAGTGGACCAGCAAGGTACAGTAGAAGAAGATAATATGGTAAGACAAACCATCCGCTTCAACGCCAGCCGTAAATATAAAAAGGTGCAGGTAGGTGCTAAGATGTCTTATTCAAACACACACTTGGATACTAACAACAATAATCAAGGTGGTATCTACGAAGTATTACAGGTGCCGGGCAATATCGACTTGCGCAAACTGAAAGCATGGAACGACCCGACCGTCAGAGGTGCTACTCAGGACGAATGGCCTATTGCCTATGCAGATAGCCCTTGGTTCGACAATGGCAACTATCGCTGGGATCGCCGTTGGGATCGTGTTACAACTGCACTTGACATCAACTACGAAATTCTGCCTTGGTTGAAAGCGTCAGCCCGTGGTGGATTAAGTTTAGGTATCAGCAACAGTACATCCACTAATGGTGCATGGCACTATTCAGATTGGTCAAAAAAATCCGGTATCCGTAACTATGCCTATAATGATGTGTATTCATCTGTTTCTACCTCTTCAAACTTGTATTGCCGCTTGAATATCGATGCGATGTTGATGGCAGAACGTAAGATCAACGAACTCTTCACCGTCAAAGGTATGGTAGGTTATTCTTTGCAGGAAACCAAATCTGATTCTAAAGGTGTTTCAGCCAGCAAATTGGAAGTGGACAACCTATACAATGTAGCTAACAAGATTGGTGAATTGGGAGGTAGCAACTCAATCAACCATACCAGAAAAATCGGTGTTTTCGGTAGTGTTGACTTGTCATTCAAGAATTGGGCCTTCTTACAGGTAACAGGACGTAACGACTGGACTTCATTATTGGATCCGTCAAACCGCTCTTTCTTCTATCCGGGAGCCAATGCTTCTATCATGTTGAACGAAGCCATCCAGCAGCTAAAAGATCATGACGTATTGTCATACTTGAAACTGAGAGGTACATTCGCTCGCGTTGGTACGGTAAACATCGGTAATTATAACCTTGATGACTTAGCTTTCCCGTCAGGTAATTTCCCATTCGGCACATTAGGAGGTTATTATTTGAGCACAAACATCCGTAACCGCTATATTGAGCCGGAATTCACCACTGAGTTTGAAGTGGGTACAGAAATTGGTCTGTTCAAAGATCGCGTTCAGTTGGAAGCTGCTTTCTATAACCAGATGACAGACAACCAGACTGTAAACGTTTCTATTCCGTATTCAACAGGTTATGCCACCAAATACATCAATGCTGGTAAAATGCGTGGCCGCGGTGTCGAACTTGATCTTCGTATTACTCCGTTGTTAAAATTAGGCGACTTCCGTTGGAACGTCAATGCCAATGCCACATTCCTTTCAACAAAGGTAATGGAATTGGTGGATGATGTAGATGAACTGACTATCGACAGCCCGATTTACGCCATCAAGGGACAGCCTTATCCATGTATCAAGGCTACAGACTACAAACGTTCACCCGATGGTAAGGTTCTTATCAATCCGAGTACAGGTTATCCATTGTCTGGTGACTTGATGATCATTGGCGGCACACAGCCGAAAGTTCGCTTAGGTTTGTCTTCTACTTTCAAATGGAAAGGCTTCACTTTGACAGGTACGTTCGACTACAGAGGTGGTCACTACACTCGTTTCGATGCTGAATATAACATGTTGTTCTTCGGTGCATCTCACGTATCTGCCGTAGCCGGCCGCCAGCGTTTCGTTTATCCGAACTCTGCTTATGCAGTAACAGATGCCAACGGTAATGTTTCTTACAGAGAAAATACCGACATTACCGTACAGGATGGTAACAAATATTTGTGGGACGGTCCGTACAAGAACATCGTTGCCAACCGTGTAGTAAGTGCAGCTTCTTGGAGATTGCGTGAATTATCATTGGCTTACGAAGTGCCTGAACGCGCCTTGAGAAAGACAAAGGTGTTACAGCGTGCATCTGTCAGCCTTGTTGGCCGCAACCTGTTCATGTGGGTTCCAAGCACCAATATTTGGGGTGACCCGGATTTCAACTCATCCGGCTCATATAACACAACAGGTGTTGCAGCTATCCGCACACCGGCTTCAAGAACCTTTGGATTCAACGTTTTAGTATCATTCTAAAAAATTTACAGCCATGAAGAAAATAGGATTATATATACTTTCATTAGGGATGATGTTCACTTCTTGCCAGGATTGGCTGGACATCAACCACGACCCTAATAATGCAACGCAGGAAAAGGTGTCGAAAGAATTGTTGCTGACCGGTATGTTGGACTATGTAGCCCGATATCCGATTTCAACGGCAGATGCAATGTATGCACACTATGTGTCCAAGTCAGGATCTTACTCAGGAACCTATGTATCCCTGACAGGTATCATGACACCACAAAACTTTGATGATTATTGGTCTGCTAACTATTCATACGTTGCCAACCTGAAGGTCGTTAAAGCAAAAGCAATCGAAGACCAAGATCCAGCCATTGAAGGTATCGCTACGCTTCTAATCGTACAGTGCTACCAGCGCCTGGTTGACGTATTCAACGACGTTCCTTATACAGAGAGTGCTTTGGGTGGTGAGAACATCTCTCCGAAATATGACAAAGCAGAGGATATTTACAACGACCTGCTCGTGAAATGCGACGAAGCCATTGCATCCATCAGCAAGGCGATTGCAGATCCGGGAAGCATCAGTCCTCAGCTAAAAAAGGCAGATATCATGTGTAAGGGTAATATGAACCAGTGGCTACGCTTCGCCCATACGTTGAAGCTGAATCTGCTGATGCGCATGTCTAACGTAAAGGATGTATCTGCACAAGTGGCTGCATTGGAGGGTAAATGTCTGAATATCGACGAATTGATAGAAGTCAATCCGGGTTACTACAAAGAGCCGAATAAGATGAACCCCTTGTATTCGAGCTGGGGCTACAACTCATTGGACAACGTTACCGGTACCAACAAAGAGATGCGTCCGACCTCTTCATTGGTTGACTTCTTGCGCGACAATGCCGATCCCCGTTTACGCGTATATATCTCTCCACGCTTAATGATTGGCAACCCGACAGATGGTACAGCTGATTACACTAAGTATGGATTGGAAAATGAATGGTACATCGGTGTTCCTTACGGCTGGATGAATCCTCCGACCCATAACTACCTCAGTGGTGTTTGTATCGGCGTATTGGGCCGCTCTGTATCTTTCAAAGAGGCAGCTTTGTCGTCATTAATCATAAGAACAGGTTCCGAAGTGGGTTTCTTCATGGCTGAAGCGGCTCTTCGCGGTATGATTCCGGGTGGCGATGCTGCGGCAAAGGACTATTACGAAAAGGCCGTCATTGCCTCTATCGCTCGCCACGAGACAGTTATGAAAACGAATGCAGCAGACTTCCCATACAACAACGGTGTTGCTCCTGCTATCGAAGTAAGTGCGAAGGAAGCTGCTCGCCAGTATCTCGATCAGGACAATGCCAAAGTGAACTGGGACAAGATGACAACCTTCGAACAGAAGATGGAAGCTATCTGTACTCAGAAATGGTTGAACCTGTTTATGGTTGACCACACGGAAGCTTGGTGCGAATTGAGACGTACCGACTATCCAAGATTGGGCCGCTCAGTATCCAGTACACACCAGAAGCTGATTTCAAGATTCCTGTATCCGCAGACCGAAATCAACTTGAATGAAAGCAATGTCAAAGCTCAAGGTGATGTGGATATTCACGAATCTCTGATTTTCTGGGATAAGGAAAATAACATTGCACCTGAAACAGAAGTTTATCTATAAACGTTGCTGATATTTATCAATGACTAAAAAAAGACTACTATTATGATGACAAGAATAAAATTATCAGTATTTGTGGCAGTAATGGCGTTATTTACTCTCACATCATGCTTGAAAGATGATCCGTGGACAGATTGGAGTCAATTAAAATCTCCGATTGAATTGCCTTATTCCAGTCACTTCTTGCGCAAAACAAGAGTGAAAGTAGGTGACCAAGTGACATTCGACCTGATGGTAAACTATACCATCCCCGATCAGAAGAATATGGTGGAAGATATTCCGGTTGAACTGGCTGTAGATGCCAATTTGATTGATTCTTTCAACGATTACTATGGAACATCTTATCAGTTGTTGCCAAGCTCTTGCTACACAATGCCGGAAGTAATCATCAAGAAAGGAGTTCGCCTATGGGAACAGGACTTCGTTGTTAACACAGCCGGTCTGGAAGCAGGCAAACGCTACATTCTTCCGATCATTATCAAGAGTGTACCGAGCAACTATCTCATCAGTGGCAATTTCGGAGTCGTTTATTTACGAATCGACATGGCTGCATAAGTAAAAATGTACTTATAGATTTAGTTCTATATTAGTTTAATTTCAGTTTTAGGGGTGTATCATACGTGCGTATGGTACACTCTGCTTTTATATAGGGAAGAACTCCTTCCGGCCGAAAAGAGGAACCGTTTCAAAGGAATTAACGGAGAGGCATTTGTGTATCAGTAAAAATTTCCATACGTTTGTATCTTATTAGAAGACTTTACAAAATGATCGATCAGACCCTATTTGAAAATAAAAAGGCGGCCTACTTTACCTTAGGCTGTAAACTCAATTTTGCAGAGACATCGACAATTGGCAAACAGCTGGCCGAGCAGGGCGTCAGAAAGGTTCGCTCCGGCGAAAAAGCCGATATCTGCGTGATCAACACCTGTTCAGTAACCGAACTGGCCGACAAGAAATGCCGTCAGGCAATCCGACGTATCGGCAAACAACATCCCGGCGCATTTATGGTTGTAACCGGATGCTATGCACAGCTAAAGCCGGAAGAGGTGGCTCATATCGAAGGAGTTGATCTGGTGTTGGGTGCTGAAGAGAAGCTGGACATCCTGCAACATTTACAGAAGCTGGTAAAACAGGAAACCGACGGCGAGATTGTCCGATCGGCCTATAAAGATATTCGTAGCTTTTCGCCCTCCTGTTCGGCAGACGACCGGACACGCCATTTCCTAAAGGTGCAGGATGGCTGTGACTACTTCTGTAGCTATTGCACCATTCCATTTGCCCGCGGACGAAGCCGCAACGGAAGCATTGAGAGCATGGTAAAACAGGCCGAAGAGGTGGTTGCCAAAGGGGGAAAAGAGATTGTACTGACCGGAGTAAATATCGGTGACTTCGGCAAAACAACCGGCGAGACATTTATCGACCTGATCAAGGCGCTGGACGAAGTCGAAGGTATCGAACGCTATCGTATCTCGTCCATAGAGCCCAACTTAATCACCGACGAAGCTATCGACTTCGTTGCAGAAAGCAAGCACTTTGCTCCGCATTTCCATATTCCACTGCAGAGCGGAAGTGACACCATATTGAAACTGATGCGCCGCCGCTACGACACAGCACTCTTCCGTCATAAAATAGAAAAGATAAAAACAATCATGCCACATGCCTTCATCGGCGTTGATGTAATCGTGGGTGCACGTGGCGAGACAGATGAATGCTTTGAAGAGGCACGAGCCTTTATCGAGAGTTTGGATGTCACTCAGCTCCACGTGTTCAGCTATTCAGAACGCCCGGGCACACAAGCGTTGAAGATCGACTATATCGTAGATCCGCAGACCAAACATGCCCGCAGCCAACAACTATTGGATATGTCCGACCGGAAACTGCATGCCTTCTACGAAAAACATATCGGCACAAAGGCAACGGTTCTGTTTGAACACACCCGAAAAGGCGGCATGATGCATGGCTTCACCGAAAACTACATCAAAGTAGAAGCGCCCTATAAAGCGGAATGGGTAAACCAAAGTCTCCAAATTGAATTAGGCGACTGGAATGAAGATAGAACAGCACTCAGAATGAAGAATTATGTTGACTAAAATAGAATATACACTTCTTTATGGCTGGGTCAAAGCGCATGCTATTCTGCCCATGAGCTGGCTCTACAAACTATCGGACATCTTCTACTTTTTCATCTATAAAGTAGCCGGTTACCGTAAAAAGGTAGTACGCCGTAATCTGAAGGCCTCTTTTCCGGAGAAGTCGGAGAGTGAGCTGCTACAACTGGAGCGTGCCTTCTACCACCACTTCTCCGACTATGTGGTTGAGACCATCAAACTGGGCCACATCTCACTGGAGGAGCTGCAAAGAAGAGCATTGCTTCGCAACCCCGAAGTGATAGATGAACTGATGCGAAAAGGCCATACTTGCATCGTGTTGCTGATGGGACACTACGGCAACTGGGAATGGTTTTCAGGATCGACAACCCGATTTGAAGATTCAAGAATCTATCAAATCTACCGTCCGCTAACCAACCTTGCCTTCGACCGGCTGTTCATCCATCTACGCACGCAGTTCGGATCTTATGGAATCCGCAAGAATGATACAATCCGAGATGTAATCAAGCTGAAACAGGAAAAGATCCGCAGTGTCGTTATCTTCATTGCCGACCAGACACCGAGCAAAAACAATCTGCACTACTGGACCGACTTCATGCACCAAGACACACCGTTCCTGACAGGAGCCGAGCGTATTGCCCGCAAACTGGATCTGCCCGTAGCCTTCCTCGATGTGAAACAGACCAAACGAGGCTACTACACAACAGACATTGAGCTGCTGACCGAACATGCAAAAGAGACTCCGGAATTTTGGATTACCGAAGAGTATGCACGACGGATGGAAAAGACCATCGAACGCGCACCGGAAAACTATCTGTGGACACACCGCCGATGGAAGTATAAACGAAGCGATGCACAAAATGAAAGATCAAAGAAATAAGAAAAAAGTAGCGGTTGTCATTCTCAACTGGAACGGCAGGAAACTGATGGAACAATTTCTTCCATCAGTCATTAGTAACAGCCCGGAAGAAATCGCAGAGGTGATTGTTGCAGATAATGGCTCGACAGACGACTCATTACCGATGCTGAAAGAGAAGTTTCCTTCGGTGCGCATCATCAAATTTACATGCAACCATGGCTTTGCAGAAGGATACAACCTGGCACTGAAAGAGGTAGATGCCGAGTATAGCGTTTTGCTGAACAGCGACGTAGAGGTAACAGCGGGATGGCTGGAAGCACCCTTACAGATGCTGGACTCTGACCCGACCATTGCCGGAGTACAGCCCAAGATATTGGCACAACGAAACAAAACGATGTTTGAATATGCCGGAGCCGCCGGAGGCTACATAGACAAATATGGCTATCCTTTCTGCCGTGGCAGACTGCTCCACATCGTAGAAAAGGATCATGGACAATACGACACACCCGCCGACCTGATATGGGCAACAGGAGCCTGCCTGTTCATCAGAACAGGACTATATAAAGAGGTAGGCGGACTGGATAAGGGATTTTTTGCCCACCAAGAGGAGATTGATCTCTGCTGGAGACTTCGTTCAAGAGGTCACCGATTGGTTTGCTGCCCGAAGTCGGTCGTGTATCATGTAGGAGGAGCAACACTGAAAGCAGAAAGTCCACACAAGACATTCCTGAATTTCCGCAACAACCTACTGATGCTTTACAAGAATTTACCCACAAAAGAGCTGAATCATGTCATGCGAGTAAGAATGATTCTCGACTACATAGCAGCAGCCAAGTTCCTTGCTTGTGGCCATCCTAAAAACGCAAAGGCTGTCTATGATGCGCGTAAAGAATTTCACAAACTACAAAAAGAGTATAAAGGAATAAGGGAAGAGAACCTGAACAAAACGACAGTAAACAATATTCCCGAACTGCTCAACGAGAGCCTAATCAAGCTCTTTTACTTAAAAGGGATACGAACATTCGACAAGATAGAGAAGTACTTCTAAAGAAGCTCCAAACAGGCCTACCACAATCCATTCGATCAAAAGTAAGCATTTAAACAGCATTCTAACGGTGTTTAAATACCGTTAGAATGCCATTATAAGGCTATCATGAAAACAGAAAGAGTCCGCCAGAATCTATAAATGTGCATTTCTCGAGCCCAAAAATTACATCCACCTGACCATGTTTATACACAGAAGGTGTACCTCAATAAAAAAGGGTGAATCGAAATCGAAACACCCTTTTCTAATATAGCCAAATAAATATTATTGAGCAACATTTTCGTCACTAACATCAGCAGCAGCTGATTTTTTGCGTGAACGTCTTGTTTTAACAGTTTTCTTAGCAGCAGAATCCTTCATCATGTTTTCGTTGTAGTCAACTAATTCAATGAAGCACATTGCAGCATTATCACCCAAACGGTTACCAGTCTTAATGATTCTTGTATAACCACCGGGACGATCACCAATCTTCTGAGAGATTTCTTTGAACAATTCTGTTACAGCAAATTTGTCCTGCAAATTGCTAAATACCACACGTCTCGAATGAGTTGTATCCTCTTTAGACTTTGTGATCAGCGGTTCTACAAACTTACGAAGTGCTTTCGCTTTAGCTGTCGTAGTAAAGATTCTTTTATGCTTGATCAAAGAACAAGCCATATTTGAAAGCATCGCGTCACGGTGAGTGTTTGTACGACCTAAATGATTAAATTTTTTATTATGTCTCATCGCTTTACTTACTCTTTATCTAATTTATATTTAGTGATATCCATACCGAAAGAAAGGTTCAGACTCTCAAGCAATTCATCAAGTTCTGTGAGCGACTTCTTACCGAAATTGCGGAACTTCAACAAATCATTCTTGTTGAATTTAACCAATTCGCCCAAAGTTTCAACGTCTGCGGCCTTCAAGCAATTCAATGCACGTACTGAAAGGTCCATATCAGCCAACTTGCTCTTTAACAATTGACGCATATGAAGAACCTCTTCATCAAATTCTTCATTACCTTCTGTATCTACAGTCTCAATTGCAATTTTTTCATCTGAGAACAACATAAAATGATGAATCAGAATCTTTGCAGCCTCCTTCAACGCTTCCTTCGGATGGATTGAACCATCTGTGGCTATTTCAAGAACCAACTTTTCATAGTCCGTCTTCTGTTCAACACGGAAGTTCTCAATTGAATACTTAACGTTACGTATCGGAGTGTAAATAGAGTCGATTGCAATAACATGAACGTCTGCGTTTGGATCTCTGTTTTCATCAGCAGGTACATAACCACGTCCTTTATTAATAGTCAGCTCAATTTGAAAACTTGCGTTCGGATCCAAGTGGCAAATAACCAAGTCAGGATTCAAGACTTCGAAACCTGTCAGCTGTTTGCCTATATCACCGGCGTTGAACACTTCCGAACCCGAAACAGTAAGACTAACTTTTTCATTCTCAATATCGTCAACGATATGCTTGAAACGCACTTGCTTAAGATTCAAGATGATGTTCGTTACATCCTCTATCACACCCGGTATTGTACCAAATTCATGATCAACACCGTCGATTTTAATGGATGTAATAGCAAAACCTTCAAGAGACGACAAGAGAATACGGCGCAAAGCATTACCTATAGTAATACCATAGCCGGGTTCCAACGGACGAAATTCAAACTTTCCGAAGAAATTGTCCGCTTCCAACATTAATACTTTATCGGGTTTTTGAAATGCTAATATCGCCATGGAAATCAATTATTATTTAGAATACAATTCTACGATCAACTGCTCTTTAATGTTTTCAGGAATGTCAGCTCTTTCCGGCAAATGCAGTAACTTTCCGCTCATAGAAGTCTGATCCCATTCAATCCAAGGATATTTACTATGATTGAACCCTGCCAATGCATCAGCAACTACTTCCAAAGATTTAGATTTTTCTCTAACACCAACAATCTGACCAGCCTTAAGTGTATAAGAAGGGATATTCACTACCTGACCATCAACAGTGATGTGACGGTGAGAAACCAACTGACGAGCAGCTGCTCTAGTTGGAGCAATACCCAAACGATAAACTACATTGTCCAAACGAGCCTCTAACAACTGAAGCAAAACTTCACCTGTAATACCAGTAGAACGAGTAGCCTTAGTAAACAAGTTTCTAAACTGTTTTTCCAATACACCATAAGTATATTTAGCTTTCTGCTTCTCACGAAGCTGAATACCATACTCAGAAGTTTTTCTCTTTCTTGAGTTACCATGCTGTCCAGGAGGATAGTTTTTCTTAGAAAGAACTTTATCCGCACCGAAAATAGCCTCACCAAATTTACGGGCAATTCTTGTTTTAGGTCCAGTATATCTTGCCATTTTATTTTGTTTTAATATTCTAATGAATCTGGAACCGTGCAGCCGCGATCACAGAGAGGATAAGGTCAATATGTAATCTATTCACAATTCCGGATTCAATTTTCAAGAAACTATGATTTATTATACTCTTCTCTTTTTAGGAGGACGACATCCGTTATGTGGTAATGGAGTAACGTCTACGATTTCAGTTACTTCGATACCAGCACCATGAATCGTTCTGATAGCTGATTCACGACCGTTACCCGGTCCTTTAACGAATACCTTTACTTTTCTCAAACCTAAATCATAAGCTACCTTAGCACAATCCTGTGCTGCCATTTGAGCTGCATAAGGGGTATTCTTTTTAGAACTTCTAAAACCCATCTTACCTGCAGAAGACCAGCTGATTACCTGACCTTCGCTATTGGCAAGAGACACAATAATATTATTAAAAGAAGAATGAATATGAGCTTGACCGTAAGCGTCAACTTTTACATTTCTCTTCTTTGCTGCGACTGTTTTTTTTGCCATATTAACTCTTATTATTTAGTAGCTTTTTTCTTATTTGCAACAGTTTTCTTCTTACCCTTACGAGTACGAGAATTGTTCTTTGTCTTCTGTCCACGCAAAGGCAAACCAATACGATGACGAACACCTCTGTAGCAACCAATATCCATCAAACGCTTAATATTCAACTGAATTTCTGAACGAAGATCACCCTCTACTTTATATTCAGCGCCGATAATTTCACGAACCTTAGCAGCCTGATCATCTGTCCAGTCTTTCACTTTGATATCACGATCAATGCCTGCTTTATCTAAAATTGAGCTTGCTGCACTACGACCAATTCCATAAATATAGGTCAAGGCAATTTCTCCTCTTTTATTCTGTGGCAAGTCTACACCAACTATTCTTATAGCCATATTACTTACTTAAATTATTTTGCAAAAATAATAAATTATCCTTGACGTTGTTTATACTTAGGATTTTTCTTGTTAATAACGTATAAGCGACCCTTTCTTCTTACGATCTTACATTCAGGTGTACGCTTCTTTAAAGATGCTCTTACTTTCATATTTCGTTAATTTTTTATTTATATCTAAAAGCAATTCTACCTTTCGATAGATCATATGGAGACATTTCCACTCTTACCTTGTCACCTGGAAGAATCTTAATGTAATGCATCCTCATCTTACCAGAAATATGGGCAGTAATTTCATGTCCATTCTCCAATTCAACGCGAAACATTGCATTTGACAATGCTTCAACAATTACTCCATCTTGTTCAATTGCTGACTGTTTAGCCATATACGAATTTAATTAAATTGCATTATTACCTAGTACTTCTTCTATAAAATCAAATGAAGACAAAATCCGAGGCCCATCTGGACGAATTGCAATGCAGTGTTCAAAATGAGCAGAACATTTACGATCCTTGGTACGAACTGTCCAACCATCTCTTTCGAAAACGACATTCTTGCTTCCCATATTAATCATAGGTTCAATGCAAATGCACATTCCACTACGCAATAACGGGCCACAACCACGTCTACCATAATTAGGGACTTCAGGTTCCTCATGCATCTTGCGGCCAATACCGTGACCGACCAACTCTCGAACGACCGAATAGTTGCGGGCTTCACAATAACTTTGTACAGCATTACTGATATCACCAATCCGCTTACCTTCTATTGCATGTTCGATACCAAAATACAATGATTCTTTTGTCGTCTGCAACAGTTTTCGAACAGCAGGATCAACCTCTCCTACACAAAAAGTGTAGGCAGAATCACCTACAAACCCATTCAAGATAGTTCCACAATCAACTGAAATAATATCGCCTTCTTTCAAAATAATCTTGTCTGAAGGAATACCATGAACAACATGTTCATTGACTGAAGCACAAATTGAATTTGGAAAACCTCCGTATCCCAAAAAAGCCGGAACTGCTCCATTATCCCTAATGAACTCCTCGGCAATCTTATCAAGTTGAAGAGTTGAAACACCAGGAGCGATATGCTTAGCTAACTCACCCAATGTTCTTCCCACAAGCTGATTTGCAGCATACATCAACTCGACTTCTTCATCTGTTTTTAAATAGATCATCCTATCAATAAGCGGCAACAGAGCCTGTACGACCTTTAATTCTTCCTGACTTCAACAATCCGTCATAATGACGCATTAATAAATGACTTTCGACTTGCTGCAATGTATCCAACACTACACCAACCAAAATCAACAAAGATGTACCTCCAAAGAATTGGGAGAACTCCATACTTACACCAGCGATTCTCGCAAAAGAGGGCATAATAGCTACCAAAGCAAGGAAAAACGCACCCGGCAAAGTAATACGGTCCATAATAGTATCCAAATAATCTTTGGTCGGTTTACCTGGTTTAACACCCGGAATAAATCCATTATTACGTTTCAAATCATCAGACATCTGAGTGGGGTTGATTGTAATAGCTGTATAGAAATAGGTAAACAGGATAATCAATACAGCAAAAACAAAGTTATACCAAAAACCTGTGTTATCCATAAATGCAGCCCAGAAACCACTCTGTTCGCCTGTGCTAGAGAAACCTACAATTGAAATAGGAATAAACATAATTGCCTGAGCAAAAATGATAGGCATAACATTAGCAGCATTAACCTTCAACGGAATATACTGACGTGCACCACCATACTGCTTATTACCAATAATTCTTTTTGCATACTGCACAGGAACTTTACGAGTACCTTGTACCAATAAGATGGCACCTGCAATAACAAGCAACAAGAACAACATTTCAATCAAGAACATTACCAAACCACCGGTCTTTTCACTTGTTCTAGAGATAAACTCCTGGAACAAAGAATGAGGCAGACGAGCAATGATACCAACCAAGATGATAAAAGAAATACCATTTCCAACACCTTTATCCGTAATTCTTTCACCCAACCATAAAATAAACATACTACCTGCAGCCAAGATGATCGCAGAAGAAATTGTAAACCACAATCCCGGAGGCAAAGCAGCTCCACTTGCCCGAAGCTGAACGCTCAAGTTAACAAGGTAAGTAGGACCTTGGAACAACAAGATTGCAACCGTCAAATAACGAGTCCACTGATTAATCTTCCTACGTCCACTCTCTCCTTCCCGCTGTAACTTTTGGAAAGAAGGGACTGCAATAGCCATCAACTGCATAACAATAGAAGCAGAGATGTACGGCATAATACCTAATGCAAAGATTGAAGCATTAGAAAAAGCACCACCAGAAAACATATCCAACAGTGCTAACAAACCGCCTCTCGTCTGCTCCTGCAGTGCAGTCAAGGCTTTAGGATCAATACCTGGAAGTACGACATATGTCCCAAAACGGTAAATAGCCACCAATAAAAGAGTGGTGAGGATCCGATTTCTCAGATCCTCAATCTTCCAGATATTCTTTATTGTTTCAACAGCTCTCATAACTTAGAGTTTAACAACAGTTCCACCTACTGCTTGGATAGCAGCCTCTGCACTCTTAGAGAAAGCATGAGCTTCAACTTCCAATTTAGCAGTCAGGTTACCATTACCAAGAATCTTAACCAACTGAGAAGCATTGATGAAACCAGCTTCAACAAGTTCATTAACACCGATCTTTGTCAACTCAGAAGCTTCAGCCATCTGCTGCAAAGTAGAAATGTTAATAGCCTTATATTCTACGCGGTTAATATTCTTGAAACCAAACTTCGGCAAACGTCTCTGAATAGGCATCTGACCACCTTCGAAACCAATCTTATTCTTGTAGCCAGATCTAGACTTAGCACCCTTGTGACCTCTTGTTGAAGTTCCTCCTAATCCAGAACCAGGACCACGGCCGATTCTTTTTCTAGTCTTGGTAGATCCTTCAGCAGGTTTTAAATTAGATAAATTCATATCGTATAATTATTTTTTACCGATTATTACTTTTCTACTGAAACCAAATGTTTCACTTTTTCAATCATTCCCAAGATAGATGGAGTCTCTTCGTGCTCAACAACACGATTCATCTTTTTCAAGCCCAATGCATCCAAAGTTCTCTTCTGATCAATAGGGCAGTTGATTCTACTTTTTATCTGCTTAACTTTAATAGTTGCCATAAATATAATCCTCCCAATTAACCTCTAAATACTTTTTCAACACTAATACCTCTAGTCTGAGCAACTGTCAACGGGCTTCTCAACTCACTTAATGCAGCCATAGTAGCCTTAACCAAGTTGTGAGGATTTGAAGAACCCTTTGATTTTGCCAACACATCAGTTATACCAGCACTTTCCAAAACGACACGCATAGCACCACCAGCCTTAACTCCGGTACCAGGCATTGCCGGTTTAATGAATACACGAGCACCACCGAATTTAGAAGACTGTTCATGAGGAATTGTACCTTTATGTACAGGAACCTTGATCAAGTTCTTCTTAGCAGCTTCTACACCTTTAGCGATAGCTGTTGTTACTTCGCCAGCTTTACCCAAGCCCCAACCGATGATACCGTCTTCGTTTCCTACAACAACAATAGCAGCAAAACTAAAAGTACGTCCACCCTTGGTAACTTTAGTTACACGGTTGATTGCAACCAATCTATCCTTCAACTCTAAGTCGTTGGTCGATTTAACTCTATTATTAACTCCTGCCATCTTCATTAAAATTTAAGGCCGCCGTTACGTGCAGCATCTGCTAATTCTTTAATTCTACCATGATACAGGTAACCGTTACGGTCAAACACTACAGTCTGTACGCCAGCTTCTTGAGCGCTCTTAGCGATCTGCTCGCCAACCTTACCTGCGATTTCACTCTTAGAACCTTTGAAATCCATCTTCAAAGAAGAGGCAGCAGCCAAAGTCTTACCTGTTGTATCATCAATAACCTGTGCATAGATCTGCTTATTGCTTCTAAACACAGTCAAGCGTGGGCGTTCAGTTGTACCTGAAATCTTACCGCGTACGCCTTTTTTTATTTTTAATCTTCTTTCTTCCTTAGTTGTCATGATAATTTCAGTTTACGTAGATTACTTACCTGCTGACTTACCAGACTTTCTGCGAATTTCTTCACCCACGAACTTAATACCCTTACCCTTATAAGGTTCCGGCATACGGAATGAGCGAATCTTTGCACAAATCTGACCAATCAATTGTTTGTCAGCCGATTCAAGGATAATAAGAGGATTCTTATTTCTCTCTGACTTTGTTTCAATTTTAACTTCCTTAGGCAACAACATGAAGATATTGTGAGTAAAACCTAAAGAAAGTTCCAATAACTGACCAGTAGCTGTAACACGGTAACCAACACCAACCAATTCAAGCTCTTTCTTATAACCTTCTGAAACACCAACAACCATATTGTTGATCAAAGAACGATACAAACCGTGTAAAGCGCGATGATTCTTTTCATCTGTCGGTCTAGTTAAATGAATAACTCCATCTTCTAAAGTAACATTGATATCAGGATTTACAACCTGAACAAGTTCACCCTTCGGACCTTTAACTGTTACCACATTATCCTTAATTGTAACTGTAACACCTGCCGGTACATGGATTGGTAATTTTCCTATTCTTGACATTCTACTTCCTCCTCATTAATAAACATAACATAAAACTTCACCACCGATCTTCAGATCGCGTGCTTCTTTGTCTGTCATCACACCTTTAGAAGTAGAAAGAACAGCAATACCCAAGCCATTCAATACTCTCGGCATATCTTTATAACCGGTGTACTTACGCAAACCTGGAGTAGAAACTCTCTCAAGTTTCTTGATTGCATTTACTTTGTTTACAAGGTCATACTTCAAAGCAATTTTGATTGTACCTTGAGGACCATCTTCTACAAACTTAAAATTAAGAATGTAGCCCTTGTCGAAAAGGATCTTAGTGATCTCTTTCTTTAAATTTGACGCCGGCACTTCAACAACTCTGTGCTTCGCTTTAATTGCGTTACGCAATCTTGTCAAATAATCTGCAATAGGATCTGTCATATATAATTAAAATTAAATTGATCCGGACAACCCGGACAATATTTAAACAAAAAACTCTTACCAACTTGCTTTCTTTACACCCGGGATTAAACCGTTAGATGCCATTTCACGCAGTTGAATACGAGAAATACCGAACTGGCGGATATAGCCTTTCGGACGACCTGTAATTTTGCAACGATTGTGCAAACGTACAGGAGAAGCATTCTTAGGTAAAGCCTGTAAAGCTTCATAGTCACCTGCTGCTTTCAATTCTGCTCTCTTAGCAGCATATTTAGCTACAAGCTTTGCTCTTTTAACCTCACGGGCTTTCATTGATTCCTTTGCCATAACTACTTAGTCTTTTTTTGCATTTTTAAAAGGCAACCCAAACTCTCTTAAAAGAGCGTAACCTTCTTCATCTGTTTTCGCAGAGGTTACAAAGGTAATATTCATTCCCAATATTTTGGTAATATTATCGATATTTATTTCAGG
Organism: uncultured Parabacteroides sp.; assembly: GCA_934725305.1. GTDB lineage: Bacteria > Bacteroidota > Bacteroidia > Bacteroidales > Tannerellaceae > Parabacteroides. The sequence continues at coordinate 39,633 of CAKVBA010000003.1, read as the reverse complement.
AAAAATGATTTGTTCCTGAATACCGAGTGTATAATTACCTCTTCCGTCCAATTTTCCTTCAATACCCTTGAAATCGCGGATACGAGGAAGTGCGATACGTACAAGTCTTTCCAAGAACTCGTACATTGTTTCACGACGCAATGTTACCATTACACCGATCGGCATCTTCTTACGCAACTTGAAGTTTGAAATATCCTTCTTAGAAACAGTTGCTACTGCCTTCTGACCAGTGATAGCAGTCAATTCGCTGATAGCGATATCGATGATCTTCTTGTCTGCAGTTGCCATACCCAAGCCCTGATTGATAACAATCTTCTTCAATACAGGAACCTGCATTACTGTCTTATATCCAAACTCTTTTGTTAAAGCAGGAACAATTCTGTCCTGATATTCTTTCTTAAGACTGGCAGTATTGCTCATTACTTAATCTCCTCCCCTGATTTTTTTGAATAACGCACTAAAGCACCTGTCTCATTCAATTTGCGACCGATTCGAGTCGGCTTGCCTGATTTAGGATCAACCACGTTCAGGTTAGAGATATGGATAGGAGCTTCTTTCTTTTCGATTCCTCCCTGAGGATTCTTTGCATTAGGCTTAGTATGCTTAGATACCATATTAATGCCTTCAACAATCGCACGATTGTCCTTTACAAGCACCTGCAAAACACGACCTGTTTTACCTTTATCTTCGCCGGCATTAACAAATACAATATCGCCTTTTTTAATATGTAATTTACTCATTACCTTAAAATTTTATTAAAGCACTTCAGGTGCAAGTGATACAATTTTCATGTTTTTTGCACGAAGTTCTCTGGCAACCGGACCAAAGATACGGCTTCCACGAATATCCCCACCAGCATTCAACAACACACATGCGTTGTCATCGAAGCGAATGTAAGAACCATCAGCACGACGGATTTCTTTCTTTGTGCGAACGATCATAGCCTTAGAAACAGCGCCCTTCTTAACATCACTTGACGGGATTACGCTCTTGATTGCTACTACGATCACATCACCAACAGTCGCATAACGCTTTCTTGTACCACCCAAAACGCGGATACACAAAGCTTCTTTTGCGCCACTATTATCTGCTACTACTAGTCTTGATTCTTGTTGTATCATGTTACTTAGCCCTTTCGATTATTTGAACTAATCTCCATCTTTTTGTTTTGCTCAAAGGACGAGTTTCCATAATTCTTACGGTATCGCCAATATTGCATTCATTCTTTTCATCATGAGCATGATATTTCTTCGTTTTGTTAACGAATTTACCATAAATGGGGTGTTTTTCCTTCCATTTAACAGCAACAGTGATGCTCTTTTCCATCTTGTTGCTAGTAACCACGCCCGTTCTTTCTTTTCTTAAATTTCTAGTTTCCATCAGGCTCAATTATTTGTTGTTAAGTTCTCTCTGGCGCAATTCTGTCTTCATGCGCGCAATCATCCTGCGTTGTTGTTTGATCTGTGCAGGGTTATCTACAGGAGAAATGCTATGGTTGATCAACTTCTGATCGTAAGCAGCCACTTCAGCATCTACTCTTTCGAGCAACTCCTTTGTACTTAATTCTCTAATTTCTGCAATCTTCATAACAAATTACGCATTTTGATTAGACATATCATAATCACGTCTAACAACAAATTTTGTTGTCACCGGAAGTTTCTGAGCAGCTAAACGCAAAGCTTCTTTAGCAATATCAAAAGAAACACCTTCGATCTCAAAAATCAGACGGCCTGGAGTAACAGGCGCAACAAAACCTTCTGGATTACCTTTACCTTTACCCATACGTACTTCAGCAGGCTTCTTAGTGATAGGCTTATCCGGGAAGATACGAACCCAAACTTGTCCCTGACGCTGCATATAACGTGTTACAGCAATACGGGCAGCTTCGATCTGACGACCGGTAATCCATTTATTTTCTAACGCTTTTATACCAAAAGATCCGAAAGCCAACTGGTTACCGCGCTGAGCTTCGCCCTTCATACGGCCCTTTTGTGCTCTTCTGAACTTGGTTTTCTTTGGTTGTAACATCTCTACTTAAATTCTAACGTTTAACGATTAGCTTTTTTTCTCTTGAAGTTCTTTTCTCTGTTGCCGCCGTTGTTTTCGTTTCTGCGTCCAGATTCTTTAGTTGCAGTGAAAGAAGGAGCCAAATCACGCTTGCCATAAACTTCACCACGACAGATCCAAACCTTAACACCCAGCAAACCAACCTTTGTCAATGCTTCAGCCAAAGCATAGTCGATATCTGCTCTGAAAGTGTGCAACGGAGTTCTACCTTCTTTATACATTTCTGAACGAGCCATTTCAGCACCATTCAAACGACCAGAGATTTGAATCTTGATACCCTCGGCACCCATGCGCATTGTAGAAGCAATGGCCATTTTGATAGCGCGACGGTAAGCGATTCTACCTTCAAGCTGACGAGCAATGTTGTTTGCAACAATAACAGCATCCAATTCAGGTCTTTTCACCTCAAAGATGTTGATCTGAACATCCTTATCAGTGATCTTCTTCAACTCTTCTTTCAACTTATCAACTTCCTGACCACCTTTACCGATGATGATACCCGGACGTGATGTGCAAACTGTAATTGTAATCAACTTCAGCGTACGTTCAATAACGATACGAGATACACTAGCCTTTGCAAGACGGGCATTCAAATACTTACGGATTTTGCTATCTTCTAACAAAGTATCTCCGTAATTTTTGCCGCCATACCAATTGGAATCCCAACCACGGATAATTCCCAAACGATTACTAACCGGATTAACTTTTTGTCCCATCTGCTATTAATTTTGACTATCGTTTTTACTAAGTGTATCAACAAACAGAGTTACATGGTTCGAACGTTTGCGAATTCTGTAACCTCTTCCCTGAGGAGCCGGACGCATTCTCTTCAATGTTGTTGCGCAATCTACGCTGATTGAAGAAACACACAATTCCCCAGCTTCTGCCTTACGTTCATTCTTCTGCTCCCAATTAGCAATAGCTGAACGAAGCAATTTTTCTACTCTTGCTGCAGCTTCCTTATTAGAAAACTTCAAAACACCAAGCGCACGGAAAACTTCCATACCGCGAATCATGTCTACTACCAGACGCATTTTGCGAGGAGAAGTCGGCACGTTGCGCAACTTTGCGAAGTACATGGTCTTCTGGGCTTCCTTTCTTGCTTCAGCTGATATTCTTTTTCTAGCACCCATTTTTTTCGATTCTTTTTATTTTCAGATTCCTGAATTCCTGTTACTACCGATATTATTTCTTCTTGTTACCGGCGTGACCACGGAATGTACGTGTCGGAGAGAATTCTCCCAACTTGTGACCTACCATATTTTCGGTAACAAAAACAGGAATAAATTTATTTCCATTATGAACTGCAATAGTATGGCCTACAAAATCAGGCGAAATCATTGAAGCTCTTGCCCATGTCTTAACGACTGCTTTTTTACCTGACTCATTCATAGCCAAGACTTTCTTTTCAAGCTTAACATTAATATACGGGCCTTTTTTTAGCGAACGACTCATAGTTTACTTAATTAATCAGATTATTTCTTTCTTCTTTCAATAATATACTTTGAAGAATGCTTCTTAGGAGCTCTTGTCTTCAAGCCCTTAGCATACAAGCCATTACGAGATCTAGGATGACCTCCGGAAGCACGACCTTCACCACCACCCATTGGGTGATCAACCGGGTTCATTACAACACCACGGTTGTGAGGACGACGACCTAACCATCTAGAACGACCGGCTTTACCTGATTTTTCAAGACCATGGTCTGAGTTACCTACTGCACCGATAGTAGCCTTACAAGCAGCAAGAATCTTTCTTGTTTCACCAGAAGGCATCTTAATAATTGCATAAGCACCTTCTTTAGAAGTCAGCTGAGCAAATGCACCTGCAGAACGCACCAACTTAGCACCCTGTCCAGGACGAAGCTCAATATTATGAATAATTGTACCAACGGGAATATTTGCCATCGGCAAAGTATTACCTACCTCAGGAGCTGCATTGCTTCCTGAAACCACTGTCTGGCCAACTTCCAATCCATTAGGAGCGATAATATAGCTCTTTGCTCCATCTGCATAATACAACAATGCAATACGTGATGTACGGTTTGGATCGTACTCGATTGATTTTACTGTTGCAGGAATGCCATCTTTGTTTCTCTTGAAATCGATAATTCTGTACTTCTGCTTGTGACCACCACCGATATAACGCATTGTCATCTTACCAGTGTTGTTACGACCACCTGTACTCTTCTTACCTACTACAAGAGACTTTTCTGGTGTACTTGCAGTGATTTTATCAAATGCACCAATAACTTTGTGTCTCTGCCCCGGTGTTGTGGGCTTTAATTTACGTATTCCCATTTCTTTTTTTAGATATTACTAAAGAAATCAATTGTTTCTCCTTCTTTCAACGTTACGATTGCTTTCTTGAAAGCTGTCTGCTTACCATTGATGATACCAGACTTTGTATAACGGCTCTTCTGCTTGCCAGAGTAGTTGATGGTGTTAACATCAACTACATGCACATTATACATTTCCTCTACAGCTTTTCTAATCTCCAACTTGTTGGCATCAGGAGAAACACGAAAACCATAGCGATTTTCCATCTTTTCAGTAATCGCTGTTTGCTTCTCTGTAACTATAGGCTTAATGATAATTCCCATTTATACTACTCCTTATGCTTTAAAAAGTTTTTCAATAGCAGCAACTGAACCTTCTGTCAACACCAAATTAACATTATTCAACACATTATAAGTGTTTAATTCAGAAACTGTTACTACACTTGCCAACTCTAAATTGCGAGCGGACAAATATACTAAATTATTTTTCTCCGGGAAAACCATAAGTAACTTTTTATCAGCCACTTTTAGGTTTTTAGCAATTGTTACAAATTCTTTTGTTTTAGGAGCTTCCATAGTGAAATCTTCTACAACAACAATTGCGTTATTCTGTGCTTTATAAGACAAAGCTGACTTACGAGCCAATGATTTTACTTTCTTGTTCAGCTTAAATCTATAGTCACGAGGTTTCGGACCAAATACACGGCCACCACCTACCAATACCGGAGAGTTGATATCACCACGACGAGCGCCACCGCCACCTTTCTGACGGATCAACTTGCGTGTGCTACCAGATACTTCACTTCTTTCTTTTGACTTATGTGTTCCCTGACGCTGATTTGCCAAATACTGTTTTACATCCAAGTAGATAGCATGATCATTGGGTTCAATGCCGAAGATCGCATCGTTCAAAGTTACCTTTCTTCCGGTATCTTCACCTTTAATATTTAATACGCTCAGTTCCATTACTTTTCAATTAATAAGATTGAACCTTTTGCTCCAGGAACAGATCCTTTAACCAATAAAAGATTGTGTTCCGGCATTACCTTGATCACCTGCAAGTTCTGAACAGTTACGCGTTCAGCACCCAGCTGGCCTCCCATTCGCATTCCCTTGAATACTTTCGCAGGATAAGAACAAGCACCAATAGAACCCGGCTTACGAGCACGGTTGTGCTGACCGTGAGTAGTCTGACCAACACCACCAAAACCGTGACGCTTAACTACACCCTGGAAACCTTTACCTTTTGAGGTACCAATTACATCTACGAAACCTGCGCCTTCCATGTAATCAACTGTGATTACATCACCCAACTTATATTCAGTTTCGAAATTCTTGAACTCGGCCAAGTATCTCTTGGGAGCTACACCGGCTTTTTTGAAGTGACCCATTTCAGGCTGAGTTGTGTGTTTTTCCTTCTTGTCTTCAAAACCCAACTGTACAGCCTCATAGCCATCTTTTTCCAAAGTCTTGATCTGTGTAACTACACAAGGACCTACTTCGATAACAGTGCATGGAACATTTTTTCCCTCGGCACTGAAAACGGATGTCATTCCGATTTTCTTTCCTAATAATCCTGGCATTTCACTTAATTGTTAAAAAACTTACACTTTAATTTCTACTTCAACACCACTGGGTAATTCCAGTTTCATCAAAGCGTCAACTGTCTTTGCAGTTGAGCTATAGATATCGATTAATCTCTTATATGAAGAGAGTTCGAATTGCTCACGAGATTTCTTATTAACGAAAGTTGAGCGATTCACTGTAAAGATACGTTTGTGTGTAGGCAATGGAATCGGACCACTAACAACAGCACCTGTAGCCTTTACGGTCTTTACGATCTTCTCGGCAGACTTGTCTACCAGAGAATAATCGTAAGACTTCAATTTAATTCTGATCTTTTGGCTCATATTTATATATATGTTTCTAAATATTATTTGATCAAATCAACACGACCCTGAACTTCAGCCAACACCTGCTTAGCGATTGAAGAAGACACCTGAGCATAGTGTGAGAACTGCATTGAAGATGTTGCACGACCTGAAGTAATAGTACGCAAAGCTGTTACATAACCGAATGTTTCAGCCAATGGAACTTTTGCCTTAACAATACGTGCACCAGTACGGCTTGTTTCCATACCTTCAACCTGACCACGACGTTTGTTCAAGTCACCGATAACATCACCCATGCTTTCTTCAGGAGTTACAACTTCCATCTGCATGATCGGTTCCATCAAAGCAGGACCTGCCTTTTCTGAAGCATTCTTGAATGCCTGGATAGCAGCGATTTCGAATGACAACTGGTCAGAGTCAACCGGGTGGAATGAACCATCAATCAAAGTTACCTTCAACTTATCCAACGGATAACCAGCCAAAACACCATTCTTCATTGCTTTTTCGAAACCTTTCTGAACTGAAGGGATAAATTCCTTAGGAACGTTACCACCCTTTACTTCGTCGATAAACTGAAGTGCACCTTCGAAGCTTTCGTCAGCCGGCTCAACGCGAACAATGATATCAGCGAACTTACCACGACCACCAGACTGTTTCTTGTAAACTTCGCGAAGTTCAACAGGCTGAGTGATAGCTTCTTTGTAAGTAACCTGAGGTTTACCCTGATTACATTCAACCTTGAACTCACGTTTCAGACGGTCGATAATGATATCCAAGTGAAGTTCACCCATACCGCTAATAACTGTCTGACCTGTTTCTTCGTTAGTCTGTACACGGAAAGTAGGATCCTCTTCAGCCAACTTAGCCAAGCCCATACCCAACTTATCCAAGTCTTTCTGAGTCTTCGGCTCTACAGCGATACCGATAACCGGTTCGGGGAATTCCATAGATTCCAATGTGATCGGATGAGCTTCGTCACACAAAGTATCACCTGTACGGATATCCTTGAAACCAACACCTGCGCCAATATCACCACAACCGATAGTTTCCATCGGGTTCTGCTTGTTAGAGTGCATCTGGAACAGACGAGAGATACGTTCTTTCTTACCTGAACGAGTGTTCAACACATAAGAACCAGCATTGATAGAACCAGAGTAAACGCGGAAGAAGCACAAACGGCCTACATACGGGTCTGTTGCAATCTTAAATGCCAAAGCTGTCAACGGTTCTTCAAACAACGGTTTGCGGATAATGACCTTTTCAGGATCAGAAGGATCAGTACCTTCGATAGCAGGAGTATCTTCAGGAGACGGCAAGAATGCACAAACAGCATCCAACAGAGTCTGAACACCCTTGTTCTTGAAAGAAGAACCACAAGTCATCGGGTTGATCTGCATTGACAAAGTACCCTTGCGGATAGCAACCTTGATTTCTTCTTCAGTGATTGTAGAAGGATCTTCAAAGTATTTTTCCATCAAAGTATCATCACATTCTGCCAAAGCTTCCAACATTTTGTCGCGCCATTCTTCTGCTTCAGCCTGCAAATCTGCCGGAATTTCTTCAACGCTATATTCAGCACCCATTGTTTCATCGTGCCAGAAAATAGCTTTCATCTTGATCAAGTCAACAACACCTTTGAAAGTTTCTTCAGCACCGATAGGAATCTGGATAGGACACGGATGAGCACCCAAGATATCCTTCATCTGGCGGATTACTTCAAAGTAGTTTGCACCTGAACGGTCCATTTTGTTAACGTAACCGATACGAGGTACATTATATTTATCAGCCTGACGCCATACAGTTTCAGACTGAGGTTCTACACCACCTACGGCACAGAAAGTAGCAACAGCACCGTCCAATACACGCAAAGAACGTTCAACCTCTACTGTAAAGTCAACGTGTCCCGGAGTGTCAATCAAGTTGATCTTGTAACGGTTGCCCAAATAGTTCCAGAATGTAGTTGTAGCAGCAGAAGTAATAGTAATACCACGTTCCTGCTCCTGAGCCATCCAGTCCATTGTAGCAGTACCATCATGAGTCTCACCGATTTTATGAGTCAAACCCGTGTAAAACAAAATACGTTCTGATGTAGTTGTTTTACCAGCATCAATGTGAGCCATGATACCGATGTTTCTTGTAAACATCAATTGCTTATCATTGTTAGCCATATTCTTTCTTTCCTTGCCTTTAAAAATTAAAATCTGAAGTGAGCGAATGCACGGTTAGCTTCAGCCATACGGTGCATATCTTCTTTTCTCTTGAATGCGCCACCCTGGTTATTGAAAGCATCTACAATCTCTGCAGACAGCTTGTCAGCCATAGTCTTGCCACCTCTTTTGCGAGAGAAGATAATAAGATTTTTCATTGAAATAGATTCCTTACGATCCGGGCGGATTTCAGTAGGTACCTGGAATGTTGCACCACCGACACGGCGAGATTTAACCTCTACCTGGGGAGTAATATTGTCGAGTGCTGCTTTCCAAATTTCGAGAGCGGATTTTTCCTCGTTAGGCAATTTAGCCTTAACAGATTCCAAAGCGGAATAGAAAATTTCGAAGGCAGTATTTTTCTTGCCATCATACATTAAATGGTTAACGAATCTCGTAACCTTTACATCACCGAAGACGGGATCCGGAAGGATCTGTCTTTTCTTTGGTTTTGCTTTTCTCATTTTGTTTCAAAAAAATTTCGTTCTTGTTCTTGGTTGCCTTTAATTTGTCTTCAACGGTTCCGCCGAACCATTTACTCAACCTTTAGCCTATCCAAATAACTCAAACCAGCTTTAATACTTAAATCTAAATTCTCAGTTTGAAAGGGATATTACCTTATTTTTTCTTTGCTGCAGCCTGACCTGGTTTAGGACGCTTAGCTCCGTATTTAGAACGACGCTGTGTACGACCGTTAACACCAGCTGTATCCAAGGTTCCGCGTACAATATGATAACGAACACCAGGAAGGTCCTTTACACGACCACCACGAACCAACACGATTGAGTGTTCCTGCAGGTTGTGTCCTTCTCCCGGAATGTAAGAGTTTACTTCTTTACCATTTGTCAAACGAACTCTCGCTACTTTACGCATTGCAGAGTTAGGCTTTTTCGGTGTTGTAGTATAAACACGTACGCAAACACCACGTCTCTGAGGACATGAATCCAATGCGGGTGATTTACCCTTAACCACCAAAGTTTCCCTTCCTTTTCTAACTAATTGCTGAATTGTAGGCATTTCTTTTTTCTTTTTAACTTTGAATGTGTTATAATTATATTCTTCTTTTCTTCTCGATTTCGAGCGCAAAGATACACATTTATTTTCGGACTATCAAGAAGTTGACCCTCTTTTTATACTCCTTTTTATATCACTTGCGCCAAAAACGCTGCAAAGGTATGTAATAGTTTCCATACCACAAGGTCAAAAAGAAAGATATTTACCAATATTTAACACACTTTTCACATACACTCTCTCCGCTCCTACCCGCTTCTGCCAATATTCATCGCTCGTCTCGCCTCAAAGTGCAACGAAGAATAAAAATAACAGATAGTTGATTTATATATCACAGAAAACCACTATCTTTGCAGCTGGATTGATGTGGATAGATTTGATTGCTTGCAACCACAGGAAAAAATGCTAAAAACAAATTTCACTTCTGTTGCTATTCAGCAAATATTTTCCCTCCCAAGTCAATCCTCCACGAAACATATACATTTAATCATCTTGAAGGAATGAGTTATTTATTTACCTCCGAATCGGTGTCTGAAGGACACCCCGATAAGGTAGCCGATCAGATTTCGGATGCCTTGCTGGATGAATTCTTGGCCTACGACGAGAATTCGAAAGTTGCTTGCGAAACCCTTGTTACAACCGGACAGGTTGTCTTGGCTGGAGAAGTTAAATCTAAAGCATACGTTGATGTGCAGGATGTAGCACGCAACGTGATTGAGAAGATCGGCTACACAAAAAGCGAATATCAGTTCGAAGCCAAATCGTGTGGCGTCTTCTCGTCTATCCACGAACAGAGTGGCGATATCAACCGCGGTGTCGAGCGCGAAGATCCGTATGAACAAGGTGCAGGCGACCAAGGTATGATGTTTGGCTATGCAACAAACGAAACGGCCAACTATATGCCGCTGGCATTGGATCTTTCTCATAGCTTGCTGCTCGAACTGGCTAAGATCCGCAAGAATGAACCGGACTTGATGCCTTATCTGCGCCCTGACGCAAAAAGCCAGGTCACAATCGAATATGACGACAACGGCAAACCGCTGCGCATCGACACTATTGTTGTTTCAACTCAGCACGACGAGTTTATCGGTCCTAAAGGTATCACACAGCAAGAGGCCGACGATGCTATGCAGAAGAAGATCACAGCCGATGTGAAGAAGATCTTGATTCCACGCGTAAAGGCTCAATACCCGGCTCACGTGCAGAATCTGTTCAACGACAAGATTATCTACCATGTCAATCCGACCGGCAAATTTGTTATCGGTGGTCCTCACGGTGATACAGGTTTGACAGGACGTAAGATCATTGTAGATACTTACGGAGGTAAAGGTGCTCACGGTGGTGGCGCTTTCTCGGGCAAAGATCCCTCAAAAGTGGACCGCTCGGCTGCCTATGCTGCCCGCCATATTGCAAAGAACCTGGTAGCTGCCGGTGTGGCTGATGAAATCTTGGTTCAAGTATCTTACGCTATCGGTGTGGCTCGCCCGATGAACATCTTTGTCAATACCTACGGCAGAAGCAACGTTAAGATGACTGATGGTGAAATCGCCAACAAGATCAGCACGCTGTTTGATATGCGTCCGAAAGCCATCGAAGAGCGTCTGAAGTTACGCAACCCAATCTATCTGGAAACGGCTTCTTACGGTCACATGGGTCGCAAGCCGGAAATTGTTACCAAGCAATTTGTTTCTCGCTATCTTGACAAGCCCATCATCAAAGAGGTGGAACTCTTCACCTGGGAAAAGCTGGATTATGTAGAGAAAGTCAAAGAGGCTTTTGGCTTATAAATTAGCGCATAGAATACTAAATGAGAAAGGGCTGCACCATAGTTTGATGCAGCCCTTTTTGTAATAGGCTCCGAAAGAAACTTTCTTTTCCTGCCTGATTTTATCTCAGATTCACTTTCAATGCTACGGTATAATATTCTTTTTGGGAACTGGGAACGGTTCCAATCGCAGGTTTCTCTCCATTGATGGTTATCTGTTTCAGTTCAGAGCTGTCCCATGTCATTTCAAAGGAATATGGTGCTTTAAAGGCGTGGCTATCCAATGTGAAAGTATAGCTGTTTACTGAAGCGCAATTGTTTACAAGACGCAGATAATATCGTCCATCTTCTCCTTTTTCGGGGCGTGTAGGCCATACGGCGAAATTATTCAGATTTTCTTTAGGCTCCATCGGGATGGCTCGTACTAAGAGAAACTCTTTGGCCTCTGCTTCATTGGTAATAATAGGATTGCCATCTGCATCAACCAATTCAACATAAAATGACAATATCGGAGAAACCACTGGTTCATCGTTGTTGTCGCAACTTGTAAACATTATTGACATGGCTGCCAATAATAAACTTAAAATTCTCATTTTCATATTACTATAATTTTAGATTCCACAAACATAGTGAATTTGTTTTAAAAGCATAAATGCTTCTAATTCTAACACTCTTCAAAAAGGACTGCATCATAAATGTTTGATGTAGCCTTTTTAATATACCCCAAAAGCAACACGACAGTTTACATTTATGACTCACCGTCTAACATCCTGTGTCTTTTTCTCTATATCATTTATAAATAATACAACATAATACCGGAATAGATAAAAGACAAAAGACAAATCATTACTAATGAGAGTAATTTTTTCATCATGCTTTTTTTGATTTATAAATTCACCGGCAAAAGTAGAATTCTTACTTCTCCCGGCGCAATAATGCAATTGACAAAAAATTGACAAATTATAATATCCTATAAATCAATAATAATGCGGTCTAATTTCTCTCCACTTCCCTCTTCGCCTGTAATCTTTTTATAGAGTCTTTTTCGTGTCTGAGTGATTGTAGAAGGAGTGCAACACAAGATAAGAGCCATTTGGTTGTTTGGCATTGAGATCTTAATCAGGTAGCAAATGCGACGCTCCCTTTCCGACATTTTCGGATACAATTGTTGCAGTCGCTCTGAAAATTGAGGATAGGTCAAATCGAGTGTTTGCTGAAGTTCGAGCCAATCTGATTCCGTAATTTTAGCAACGTTGGCTTCGGCTTGATGAAAATGCTGATAAATGGCTGAGCTTATCAGACCCGACATCTGCTGCTGTCTGTTAGATAGTATGAGCGTGGCCTGCTGTTTGGATAGTTCCAGCTCCTTACGCTGCAAATCCAATAATTGCCGATAGTAACTGTCTTGCTCGTCCAGCTGCTTTTCCAGTTCTTGTAGTTTGTTCTCTTTTTCTTCAATATAGTGCAGGCTCTTTTTTAACTCTTCTGCCTGAATCATGCGCAACAGTCGTTCTTGCGCTAATGCTTGCTGCTTTTTATGGCGCAAACGCTGAATAATAATAAAGGTTAGGGCAAGAACGAGCAGTATGATAGCTACTAAACCGTAAAGAAGAAATAATCTTTTGTGACTAACCTGTTCCAACTGATACTTCTCCTTTTCGATATGCTGATAGTTATAAAGGGCATGAGCCTTGGCTAATGCTTCTGTCTGGATTCTTTTGACAATGGAGTCGTAGCATGCCCATCCATGTAGAAGCATTTCATAAGCAGCCGAAAAATTCTTTTTCTCCGCTTCAATTTGAGCCCAAGCCCGGTAACTATCTTTATTTATATATAGGTCGTTGTGTGGAATGGCTCTTTTAAAACAACTGATGGCAGAATCGTTTTGATGGTGAAATGCGTGGATCATTCCATAGTTATAAAGAGCAATTTTATGGTTGGTCCTTTCTTCCGGATGAATCTTGGATAATAAAACTTCTCCTTTTTCTATCATTCCATGGTCTATGTATGCTGAAATTTGTTCCTCCAAAATATAGGTTTTAAAAAGAGGGTTGCTATTTTCCTTTGCCATTTCATACGACTTCTGATAATAATATTCCATACTATCCAACTCTCCTAATTTATCAAAGATGCGAGCCTGGTTGCGATAGGAAAGGGCGATGCCAAGATCATGATGGATCAGCTGATAGTAATGGCGAGAATGTATAGCTGCCTCCATAGCTTCCGGATATACATCCTGGTAGGCATACAGATAATTTTGATGTTCATAAATCCGGGCCATCAAGTATAGCATGTTGTTGTTTTTCCTATGGATAGAGCCTCTTGAAAAGCAGCTAAAGAGCGAGGTGCATCACTCATATTACGATAGATACGCCCCAATAGATAATAGGCCTCTAACAATTTTTCCCGTTGGCGGGTCTGTTTATAATAGTCAACTAACTGGACAGCCAATGAGTCTGTGGTGTGTCGTTTCTTGAGCAGGTCGTTTGTGCGAAGTTTCAACAAGTTATAATACATCCGTGTCTCTTTCGGCTCATGTCGGATAGAAGATTCCAACGAAGTCAAATAGAGCTGTGCACTATCAGGATGTTGCTCCATGCAGCGTATCGCATTTTGCATGGCATCAGGATAACGTTCTGAAGAGGAACAAGCCACCAACAGTCCGAATAGAGTTAGCAGAAGAATATTTATGTGTTCTTTCATTTGAATATAATGATATTAGTATTCTTCTGCGAAGAAAGGCAATAAATAGACAATAAGCAAATAATAGCATCTTTTATATAATGCGCTGGCGAACCGATCAAGATTTCTGTTGATTGGCGACATCGCTGGAAAAGAAGAGCATCACTATCCGGAAAGCTCGGCAGCTTTTTGGAAAAAGGGCGCACCCTTTTTGAGAAAAGGTCGGCAGCTTTTTTTTAACAGATTTAAATGATTTCACAACTGCTTATTTAACAGCATTCTAACGACGTTGGAACGGCATTAGAGAAAAAAACCATATAAGACCGTCTGTTTGGGTAACAACGCCCCAACGACATAGCTTTGTAAACTCACAGGCAATGGCTGTAAAAAATACAATAAGCCGGCGAGCAGACAAGAGGCTGTTAACCTCGCCAAAACGGAGTAGGCTATTTTTGGAAATTGGGTAACTACTCCTTTCCGACGGAGTGCCTACCCAATTTCAAAAAAGTCTATACCCTTTTTGAGAAAAGTCTATAGACTAATTCCGAAAAGTCTATAGACCTTTGAAAGCCAGCCTATAACCTTGTTTTACAAGGCATTCAGTCCAAGGCGGATTGGTCGGTCAACCTTGGCGAAATGGCCCATTGCCCTTAATGGTTTTCTCTTTTGCTGTTAACAAAAACGTGCTTGATTAAAATACAATAACTACTATAATTTAGGGATAGTATTTCAGCTCAGGGCGCTGCCCTGGGTCAATAGTTCCAATCGTAAACGTTGTTTTAATTCGGAGAAAAAGGAGATATTCGCCTGACTTATATTTCTACTCTTTATGCTTCAATTCGGTCTCTTCCACCTCCTTTACCTTACGGAACAGATCTGAAGCAAAGATAAAGTCATTCAATGCCTTATTTTCGGAAGTGATTACATCCTCTTTCGTGCCTTGCCACTCTTTCACACCCTCTTTGATGAACACAATATTATCTCCGATATTCATCACAGAGTTCATATCGTGAGTGTTGATCACGGTTGTCATGTCATACTCCAAAGTAATATCATGAATCAGATCGTCAATCAGCAAAGAGGTCTTAGGGTCAAGACCCGAATTGGGCTCGTCACAGAACAAATATTTCGGATTCAATGCAATCGCCCGGGCAATAGCGGCACGCTTCATCATACCACCACTAATCTCGGAAGGATAGAGATGGCCGGCTTCGGACAGATTGACACGATCTAAACAGAAGCGAGCACGCTTCTCACGCTCTTTGTATATTTTATCGGAAAACATATCCAGCGGAAACATCACATTCTCAAGCACAGTCATACTGTCAAAGAGAGCCGAACCCTGGAAAAGCATTCCCATCTCACGGCGCAACATGTTCAACTCATGCTTATTCATGGTGATCAAATCTCGCCCATCATAAAGGATTTCACCGGAATCAGGCTTCATCAATCCAATGATATTCTTAATCATCACCGTCTTGCCCGAACCACTTCTACCGATAATCAGATTGGTCTTTCCATCTTCAAAAAGTGCACTGATATTGTTCAAAACCGTGCGCCCGTCAAACGACTTTGTTATATTCTTTACTTCAATCATCTCTCTATCAAGTAAGCATTAATTGAGTTAAAATCACATCGGCCATCAAAATCATGATGCTGCTCATCACCACTGCATTGGTACTGGCCTTACCAACCTCAAGAGCTCCACCCTTTACATAATAGCCAAAATAGGAGGCAATCGAAGAGATGATAAAGGCATAGACCACAGATTTGATGATTGAATACCAAATGTAGAATTCATTAAAATAGAACTGCAATCCATATTCAAACGAAGAGGGCGTCATGCCATCCACCACATAGCTGGCTGCAATACCACCCAAGATGCCGGTGAACATACTAAAGACAACAAGCACCGGAACAAACAACATCAATCCCACCATCTTCGGAAGTATCAGGAAATTTGCAGAATTGACACCCATAATCTCCATGGCATCAATCTGTTCGGTCACACGCATAGTTCCAATCTCTGAGGCGATGTTACTACCTACCTTGCCGGCCAAAATCAGACACATGATAGATGAAGAGAACTCCAACAGGATAATTTCTCGAGTCGTATATCCAATCGTAAATTTAGGGATTAGCGGGGAACTGATGTTCAACGAAATCTGGATTGCTATTACCGTTCCGATAAAAACAGAGATAATAATCACAATCCACAACGAATCCACACCGAGCTTATATATCTCCTTGACCAACTGTTTGAAAAACATACTCCATCGGTCGGGCAGCGTAATGCTTTTCATCATCAGCAAGGTGTATTCCCCCATTTTGTGCAATGCTTTGTTCATCTTCTTATAACATAAAAAATTATTCCAATTCGCAAAGATAGCACAATTATAACAAAGGGAATTTCAGTTCTTTGTAAATGTTTCCTAAAAGCCGGGAATGGTGCTACACAAGAGTTGCGCACAATTATTTATTTCTGTCTTTTTGATGAAAATCGAAGATAGGAAGCGGCTCGGAAATGTCAATCCGCTGAAAACAAGTTTTCCATATTGCCATTTCTCTCGCCTTTCACTATCTTTGCAACAAATCTTCAGAAAATGGCAGATGATCAGCAAATGGTGCTCCGCACAGAGGACCTCGTAAAGAAATATAGAACCCGCACGGTTGTCAATCATGTTTCCATCAACGTGAAACAGGGCGAGATTGTGGGATTATTAGGCCCGAACGGAGCCGGAAAGACAACCACTTTCTACATGACCGTTGGATTGGTAACGCCCAACGAAGGCAAGATTTTCCTAAACGACATGGAAATTACAAAGTTCCCGGTCTATAGACGTGCCCGCAACGGCATCGGCTATCTGGCGCAAGAGGCCTCGATCTTCCGCAAGATGACGGTTGAAGACAACATACGCTCGGTTCTTGAAATGACCGATACGACACCGGAATATCAAAAGGAGAAATTGGAAAGTCTTCTGACCGAATTTGGTCTGCACAAAGTCCGTAAAAACCTGGGCGACCAGTTGTCGGGTGGCGAACGACGCAGAGCCGAGATTGCACGCTGTCTGGCCATCAACCCCAAGTTTATCATGCTGGACGAACCGTTTGCTGGCGTTGACCCGATTGCGGTGCAAGACATCCAAAGCATCGTGGCCAAATTGAAGCATAAAAACATCGGCATCCTTATTACAGACCACAACGTGTATGAGACTTTGAGTATTTGTGACCGTGCCTATCTGCTGTTCGAGGGCAAAGTCCTTTTCCAAGGAACAGCCGAGCAGCTGGCCGAAAACGAAATCGTACGAGAAAAGTACTTGGGAAAAGACTTTATCTTACGAAAGAAAGATTTGTAATCTCTCTTTTTCGCTATCCGTGCTCTACCTCTTTTTTGAACGCTGTTTGAATGCCGTTTGAATATAATATATATTAATGTATAAGATCAACGCTACGGCATGAGGTGATGACGCAACTGCTTTTGCGCCCAGACAAAAAAGAGAAGAGCAACCACTGCCACACATACATAAACGAGGATATCTTCGCCGGCTATCTCACCCGTCACAAACTCACACTCCTTCAAATCGGGAAAAGACATAGCAACCACAACAATGGCATTATTGACAAAGTGGGCAAACACCGGCACCCAAATGCTCCGGCTCCAATAAAGCAGATAACCCAAATAGGCACCCAACACCAAACGGGGAATAAATCCAAAGAACTGAAGATGGAAGGCACTGAAAAGAAAAGCCGTCAGCCAAATCACCAAATGATGATTCGACATACATCGTCCCAAGATCCGCTGCATCACACCACGAAAAAAAAACTCCTCCACCACGGCGGCCGTCACGGCAACAACAATGAGATTGGCCAGCAGACTTATTATTCCGCCTCCCGACAACATCACCTCGACCAATCGCTGAGCCTGCTCCTCTTGCAGACGCATCCACTGCTCAACAGGTGCCAAAAAATCGGGCAGCACCATCTGACGATTCACCCATGACAACACATTGATTACGGGAGAAAGCAAAACAACTCCCACACCCGCATACAACCACACGGCGCTATCCGACACCTTACGCAGCGACAGATAATCAGCCACACTGGAACTGCTTACCCAGGCAACCACGAAAGAGGGAATCAGAAATGTTCCGATGGCAGAGATAAATTGAACCGCACGCATCAATCCCGGATTGTCATACATCGATACGTCCAAACCGCCCCAAGCCGAAAGCAAGCCCATACTTATCAGTGAGGCGAACAAAGAACCGATCAAAATGGAGACCAAAAGAACAAACACATGCGACCAAGCAGAACACCCGGCAAACAACCCTCTGTATAGCATAACGGACAATAAAGATAAGAACAAGAATAAAGACAGAGACAAACGCTCTTATAAAAACAAAGATATGCCCACTTAACCGAAAAGGCCAACCCTTCGCAACTAAGTAAGCATATCCACCAACTCCTTCTACCTGGCCACCATCAAACGGCCAGTGCTAAAGGCAAACCAATTATTTACGAGGCAAAGCTTCTTTCACCACCATCTGACGACCTTCGAATTCAACTGTGTTCAATCCGGCAATGGCATTACGGCCCTCAGTTTCATTAGGCATTTCAACAAAAGCGAAGCCTTTAGATTTACCGGTTTCACGGTCTTTGATAATCTTAACAGACTCTACCACACCATAAGATTCCATCACGCGTTTCAAATCATCTTCTCGAACACGATAGTTCAAGTTTCCAATGTAAATGTTCATACAAAAAATATTTTGAAAAATTGTTACTTAATGAAAGTAGTAAACCAGAAAAAATCGTAACAATGAAAAACACTTCGACATATAAATGAAGAGATCATCGACATATAAATGAAGAAATCAGTAACAATGTTAAGTAAGTTCAAGGTAAATCCCCTTTCAGCACCACAAAGGAATGCAAATATTTTAGACTAACAACTATTTATCTCGTTAAAATAGGGAAGAATGCCATTTTCAGGCGATAAAGAACAATCTAACAACAATTTCGGCCAACAATTTGCGATATTAAAAGAATAAACCTAATTTTGCACCCTAAAATTCGATACGAACATTAATTAAATAAATAATTCAGAATGAACGTTTCTCTTAAAAACAATGATGCCGTTAGCGGTATCGTGAAACTGGAAATAGTGAAAGCTGACTATGCAGATCTGGTTGAAAAGAGCCTGCGCAGCTTCCGTCAGAAAGCCAATGTACCGGGTTTCCGTAAAGGTATGGTACCAATGGGCATGGTAAGAAAAATGTATGGCAAGCATGTCTTGGTTGAAGAGGTTAACAAATTGGTTTCTGAAAACCTGTTCAAATACATCCGTGAAAACAATGTAAACATTTTGGGTGAGCCGATGCCCAACCAGACAGAACAGAAAGAAATCAACTTCGACACAGACGAAGATTTCGAATTCTGCTTCGATGTTGCTTTTGCTCCTGAAATCAATATAGAATTAAGCAAGAACGACAAAGTTCCGTTCTATCAGGTTAATATCGACGACGAAATGCTGAACAAGCAGATCGAGTCTTATTGCGCAAACTTCGGTACTTATGAAAAAGCTGAAGAGGTAGAAGAAAAAGACTTGGTTAAGGGTACTGTAGCTGAATTGGAAAACGGCACTCCTAAAGAAGGTGGTATCGTTGCAGAGAACACAGTAGTTATGCCGTTATACATCAAGAACGAAGAAGAGAAAGCTAAGTTCATCGGTGCAAAGGTTAACTC
This sequence comes from uncultured Parabacteroides sp., assembly GCA_934725305.1. Lineage (GTDB taxonomy): Bacteria > Bacteroidota > Bacteroidia > Bacteroidales > Tannerellaceae > Parabacteroides. The sequence continues at coordinate 19,986 of CAKVBA010000003.1, read as the reverse complement.
TGTTATCACATTCAACCCGAACAAGGCATTCGAAGGTTCAGAAGCAGAAATCGCATCTTTCTTGAAGATCGACAAAGAAAAAGTAGCAGAAGCTACTGCAGACTTCAGCTTCGAAATCACTGAAATCTCTCGCCACAAAAATGCAGAGATGAATCAGGAATTGTTCGACAAAGTATTCGGCGAAGGCGTTGTAACAAGCGAAGAAGAATTCAAGAACAAGATCAAAGAAGCATTGAGCGAACAGTTCATGCCTCAGAGCGACTACAAGTTCTTGACTGATATCCGCGACATCTTGGTTGAAAAGGCTGGTGAATTGTCTTTCGCTGACGACTTGCTGAAACGCTGGTTGCTGGTTGCTAACGAAAAGAACACCAAAGAATCTATCGAAGAAGATTATCCGAAGATCATCGAAGATTTGAAATATCACCTGATCAAAGAAGCTTTGGTTAAGAAGAACGACCTGAAGGTTGAAGACGCAGACATCGAAGCATTTGCTAAACGTGTGGCTAAAGCTCAGTTCGCTCAGTACGGCATGTTGTCAGTTCCTGAAGAGGTAGTTAGCAACTATGCTAAGGAAATGTTGAAAAACAAGCAGACATTGCAGAACGTTATCGACCGCGCTGTAGAAGAGAAATTGGCTGCATGGTTGAAAGAACAGATCGAACTTGACGTTAAAGAAGTGTCTGCAGAAGAATTCGGCAAATTATTTGAATAAGATAGCTGTTTAGAATAAGGAAGGTGTGTCAAAACGATTTATCAATTCCGACACACTGTCTCCTATCCGATAAAAAGGGATCTCTCTCTAAAAAATAATGTAGCGGCATAAATAAATTGTTTCTTTCAGAAATTTATTTATAACTTTGTTATCCGTTATGTTATTAGAGGGGAATCCCTTTTTTACGTCTTCACGGAATAAAATACACACATTAAAAAATTATGGAAGATTTTAGAAAGTATGCGACAAAACATTTGGGAATGAGTGGGACGGCTCTCGACAGCTACATGAACATTTCCAGCAGTTACATATCTCCGACGATTATTGAAGAACGCCAACTGAATGTAGCGCAGATGGATGTTTTCTCGCGACTGATGATGGACCGTATCATCTTTTTAGGAACACAAATAGACGATTATACAGCAAATGTCATCCAAGCACAACTTCTGTATCTGGATTCTTGTGATCCCGGAAAAGACATATCAATCTATATCAACTCACCGGGTGGATCGGTTTATGCAGGATACGGCATCTACGACACTATGCAGTTTATTAATTCTGATGTATCAACCATCTGCACCGGCATAGCGGCCTCTATGGCTTCTGTGCTTTTGGTTGCCGGAACCAAGGGCAAACGTTTTGCGCTGAAACACTCTCGCGTGATGATTCATCAGCCACTGGGTGGCGTTCAGGGTCAGGCTTCTGATATCGAAATCACTGCACGTGAAATCTTAAAAGTCAAAAAAGAACTATATACTATTATCTCTACTCACTCTGGCAAACCTTTCGAGGATGTAGAAAGAGATAGTGACCGTGACTATTGGATGACATCGGAAGAGGCTAAAGAATATGGTATGATTGACTCAATCTTAATGCGTAAATAAAATAAAGATATAAGATATGGCCAAATCAGGCAACATATGTACATTTTGTGGAAGAAGCAGTCGCGAAGTCAAATTGCTAATCAATGGCATCTCAGGATGTATCTGCGACGAATGTACCAAGCAGGCTTATGAAATCGTCAAAGAGCAGCTGGATGAAAAGAGCAAGTCTGAATTGGGACTGAACCAGAAAGACCTGCCAAAACCAATCGACATCAAGACTTTTCTCGACCAATATGTGATTGGACAAGACGATGCCAAACGTTATCTGTCGGTATCGGTTTATAACCATTATAAACGATTGCTGCAAAAGAAGACTGAAGATGACGTGGAAATCGAGAAGTCAAACATCATTATGGTAGGCGCAACAGGTACAGGCAAGACTCTCTTGGCACGTACGATAGCCAAACTGCTGCATGTGCCGTTCACCATTGTAGATGCAACCGTATTAACCGAAGCCGGTTATGTGGGTGAAGATATTGAAAGCATTCTGACACGCCTGCTGCAAGCTGCCGACTATGACGTGGATGCTGCCCAGCGAGGTATTGTCTTCATTGATGAGATTGATAAGATTGCCCGCAAAAGTGACAACCCTTCCATTACACGCGACGTAAGTGGAGAAGGTGTTCAACAAGGTCTGCTAAAACTGTTAGAGGGTTCTATTGTGAATGTTCCGCCACAAGGAGGACGCAAACACCCCGAACAGAAAATGATCCCGGTTGACACCAAGAACATTCTATTTATCTGCGGAGGAGCTTTCGATGGAATAGAGAAGAAAATTGCTCAACGATTGAACACACGAGTAGTAGGATATGCTGCCAGTATTGACACGGCAACTGTTGACCGCGATAATCTATTAAAGTATATCACACCGACAGACTTGAAGTCGTTTGGTCTGATTCCTGAGATTATCGGACGTCTGCCTATCCTGACCTATTTAAACCCGCTGGACAGAAGCACGCTTCGCAGCATTCTGACCGAACCCAAGAACTCAATCATCAAACAGTACATCAAACTGTTTGATATGGACGGCATCAAACTATCATTTGACGAGGATGTATATGAGTTCATCGTGGACAAAGCATTAGAGTTTAAACTAGGAGCTCGCGGATTACGCTCTATCGTAGAGGCTGTGATGATGGATGCAATGTATAGCATGCCGTCAGAAAAAAAGAAAAAGCTTCAAATCACTTTGGAGTATGCGAAAGATAAATTTAACAAATCGGACGTAAATCGTTTACAGATCGCTTGATGTAAAACGGTTATTAAAAACAAATACGAGTATGGCAAAGAAGGATAATTTGACCGAGCAGCTGAAAAAGCATTTTGGCTTTGACACCTTTAAAGGTAATCAAAAGGCAATCATTGAAAATGTGCTGGCAGGGAATGACACTTTTGTTCTGATGCCGACAGGCGGAGGAAAATCTTTGTGTTACCAACTTCCCTCTTTAATGATGGAAGGGACTGCAATCGTAATCTCTCCCCTAATTGCCCTGATGAAAAATCAGGTCGATGCCATGCGTAACTTTAGCGAAGAAAATGGAGTGGCTCACTTTATCAACTCTTCACTCAACAAATCTGCAATCGACCAAGTTAAGAGTGATATATTAGCAGGCCATACCAAATTATTATATGTAGCACCCGAGTCGCTCACCAAAGAAGAGAATGTCGAATTCCTGCGCCAGGTGAAAATCTCATTCTATGCGGTTGACGAAGCACACTGTATATCGGAATGGGGACACGACTTCCGCCCTGAATACCGACGTATCCGTCCCATCATCAATGAGATTGGCAAACGTCCGTTGATTGCACTGACAGCTACCGCTACACCCAAAGTGCAGCATGATATCCAAAAGAATCTGGGCATGACGGATGCTACCGTATTTAAATCATCCTTCAACCGCTCCAACTTGTATTATGAAGTTCGTCCGAAAGGGGTCAATATAGACCGTGATATTATAAAATTCATCAAATCCAACGAAGGTAAATCGGGTATCATCTATTGCCTGAGCCGCAAAAAAGTGGAAGAGTTTGCCGACATTCTGAAAGCCAACGGCATCAAAGCTCTTCCCTATCATGCAGGTATGGACTCACAAGTGCGCTCTGCCAATCAGGATGCATTCCTTATGGAAGAGGTTGACGTCATTGTAGCCACCATTGCATTTGGTATGGGCATCGACAAGCCGGATGTGCGCTATGTCATACATTATGATATACCTAAGAGCCTCGAAGGATATTACCAAGAAACCGGTCGTGCGGGTCGCGATGGCGGCGAGGGAAAATGTATCGCCTTCTATGCCTATAAAGACCTGCAGAAGCTGGAAAAATTTATGCAAGGCAAACCGGTTGCCGAACAGGAAATAGGAAAACAGTTGCTTTTGGAAACGGCTGCGTATGCCGAGACATCGGTGTGCCGCCGCAAGGTGTTGTTGCACTATTTCGGTGAAGAATACCTGCAAGATAATTGCGGTAATTGTGATAATTGTTTGAATCCCAAGAAAAAAGTGGAAGCGAAAGAATTATTAAGTGCTGTGCTTGAAGTTGTAAGCACCCTGAAAGAGAAATTTAAGGCCGACTATATCGTAAACATGCTGGTCGGTAATGAGACATCCGAAATACAATCGTATAAACATAATGAACTGGAAGTTTTTGCCTCGGGACAGGATGAAGAGGAAAAAACTTGGAATGCAGTGATCCGCCAGGCCCTGATTGCCGGTTATCTGACTAAAGATATCGAGAACTATGGTCTGCTCAAGATCACACCGAAAGGTAAAGAGTTCTTCAACAAGCCTGTATCCTTCAAGATTACTGAAGACAATGAGTTCGAAGAGGAGGAAGAAGAAGTTCCGGTACGCGGAGGTGCATCTTGTGCAGTTGACCCTGTGCTCTATTCAATGATGAAAGATCTTAGAAAGAAATTGTCAAAGCGGTTAGAGGTTCCTCCTTTCGTGATCTTCCAAGATCCTTCATTAGAAGCAATGGCAACAACCTACCCTATCACATTGGATGAGTTGCAGAATATTCCGGGTGTGGGCGCTGGCAAGGCCAAACGCTATGGCAAAGAATTTATCGAGCTTATCAAAAAGCACGTCGAAGAGAACGAGATTGAACGTCCGGAAGATCTACGTGTACGCACAGTTGCTAACAAGTCAAAACTGAAAGTATCCATCATCCAACGCATCGACCGCAAGGTGGCTTTAGACGAGATTGCCATTACCAATGGTTTGGAGTTTGGCGAACTGCTGGATGAGATCGAAGCGATTGTTTACTCAGGCACTCGCATCAACATCGACTATTTCTTGAATGATGTCATGGACGAAGATCATATCGAAGACATCTATGAATACTTCAAAGATTCAGAGACAGACGATCTCGAAGATGCTATCGAAGAGCTGGGTGGCGACTACACCGAAGATGAGATCCGTCTGGTACGCATCAAGTTCTTGTCTGAAATGGCCAATTAATAGATAACAACGAATCAAAAGGGGCTGCATCAAGATGTTTGTTTTTGATGCAGCCCCTTTTTAGATGCGCCAGAATTAGTAAAATGCAAGGCGATGAGGATAAGCCGACAGCAGTTTGCATTTATAACCTTTTCCTTTTTTCACCTCACATCCTCTTAACTCCAAAAAATCTTGTACAAATAACGTAAAAGCTTTATATTTGCACGCAATAAATTTAAAACGCATAAGATTTATGTCATTTATTGCAGACAGGGTAGTGATGGACGGATTGACATTTGACGATGTATTGTTGATCCCCGCATATTCGGAAGTACTTCCACGAAACGTCGAGCTCACGACAAAGTTTTCACGTAATATCACATTGAACATCCCGATGGTATCGGCAGCAATGGATACCGTAACAGAGGCAAAGATGGCGATAGCCATTGCCCGTGAAGGTGGTATCGGTGTTATTCACAAAAACATGACCATTACAGAACAGGCCAAGCAGGTACAGAGTGTAAAGCGGGCTGAAAATGGAATGATCTATGATCCTGTGACCATCTCGAAAGGTAAACGTGTTGCAGATGCATTGAACATGATGGCCGAATATAAGATTGGTGGTATTCCCGTAGTAGACGAAAACGGTTGTCTGGTAGGTATCGTTACCAACCGTGACTTGCGCTTCGAAAAAGACCTGAACCGCGCTATAGACGATGTAATGACAAAAGAAAATCTGATTGTAGCAGACCAATCAACCAACTTGGAGGCCGCCGCTCAGATCCTACAGAGACATAAGATTGAAAAACTTCCGGTTGTTGATGAACACAACAAGCTGATCGGACTTATCACCTATAAAGATATCACAAGAGCAAAAGATAAACCGACTGCATGTAAAGATGCGAAGGGTCGCCTTCGTGTAGCAGCAGGTGTAGGTGTAACCTTCAACACCTTCGAACGTGTAGAAGCTCTGGTCGAAGCCGGAGCCGATGCATTGGTGATTGATACGGCTCACGGACACTCAAAAGGCGTAGTAGAAGTATTGAAAAAGGTCAAAGCTCAGTATAGCCATATCGACTGTGTCGTTGGTAACATCGCAACAGGTGAAGCAGCTCGCTACTTAGTAGATGCAGGTGCTGATGCCGTAAAGGTGGGTATCGGTCCGGGTTCTATCTGTACAACTCGCGTCATTGCCGGAGTAGGTGTACCTCAATTGTCTGCTATCTATGATGTAGCCAAGGCTCTGGAAGGCACAGGCGTTCCCTTGATTGCTGACGGAGGTTTACGCTACTCTGGAGATATTGTCAAGGCCCTGGCAGCCGGCGGTTCATCCGTTATGATGGGTTCACTGTTGGCTGGCGTTGAGGAATCTCCGGGCGAGACAATCATCTTCAACGGACGTAAGTTCAAATCATACCGAGGTATGGGCTCTTTAGGAGCTATGCAAAAGGGCTCAAAAGACCGTTACTTCCAGGATGCAGAAGACGACGTGAAGAAGCTGGTGCCAGAAGGTATCGCTGCCCGCGTTCCTTACAAGGGTTCTTTGTATGAAGTGATCTATCAGATGGTAGGAGGTTTGCGTGCCGGTATGGGTTATTGTGGAGCTCACTCTATCGAAGAGTTGCACAAAGCCAAATTTACCCGCATCACCAACGCCGGTATGATGGAAAGCCATCCGCATGATGTGGCCATCACACAAGAAGCACCCAACTATAGTCGTTCTGAATAATCTCTACGAGGTTCTCATATTATAAAAAACACTAATTTAATAGGATAGCACACTTTTCTTGTCTGCTATCCGTTAGATTAGTGTTATTTTTGTATGTACATTCATAGTATAATTAGAATTCAGATGAAAAAGGTATTGATATCAATTCTTCTATTTTTCTCTTTAACAGGATTTTCCAATAATCTACCAGATTCCGTAATCATGGTCGTTGCAGGCAAACCGATCAGTCTTTCTGAGTTTCTGTTCATTGCTCAGAAAAACGGCGAGGTCAACCTGAAAGACAAGAAGTCAAAAGAAGAGTATGTCGAATTGTTTAAGAACTTCAAATTGAAAGTGGCAGATGCTGAAGCGGTAGGGTTAGACAAGAAACAGACTTTCAAAAACGAACTCAATGTCTATCAAGGCCAGCTTCTGCAAAGTTTTCTATCAGACAAAAAGGCAGAAGAGGCTGCTGCCAAAGTAATTTATGACAGAGGAGAAAAGACAGTAGAACTGAGCCATATTCTCTTCCGTTTGCCCGAAAAGACATTGACCAAAGATACCGTTGCCGTGTATCAAGAAGCTATGAAGATATATAACCGTCTGCAGAAAGGAGAAAACCTTGACACTGTTGGCAAAGCTCTTTTTGAGCAGGACAAAGAACATATCGCCTATGAGTATGTACATTGTCTGCAACCCATGCAAACTATTAAAGCCTTTGAAGAGGCTGTCTATACTCTCCCGATCGGACAGGTATCAAAACCTATTCGCACCAAGCTGGGTTTTCATCTGATTCTGGTCCATAATCGCCACCCACATCCGGGATTGGTACAGGTTTCTCATATTTTGCTGGCTTTTCCCAAAGATTCAACCGGCCATATAGTTGACAAAGAGGGAACGCTGAAACGTGCAAAAGAGGTACAACAGAAGATCAAAGCCGGAGAAGACTTTGCGACCGTTGCCAAACAATATTCAGACGACAAAGAGTCGAGTATCAAAGGCGGCAATCTGCCAGAATTTGGTCCGGGCGTCATGATTGAGCCGTTTGAGACAGCCGCTTTTGCCCTGCAGACTCCGGGAGAAGTTTCTGACATCATCGAGACTCCTTTTGGCTACCACATCATCAAACTTATTGCCAAGAAAGAACGCCCTTCATTCGAGAAGGTCAAAGTGTCACTGATACAGCAAATGGGACAATGCGAACATAACTTCGACCTATACAAGGCGTTTGACGAAAAGCTAAAGAAAGAGTATGGCTACCATTTCTATCCTGAAGCATACGCTGAACTGCAGGCATTGTGCAACGAGGACTTCCCAGATCAGCGCTCTTTCTTCGAAAAAGCAAAGACAATGAAAAAGGTCTTAGTGCATTTGGATGGAACCGATTTTCTACAGAATGATTTTGCCTATTATATACAGCGTTGTCCCTTCTCTACCAAGACATACGCCGGTGATTTCATGTGGGAAGTGTACAATCTGTTTATCCGTGATATCATCACCACTTCCGAACAGAACAACCTGCTGGCAAAGCATCCTGAATATGAACACCTTGTCCAGGAGTATCGCGACGGTATGCTGTTGTTTGAAATCAGCAATCTGAAGATCTGGAACAAACCGGCTGCCGAACAGAAACAGTTGGAAGAGGCTTGGATTAAAGAACTGAATCAGAAGTATCCGGTAGAGATCAACTGGAAGCTGATTAAAAAGCTAGGTAAATAAACACATCCGACACATGAGAATAGGCCTTTTATTCATATTCTGTGCTACTCTGATGTGTGCCTGCAATGGGACACAATCGGCTAAAGACTCCGATATATTGGTCAAAGTCAAGGATCGTAGTCTGAAACGTTCGGAGGTGAAGCGACTTATACCCTTAGGTTTCTCGTCGGCCGACAGTATGTTGCTGGCAGAGAGTATCACAAAGAAATGGATCAAAGATATTCTTGTCTATGATGTGGCCTTGCGCAATCTTGAGAACGATAAGGCTGAGATCAACCATCTGGTTGAAAACTACCGACACTCATTAATTCAATACCGCTATCAGGAGCGCCTGATCAAAGAGAGACTCGAAAACAATATCCGCGAAAGTGACATGTTGCAATATTACGAGGCAAACCAGAAAAAGTTCATACTGGATAAGAACTTGATCAAAGGACTGTTCCTAAAGATACCGATTGATGCGCCTTCACTTGCAGAGGTAAAAAAATGGTATAAATCGACCAACGAATCCTCAATAGAAAAAATTGAGAAGTATAGTATTCAAAATGCCAGTATTTATGACTACTTTTACGACAAATGGGTCGATTTTGAAGAGGTTATGGACAATATACCGATGCAGATAGCCAATCCCAAGGAGTATCTGCGTACGCATAAGTTCATTGAACTGAATGACAGTAGTTATTGTTACCTGCTGAATATCAAAGAATACCTTCCCGTTGGTGCGATAATCCCTTACGACTATGTGATTCCACAGATTAAGGAGATGCTGGTCAACCAACAAAAGGTAAAGTTTTTACGAGATTTTGAAGAAGATTTATATAACGATGCGATCCGGAACGGAGTAGTTAAATTTCAAGCCGAGCCGTGATTTATATTTATAAAAGGATAGACATAATGAAAAAGATTTTTACTGTATTCTTCCTTGCCTGCTGTTCCTGTGTGATGATGGCCCAGGAAAATGTAATTGATGAGATCGTGTGGGTTGTAGGAGACGATGCTATTTTACGTTCGGATATAGAAACTCAGCGTTTGTACATGCAAAACGAGGGACAGCGTTTCGATGGTGATCCCTATTGCATCATCCCTGAACAAATAGCTATTCAGAAGCTTTATCTGAACCAGGCTAAGATTGACAGTATCGAAGTGAGCGAAAACCAGGTAATCCAAGAGGTGGACCGCTGGATGAACTATGCAATCAACCAAATCGGTTCACGTGAAAAACTGGAAGAATATTTCAGCAAGAAATATTCTCAGATCAAGGACGAACGTAAAGAGATGGTTCGCGAACAACAGATTGTGCAACAGATGCAGCAGAAGCTGATCGGAGAAATCAAGCTGACTCCGTCGGAGGTGCGTAAATATTTCAACACGCTGTCTCAAGACAGTCTGCCTAATATTCCAACTACGGTTGAAGTGCAGATCATCACCATGGAACCGCGTATTCCGTTTGAAGAGACTGACGCCATCAAGGCTCGTCTGCGCGATTTCACTGAACAGATTCATAGCGGCAAGATGGAGTTCTCTTCATTGGCTCGCCTTTATTCGGAAGACCCCGGATCAGCAGCCCGCGGTGGTGAATTAGGATTCATGAGCAAAAGCCAGCTGTTGCCAGAGTTTGCCAACATCGCCTTCAACCTGAAAGATCCAAAACGCGTCTCTCAGATTGTGCAGACCGAATATGGTTACCACATCATCCAGCTTATTGAAAAACGTGGCGACCGCTTGAACTGCCGTCACATCTTATTGAAGCCGAAAGTGGCCGAAAAAGAGTTAAATGATGCAACCGCTCGTATGGACTCTCTATACAGAGATTTACAGGCCGAAAAGTTCTCCTTCGAAGAGGCAGCGACATTCCTCTCTGCAGACAAAGATACACGTAACAACAAAGGTTTGATGGTCAATCAGAACTATGAAGGCGGTAACATGGGCACACCTAAGTTCGAGATGCAGGAGCTGCCACAAGAGATTGGTAAAGTGGTTTACCAAATGAAGGTAGGCGAAATCTCCAAACCCTTCACCATGCTGACCAACAAGCAGAAGGAAGTTGTGGCTATCGTGAAACTGAAAGCTCGTACCGAAGGTCACAAGGCAAACATTGCCGACGACTATCAGGCCTTGAAATCGATTGTAGAGGCCAAGAAAAGAGAAGAGTTACTAAACAACTGGATCGTAAAACAGCAAAAGACAACCTATATACGTATTGCCGATGGCTGGCAAAATTGCGATTTCCGTTATCCCGGATGGATTAAGAAATGAGAATACCCGTAAAAATCTCTCTGACTTATATACTATGGATGCTATCGTTGTTCTGTCTGCAAGCACAGACCAACGATAGTATTGTTGTATCAACAGATAGCCTTCAACAGGTGAAACCTGAAGAAAAACAGACAAAAACGAAGGTCTATCTTGAACATGCAAACACTCTCTCTTTTGACAAGGAAATGAATGCAGATGCCCAAATATTGACAGGAGATGTCTGTTTCCGCCACGACAGCGCCTACATGTATTGCGACAGTGCCTATTTCTTTGAAAAGACCAACTCGCTCGAAGCCTTCAGCAACGTCCGCATGGAACAGGGCGACACACTGTTTGTCTATGGAAACTATCTGTTTTATGACGGAGATGCCCAAACAGCCTATCTGCGTGAAAATGTCCGCATGGAGAATGGGCAAGTAACTCTCTTTACAGACAGTCTGAACTATGAACGAATCCTCAACATCGGCTACTACTTTGAAGGAGGTATGATTGTCGATTCCCTGAATCAGCTTTCCTCATTCTATGGCCAATATTCTCCAACCTCCAAACTGGCGGTGTTCAACGACAGTGTGCGGTTGGAAAACCCACAATTCACACTCTATTCGGATACGCTGCAATACAACACGGTATCGAAGATTGCCACCATCTTGGGTCCTTCTACCATTGTGTCAGACAGTGGCGTGGTGCGTTCTTCCCGCGGATGGTACGACACAATCAACAACACTTCGATGTTGTTGGACCAATCGGAGGTTTCATCGGGCAACCGCATTCTGACGGGTGATTCCATTGCCTACAACAGAAACACAGGGTTCGGTGAAGCATTCGGAAGCATGAGCATTCGCGACACGCTGCAAAAGGTGATCCTCGAAGGTAATTATGGCTTCTACGACGAGAAGCGCCAGTTTGCCTTTGCAACCGACAGTGCCCGTTTCCTGGAATATAGCCAAGGAGACACGCTCTTCCTGCATGCCGATACGCTACAGATGGAGACAATCGACTCGACCTATCGCGAGATCAAGGCGTTTCATGGAGTACGCTTCTTCCGCACAGACCTGCAGGGCGTTTGTGACTCTATGCAATTCAACACCAAAGATTCTATCTTGTATATGTTCAAAGAGCCTATAGTCTGGAACGAACAGTATCAACTCTATGGAGACACCATCGAAGTGTTTATGAACGACAGCACCATCGATCATGCCCACATCAAACAGTTTGCCTTTGCCATACAGCAGGTTGATAGTGTTTCATTCGACCAACTGAGGGGAAATGACCTGAAGGCCTACTTCAATGGACGCTCTGTGAGACAGATTGATGTGGCAGGTAATGCAGAGTCTATCTTCTATCCCATCGAGAAAGATGGATCAATGATAGGAATGAATTCCACCAAGAGTGGCTATCTCTCTATCTGGATCAAGGAAAACAAGCTGGACAAGCTGAAGATATGGCCCAATCCACAAGGCACCATCACGCCTATTCCCGATTTAAAACCGGAGCAGAAGACTTTGAAAGACTTCTTCTGGTTCGACTACATCCGTCCCAAAAGCAAAGACGACATCTACAAGGTGGTGAAAAGAAAGACACAGGATGTACCCAAAAGAAACAATAAATTTGTACATTAGCAGAAATATCCATCAAAAACAAAATAGTTATGGCACTTTTTTCGTTTTACAACGTACGAAAACCTCGTCAGTTTGAACACAAACCCATCTATTGGGATCCGCATAAAGAAGCTATGGAAGAACGTGTTCAGAAGATAAAACGCGAAATCGGAATGGAAGAGGAAGATTTAACCCAATACCGTCCTCACATCAAAGGAACTTTTGTAGAAGGCACTTCCCATTTAAAAAAGAGTCTTGACAAAGGAGATGATAACCGAGTTCGCAAATATAGAAATGTCAAACTGATTGTAGCAGTCGTGGTATTGGCTGTACTTTATTGGTATCTGTTTTTACAATGAGCGATATAATACATCTACTACCGGATCACATAGCCAATCAGATTGCAGCGGGTGAAGTGATACAGCGCCCGGCTTCCGTTGTGAAAGAGTTGGTAGAAAATGCAGTGGATGCCGGCGCCTCATCAATCCGCGTCAACATCAAAGAGGCGGGAAAGAACCTTATCCAGGTGATTGATGACGGAAAAGGCATGTCTGAGACAGATGCACGAATGGCCTTTGAACGCCATGCGACCTCGAAGATTGCCTCGGCCGACGATCTGTTTGCACTACATACCATGGGATTCCGTGGTGAAGCATTAGCCTCAATTGCGGCTGTTGCTCATGTGGAACTGCGCACACGTGCCAAAGGCAGTGAATTGGGTACGCGCATTACCTTGGCAGGATCGACTGTTGAAGAGGTGGAACCGGATGCTTGTAACGAAGGATCAATCTTCTCGGTGAAAAACCTCTTCTTTAATGTGCCGGCCCGACGCAAGTTCCTTAAATCAAATGAGACAGAATTCCGCAACATCGTTACAGAGTTTGAACGCATCGCCTTGGCCAATCAAGACCGGGCAATTTCTCTCTATCACAACGATACGGAAATATTGAACCTTCCCTCATCAGGACTGCGCCAACGCATCATCAATGTGTATGGGAAAAACCTGAATCAAAAACTGCTCTCCATTGATGTCCAGAGTTCATTAGTCTCTATCTCCGGCTTCGTAGGCCGACCCGATTCGGCCAAGAAGCGAGGCGCTCTGCAATACTTCTTTGTCAACGGCCGCTACATGAAGCATCCCTATTTTCATAAGGCAGTGATGCAGGCCTACGACCAACTGATTCCGGCAGGTGAACAGCCCAACTATTTCATCTATTTCACCATTGATCCGGCCACCATAGATGTGAACATACACCCAACAAAGACGGAGATTAAGTTCGAGAACGAACAACCTATCTGGCAGATATTGATGGCTGCTGTCCGCGAAGCATTGGCAAAATCGAGTGCCATTCCAACTATCGACTTCGACATGACGGATGCGATTGATATTCCGGTCTATAATCCGACTGAACATCCGATAACTCAACAACAGGCACCGAAGGTCCAGCTCCAACGCAACTATAATCCGTTTGACGAACCGGCCGCTTCGTCCACATCTCAGCCTTCGGAGTTTGACTGGTCTAAATTGTATCAAGGGTTTGAAGAGGACAAAGCCGCCGTACAGCAAGAACTGGCTGCAATGGGTGCTTTGGAGAATGTGATGACTGACGATATAGAGTCTATTGCCGCTGCGCCTCAAGAGATGGATGCTCATCTGTTTCCCGAAACCAACAATATCTGCTCACAATACAAAGGTCGCTACATCATCACGTCTCTCAAGTCGGGATTGGCTTTGATTGACCAGCACCGGGCTCATGTGCGCATCTTATACGACCAGTATCTGAGCAATATCACTCAGCAAAAAGGAGCGTCCCAACAGGTGCTGTTCCCCGAGATTGTGGAGTTTACGACCGACGAAGCAATCGTTTTGCCAAAGTTGCTGGACGATCTCCGCTATATCGGTTTCGACTTGAGTAATTTGGGCAATGACACATATGCCATCAATGGCGTTCCTGCCGGCATCGACAACAGCAATCCCGGTATGCTCATCAAAGACATTGTCAATCTGGCAATGGAGACGGATTGTCATGTGGAGGAAGAGATTGCCAAGACCATCGCGGTATCACTGGCCCAAGCAGCTGCCATTAAACCGGGAAAACCGATGAGTTCGGATGAGATGGATCATCTGATTGCGACTCTCTTTTCATGTGCCGATCCGAATCTGACGCCCGATGGGAAAACGATTCTCTCGCTGATAACAGATGAAGAGTTGCAGAAACGGTTCAGATAACCAAAGAGGCGCAAGTGTGCACTCTTATAACACCGTTTTAACATCATTAAAACACCGTTATAACACCATTATAACAGACAACGAAGGCTGTATCAAAAGGATCGTTTTTGATACAGCCTTTGTTAGGTTGCCACTATGACACACCGTCCTATTTCTCAACCATTATTACGACGCTGCGTAGGTCTGCGAGCACGCTTCAGCTTATATTCTGCCTTCTTACGGGCCGAAGCCGAACCATGGGTTCCACGCATAAAGTCTGACAACTTAGGTCTGCGCTCACCGGAAGGAGCGCCTGCACTTGCCTTCTTGAAGACAATGCCTTCTGTCATGGCTTTCTTAATCTCTTTATTCATACCAATTCTTCAAATATCTGTTGCATTGTTTTACCAGACACCGGATGAACCGCCATCGGCGCAATCTCGGCCAATGGAGCCATCACAAACTCTCGCTCTTGCATCAACGGATGAGGCAACGTCAGTGTCTCTTCATTGACCACCCAATCTCCATAAAGCAGAATATCAATATCGATAATCCGGTCTTTATACTGGCCATCGACGCTCTTGGAAGTGCGTCCCATCTCCCGTTCAATGGCTTGCGTTATCTCGAGCAGCTCCTGCGGAGAACAAGCTGTCTCTAAATAGACCGCCGCATTCAAAAACTGATTGTCCGATTGAAATCCGACAGGCTCCGTCTCATAGAAGCTGGAAATCGACAACACATCGCCGGCACGTTCGGCCAACAGGGCAGCCGCCGTAATCAGATTGCGCCGCTTGTTTCCTATATTCGTTCCCAGCCCCAAATAGGTCTTTACCATGGCTCAATCTCTCTATTCATTAAAGAATCAACATGGCATCACCATAAGCACCGAAGCGATATTTCTCTTTCAGCGCTACCTCATAGGCCTCCATAATCAATTCATAACCACCGAAAGAGGCAGTCATCATCAACAAGGTTGACAACGGCATGTGGAAATTGGTTACCATGCTTGTTGCCACACTAAAATCATACGGCGGGAAGATGAACTTATTGGTCCAGCCTTCAAACTCCTTCAAATGGCCGTCGGTGCTGACCGCAGTCTCGATGGCACGCATCACCGAAGTACCTACCGCACAGATCTGATGGCCGCCATCCTTGGCCGCATTAACGGCTTCAACTGTATCTGCATTGACAAACATCTGCTCCGAATCCATCTTGTGCTTGGTCAGGTCTTCCACATCAATTTCACGGAAGTTGCCCAAACCCGAATGCAAGGTCAAGAAGGCGAACTGACAGTCACGGATCTCGAGACGCTTCATCAACTCACGACTGAAATGCAAGCCGGCAGCCGGAGCCACAACCGCGCCCTCTTCGGTGGCAAAAATATTCTGATAGCGATCTTCATCATCCGGCTCCACCTCGCGCTCGATATAGCGTGGCAGCGGAGTCTCGCCCAACGCATACAATGCTTTCTTGAACTCATCATGATTGCCGTCATAGAGGAAACGCAGTGTACGACCACGGGAAGTGGTGTTGTCGATCACCTCGGCAACCATTGAATCATCCTCTCCGAAATACAATTTATTACCTATACGAATCTTACGGGCCGGATCCACCAAGACATCCCATAAACGTAACTCTTCATTCAATTCGCGCAACAAAAAGACTTCGATACGTGCGCCTGTCTTCTCCTTGTTGCCATACAGACGTGCCGGGAAAACCTTTGTGTTATTAAAGATAAAGACATCCTTTTCTCCATAATAGTTTAAGATATCCTTGAACAGACGATGCTCAATTTCACCCGTCTTGCGGTTGACAACCATCATTCTCGACTCATCTCTATTCTTTGCCGGATGCAAAGCGATCAGGTCGGTCGGCAAGTTAAATTTGAATTTCGAAAGCTTCATAATGCTACTCTATATATTTTTTATTTATTTCATCACCTAATCTCATCCGAGGAGTCGCTCTCCCCGATACATACATTCTTTTCCAAGAATTCATCAATAGCATCGGGCGACATACACTGATCGAGCGTAACATCACCGATGCGGGTACGTTCCAAAGCAATCAGATGAGCACCCGACTGCAAAGCCTGACCAATATCGCGGGCCAATGCGCGGATATAAGTACCCTTGCTACACACCACACGGATCTTAATCACAGGCATGTCGTATTCCAACAGCTCCATCTCGTCTATCACCAAGGTCTTCGACTTCAGCTCCACCTCTTCGCCCTTGCGTGCCAGCTCATAAGCTCGTTTGCCCTCGACCTTGCAGGCCGAAAAGACCGGCGGCACCTGCTGAATCACGCCCACAAACGATTGCAAAACCCGCTCAACCTCTTCGCGGGTAATATGATCGGTCGGATACACGGCATCCACCTCTTTCTCCAAATCAAAAGAGGGCGTTGTCTCTCCCAATTTCAACGTAGCCACATACTCTTTGGTCTGATACTGAAACTCATCGATGCGCTTCGTGGCCTTGCCCGTGCAGACAATCATCACACCCGTTGCCAACGGATCGAGCGTGCCGGCATGGCCCACCTTTATCTTTTTCACCTTCAGCTTTCGCGACAGCTTATAACGAAACTTATTAACCAAATCAAACGAAGTCCACGTGAGTGGCTTATTAAAATAGAGTATCTCTCCTGCTAAAAAATCCATCTTCCTTTTAGTTCATCAACGAACAGGCAATTGTTACCAATCCGGCAATCGCACAATAGATTGCAAAATAGATCAACTTACCCTTCTTTACTATGTTAATCATCCATTTACATGCCACACATCCCGAAACAAACGCAGCCAAGAAGCCTACCACCAGCGGCAATGTCTCGATATTTCCGCCCAGCTCTTCGCCTTTCATCACCTTCAGCACATCGAGCAACGCTTCGCCCAAGATAGGTGGAATCACCATCAGGAAGGAGAACTGTGCCAACGAAGCCTTATTGTTACCCAGCAACAAGCCGGTCGCAATGGTGCTGCCCGAACGGGAAAGACCCGGCATCACCGCACAAGCCTGAGCCAGACCAATGATAAAGGCATCTTTCAGCGAGATGTTCTCTTTCTGACGTGGCTTGGCATAATAAGAAAAGGCCAGTAACGAAGAGGTTAGCAGCAACATACAGCCCACAATGAGCAGACCCGAACCAAACACGGCCTCTACCGCATCCTTGAAAAACAGTCCGACGATGCCAACCGGAATCATAGAGATCAAGATGTTCATCACATAGCGGGTCTCGCTGTTCATCTCGAACTTAAACAAGCCACGGAAAATCCAATCAATCTCTCTCCACAAGATCACCAATGTACTCAACACCGTAGCAACATGCACAATGATGGTAAAGGTCAGGTTCTCTTCGCCCTCAATGCCAAACAAGGCAGAGCCAATAGCCAAATGGCCGCTACTGCTGACCGGCAGATATTCTGTCAAGCCCTGTACAAGGCCCAAAAGCAACGCTTCAATCCAACTCATCTTCTGTCTTATTTCCCTTACGATTCCACAGGATTCCCACAATCACCAAAAAGAAACCCAACACAGTAATTACCGGAGCCACTACAATGCGACGCGAACTGAATATTTCAGGATTGAACGATACGCCATCCGACGAACCTCCGCCACTCATCAATACAAATCCTATCACGATCAGCAAGACCGCAACAGCAATCAGTATGAAATTCTCTTTACCAAAAGCAAAATCTCTTTTAGCCATTTTCTTTATCTCTTTACATTTATATATAATACAACTTATCAACATTCATCCGGAGATACTTGTTCACCGAAACAATCGTTGCCACTACCGACAACAGGATGCCCAGGACAAACACCACAGCATAAACCAGCAACAACGTCTGCATATCCAGGATATGGATAAATCCCTCCAGCTCCGTCTGCAAATAATAGAGCGTTCCGGTCAGCATCAGAATAGCCAATAGCGATGCCAGAATGCCACTGACCACATTATAGCGGATAAAGGGCCGACGGATAAATCCGGCTGTGGCGCCCACCAGTTTCATGGTATGAATCAGAAAGCGTTTGGAATAGATCAGAAGACGGATGGTGTTGCCTATCAACACAAATGATATAACCATCAGCACGGCGGCCAGTCCCAGCAAGATAATGCCCACTCGCTTCATGTTGGAATGAACCATCTCCATCATATCCTTACGATACAACAGCTCAGACACTGAGGTATAATCCTTGATTTTCTTTTCCACCAGCTGCAAGCTGTCCGGATTGGCATATTCGGAATGGAGCTTCACCTCGATAGAGGCTCGCAGAGGGTTAAAGCCTAAGAAGGTCTCCGGGTTTTCTCCCAGCTCCTCTTCCAGCTCTTTAGCGGCTTGGGCCTTGGAAATGTATTCGGCTGACTTGATAAAAGGCATCGCCTCCAGATTTTTCTTCATCCGCTTGATATCCGCCTCTTTCTGATTATCGTTTAAAACGATTGAAAAAGATATATTCTCCTTCACATAAACTGACAATTTATTGCCGAGCAATCCCATCAAGAAAATCAGCCCCAACAGGAAAAGAACCAATGAGATACTGATTACTGAAGTGAGACGGGAATGGAAAAAAGAAACTCTGCTTATTCTTTTATTTTCAGCCATCAGACACTACTTAGTTTTCATAAATAAAACAACAAGGTGTGTTCAGAGAACACACCACCCAATTTTCTTGCAAAAGAACAAATAATTTATGAAACAGCTGCTATATTACACTTCTTTAACTAATATATATTATAAATGATCGCTAAAGGCGTTGTAATATTCTACTCATACCCAGGGCGTTGCCTTGGGCTAAAGAGAACTTTGCCCTCCATTCGGAGGCGCGCTTAACTCACAAACACAATACGATAATATTCACGTGTTTACGCAACGTAACAACAGCGCCCGTGGCGGATGCCATGGGCAATGGTTTGGTTAGCCAGGGCAACGCCCTGGACGGAAGTACTATCCCTAAATTATAGTAGTTATTGTATTTTAGTTAAGCTCGTTTTTGCTAACAGCGAGAGAGAAAACCATTAAGGGCAATGGGCCATTTCGCCAAGGTTGACCGACCAATCCGCCTTGGACTGAATGCCTTGTAAAACAAGGTTATAGGCTGGCTTTCAAAGGTCTATAGACTTTTCGGAATTAGTCTATAGACTTTTCTCAAAAAGGGTATAGACTTTTTTGAAATTGGGTAGGCACTCCGTTCGGATTGGGTAGGCACTCCGTCGGAAAGGAGTAGTTACCCAATTTCCAAAAATAGCCTACTCCGTTTTGGCGGGGTTAATAGCCTCTTATCTGCTCGCCGGCTTATTGTATTTTTTATAGCTATTGTCCGTGAGTTTACAAGGCTATGTCGTTGGGGCGTCGTTACCCAAACAGACAGTCTTATATGGCTTTTTTCTCTAATGCCGTTCCAACGTCGTTAGAATGCTGTTAAATAAGCAGTTGTGAAATCATTTAAATCTGTTAAA